>NZ_LZIN01000094.1 GCF_001667375.1 Mycolicibacter sinensis | reverse complement strand
ATCTCACTCCTCGAATCTACAGTACCCTTATCGTCGTCAGGGTCAGATGTGTATACGTCAGGGAATCGACCGGGGGCGGGCGGCATCGCGCCCAGGTCTCCGGCAGCCCCGAAGACGGGGAGTCGTTCTACAACGTCGAGGAGTGAGTCAGGCCGCCGGGCCCGACGCATTAGAAGGACGCATTAGAAGACCGAAACCAGCACGACCAGGTCGGCCATCAGCAGGGTCCAGCCGCACGCCCAGACCGCGATCCCCCGGCGGCGTGTCGTGGCAAAGAAGAACGCGAGAAACAGCGTCGTCGCCGCGACACCGGCCGCCCCGTGGTAGAACAGGCTGAACAGCGACCCGTTCGTGTGCAGGGCGGTGCCCGCCACCCGGGACAGCGCGAATCCCATCAACAGCGCCGCGGCCGGTGCGGTCATCAGCGACAGCGCCCAGTTGAGCCAGGTCCAGTCCCGGGGCGGCGCCTCCAGGGCCAACGCCCCCGGCGGCGCCGGTGTCGCATCGGCGAATATCGGCACTACCGTCGCCGTCTTGTCGTCGAGCATGGTCATGCTGGCCCCCCGGTCACCGCCACCACAGGGTCGCGGGATACCCGTCGCGGGCCTGCGCAAAACCGCACCGCCCGGCAGCGCGGCCGGGAAATTGGCACCATGGCGGGGTGAGCCGCGAACCCGCCACCCCGCTGGCCCGGTTCTCAGCACTGACCCGGGACTGGTTCAACGGCACCTTCACCGCGCCCACCACCGCCCAGGAGCAGGCCTGGTCGGCGATTGCCGACGGGCACAACACGCTGGTCGTCGCGCCGACCGGTTCCGGCAAGACGCTGGCGGCGTTCCTGTGGGCGCTGGACCGGCTGGCCGCAGAGCCGGGCCCGATAGCTGCGGGCACCCGGGTGCTCTACGTGTCGCCGCTCAAGGCGCTGGCGGTCGACGTGGAGCGCAACCTGCGCACCCCGCTGGCCGGCATCGGTCGCATCGCGGCGCACCGCGGCCTGCCCGCGCCGGCCATCACCGTCGGGGTCCGCTCCGGCGACACCCCCGCCGCCCGGCGCCGTGAGCTCGTCGCCAAGCCCCCCGACATCCTGATCACCACCCCCGAATCGCTGTTTTTGATGCTGACGTCGGCGGCACGGGAGGCGCTGACCGGGGTGCAGACCGTGATCGTCGACGAGGTGCACGCGGTGGCCGGGACCAAACGCGGCAGCCACCTGGCGTTGTCGCTGGAGCGCCTCGATGCGATGCTGGCCTCTCCGGCGCAGCGCATCGGGTTGAGCGCGACCGTGCGTCCTGCCGAGGAGGTCGCCCGGTTCCTGTCCGGACAGTCCCCGACCCGGATCGTGGCGCCGCCGGCGGCCAAGACGTTCGAGCTGACGGTGCAGGTGCCGGTGCCCGATATGGCCAGCCCCGCCGAGGGCACCATCTGGCCGCAGGTCGAAGAGCGCATCGTCGACCTGATCGAGGCGCATCACTCCTCGATCGTGTTCGCCAACTCGCGGCGACTGTCCGAGCGACTGACCGCGCGGCTCAACGAGATTCACGCCGAACGCTGCGACGACCCGGGCGCACCGTTGGCGCGCGCCCATCACGGATCGGTGTCCAAGGAGACCCGCGCCGCCGTCGAGGAAGACCTCAAAAGCGGGCGGTTGCGCGCGGTGGTGGCCACCTCGAGCCTGGAACTGGGCATCGACATGGGCTCCGTCGACCTGGTCGTCCAGATCGAGGCGCCGCCGTCGGTGGCCAGCGGCCTGCAGCGCATCGGGCGAGCCGGGCATCAGGTCGGCGAAATCTCGCGGGGCGTTTTGATCCCCAAACACCGCACCGATCTGATCGGCTGCGCCAACGCGGTGCAGCGGATGCTGGCCGGTCAGATCGAGACATTGACGGTGCCGGCCAATCCGCTGGACATCCTGGCCCAGCACACGGTGGCCGCGGCCGCGCTGGAGCCGCTGGACGCCGAGGCCTGGTTCGACACGGTGCGACGCAGCGCCCCGTTCGCGACGTTGCCGCGCAGCGTATTCGAGGCCACCCTGGACCTGCTCTCCGGCAAATACCCCTCGACCGAATTCGCCGAGCTGCGGCCCCGGCTGGTCTACGACCGCGACACCGGCACCCTGACCGGCCGGCCCGGCGCCCAGCGGCTGGCCGTAACCTCCGGGGGCGCCATCCCGGACCGCGGGTTGTTCGCGGTGTATCTGGCCGGAACGCAGAAACCTTCGCGGGTAGGCGAACTCGACGAGGAGATGGTCTATGAATCGCGGCCCGGCGACGTAATCTCGTTGGGCGCCACCAGCTGGCGCATCACCGAGATCACCCACGATCGGGTGCTGGTGGCACCGGCGCCCGGCCAGCCCGGCCGGCTGCCGTTCTGGCACGGCGACGGCGTCGGTCGCCCGGCCGAACTCGGCGCCGCGCTCGGGAGGTTCACCGGCGAGTTGGCCGGACTCGACCGCCCGGCACTCGACAAGCGCTGCGCTGGTTTGGGTTTCGACGACTACGCGGCCGACAACCTGTGGCGGCTGCTCGATGACCAGCGCACCGCCACCGGGACGGTTCCCACCGACACCACCCTGTTGGTGGAGCGGTTCCGCGACGAGCTCGGCGATTGGCGGGTGGTGCTGCACTCCCCCTACGGGCTGCGGGTGCACGGACCGCTGGCGCTGGCGGTGGGCCGGCGGCTGCACGAACGGTACGGCATCGACGAGAAACCGACCGCCTCCGACGACGGCATCGTGGTGCGGCTGCCCGACGCCCTGGACTCCGAGGCGCCCGGAGCAGACCTGTTCGTCTTCGACGCCGACGAGATCGAGCCGATCGTCACCGCCGAGGTGGGCGGCTCGGCGCTGTTCGCCAGCCGGTTCCGCGAATGCGCGGCGCGGGCGCTGCTGTTGCCGCGCCGGCACCCGGGCCGCCGCACCCCGTTATGGCAGCAACGCCAGCGCGCCGCCCAATTGCTCGATGTGGCCCGCCGCTACCCCGCGTTCCCGATCGTGCTGGAGACCGTGCGGGAATGCCTGCAGGACGTCTACGACGTCCCGGCACTGACCGATCTGATGGCGCGGATCGCGCAGCGCCGGGTGCGGGTGCTGCAGGTCGAGACGGCCACCCCGTCGCCGTTCGCGGCGTCGCTGTTGTTCGGCTACGTCGGGGCGTTCATGTACGAGGGCGACAGCCCGCTGGCCGAGCGGCGCGCGGCCGCACTGTCGCTGGATCCGACCCTGCTGGCGCAACTGCTGGGCCGGGTGGAGCTGCGCGAGTTGCTCGACCCCGACGTCGTTGCCGCCACCGCCCGCCAGTTGCAGCACCTGAGCCCGGAGAAGGCCGCCCGCGACGCCGAGGGGGTGGCGGATCTGCTGCGGCTACTGGGCCCGCTCACCGGCGAGGAGGTCGCGGCACGGGCCGGCGACCATGATGTGAGCGGTTGGCTGGAGCATCTGCTGGCCGCCCGCAGGGTGCTGGCGGTGTCGTTCGCCGGGCGCAGCTGGTGGATCGCCATCGAGGACATCGGCCGGTTGCGCGACGGGATCGGGGTGGCGGTGCCCCCCGGGGTTCCGGCGGGTTTCACCGAGCCGGTCGCCGACCCGCTGGGTGAGCTGCTGGGCCGCTTCGCCCGCACCCACGGACCCTTCACCACCGGGCAGGCCGCCGAGCGGTTCGGGCTGGGCACCCGGGTGGCCGCCGATGCGTTGGGCCGGCTGGCCGCCGACGGGCGGGTGGTGCGTGGGGAGTTCGCCGACTTCCCGGACTCCCCGGGCGAGCAGTGGTGCGACGCCGAGGTTTTGCGGATTCTGCGGCGCCGGTCGCTGGCCGCACTGCGCTCGGCGATCGAGCCGGTGTCCCCGGCCGCCTACGGGCGGTTCCTGCCGGCCTGGCAGCAGATAGGCGCCCGAGGCACCGCATCCGGTCTTGACGGGCTGGCCGGGGTGATCGAGCAGCTGGCGGGTGTGCCGCTGCCGGCTTCGGCGGTCGAGCCGCTGGTGCTGGGTTCGCGGGTGCGCGACTACTCCCCGGCCATGCTCGACGAGTTGCTCGCCTCCGGGGAGGTGCTGTGGGCGGGCGCCGGCGCCCCGGCCGGCAACGCGCCGGCCGCCGACGGCTGGATTACCTTCCATACCGCGGATTCGGCGCCGTTGACGCTGGCCCCCGGCGCGCCGCTCGACTTCGATGACGCGCACCGGCAGATCTTGGACGCGCTCGACGGTGGTGGGGCGTTCTTCTTTCGGCAGCTCGGCGACGGCAGTAGCGAAGCTGACCCCAAAGCGCTGAAAGCCGCGCTGTGGGAGCTGATCTGGGCGGGCTGGGTTACCGGTGACACCTTCGCCCCGATCCGCGCGGTGCTGGGCGGCACCCGGCGTTCCACCCCGGCGCACCGCGCCAAGCGCCCACCCCGGCTGAGCCGCTACAGCGTCGCCCACGCTTCCGCCCGGGCCGCCGACCCGGCCGTAGCCGGACGTTGGTCGAGACTGCCTGCGCCGCAAGAGGATTCCACCGTACGCGCCCACCACACCGCCGAGCTGCTGCTGCACCGCTACGGCGTGCTGACCCGCGGCGCGGTGGCCGCCGAAGCGGTGCCGGGCGGGTTCGCCGCCCTGTACAAGGTGCTCAGCGCGTTCGAAGAGGCCGGGCGCTGCCAGCGCGGTTATTTCATCGAATCGCTGGGGGCTGCCCAGTTCGCCCTCGCCTCGACGGTGGACCGGCTGCGCGGCTACCTCGACGGCGTCGACCCGGCCCGCCCGGAGTATCACGCGGTGGCGCTGGCCGCCGCCGACCCGGCCAATCCCTACGGGGCGGCGTTGAGCTGGCCGGCGCATCCCGGTACCGCCCGGCCGGGCCGCAAGGCGGGCGCGCTGGTGGTGCTGGTCGACGGCGAACTGGTGTGGTTCGTCGAACGTGGCGGCCGGTCGCTGCTCAACTTCGCCACCGGCGACGATGCGGCCGAGGTCCAGCGGGCCGCCGCCGGGGCGCTGGCCGGGCTGATCGCCGAGCGCCGGGTCGACGGGACCCTGGTCGAGCGGGCGGACGGCACCCCGGTGCTGGAGCTGCGTGATTCGCCGACGCTGGCCGCGCTGACCGAGGCGGGGTTCTCCCGCACTCCGCGCGGACTGCGGCTGCGCTGATGCCCGAAGGTGACACCGTCTTCCACACCGCGGCCGTGCTCGATGCGGCACTGACGGGAAAGACGTTGACCCGCTGCGACATCCGGGTGCCCCGCTACGCGGGAGTGGACCTGAGCGGTCAGCGGGTGGACGAAGTGATCAGCCGCGGCAAGCACCTGTTCATCCGCACCGAACGCGCCAGCGTTCACTCGCACCTGAAGATGGAGGGCGCTTGGCGGATCGCGCGTGGACCACTCGACCACCGCGTGCGAATCATTCTGGAGACAGGCCACATTCGCGCCCTGGGGATCGACCTGGGGGTACTGGAGGTGCTGGACCGCGACCGCGACGAGCAGGCCGTTGCGCACTTGGGCCCGGATCTGCTTGGCGCCGACTGGGATCCCGGCAGCGCCGTGGCCAACTTGATGGCCGACCCGCAACGTCCGCTGGCGGCGGCCCTGCTGGATCAGACCGTGCTGGCCGGGATCGGCAACGTCTACTGCAACGAATTGTGCTTCGTCGCCGGCCGGTTACCGACAGCCCCGGTTGCTGCCCTGGCGGATCCGGCCCGCGTGGTGGCGCGGGCCCACGACATGCTGTGGGCGAATCGGCTGCGGTGGTCGCGCTGCACCACCGGCGACACCCGTCCGGGCCGGCAGCTGTGGGTGTACGGCCGGGCCGGCAAACCGTGCCGGCGCTGCGGATCTCCCATCCAGTGCGACCGCACCGGTGAGCGCATCAGCTTCTGGTGCCCTTCGTGTCAACGGTGACTTCTTCCCTGGTGAGCGTGGATTTGTCCCGGGTGGTTTCGCTGCTCGGGGAAGCCGGGTACCCGCCCTGATGTCCGAAGCAATCGAGCTAAGGAATCGGAAAATGATGAACAACAGACACGCGCTGATCGGCGTGAGCGTGGCTGGGCTGGCCGCCGGCGGGATCGTCGCCGCCGTGGGCCTGTCGCCCCTTGCGGGCGCAACGGAACCCGGTGTCGCCACGCAGGTCACCAGCTTCTTACCCCAAGCGCCTCCGCCGCCCGGACCGCCGGGGCCTCCTGGTCCCCCGGGACCTCCCGGACCTCCCGGTAACGTCGGCCCGCCTGGCGGACCGGGTGCCATCGGCCCGCCCGGGGCACCGGGCGCCGTCGGGCCTCCGGGTGGACCGGGTGCCGTCGGGCCTCCGGGTGGGCCGGGTGCACCGGGACCGGTCGGGCCTCCGGGTGGACCAATCGGGCCTCCGGGCGCGCCCGGGCCTCCGGGTGGACCGGGCGTTCCGGGACCGGTCGGACCTGTCGGCCCACCGGGAGCTCCCGGGCACTGACCGCCCACCGAAGCCGGCCAGCATTGCCGCTGGCCGGCTTTCGGCTGTCGGGAGACCGGCCGAGACGCTCGTCGTCGCGGGCCTCACTGCGGGCCGGCTCGAGCAGCGAAAGGCTCGCCGAAGGCGCTGGGCGCCGTCGACGAGCCGATCGCGACGTTCTTAGTGTCGGTGACCGATCACGGCCAGCCGCCGCAGCCCACACCGGGCAGGCAGCCGCCGCCACCGCCGGGGCCGCCCCAGCCGGTGGGTCCGCCCGGGATCTGGCCGCCACCGCCGCCGGGGCCGCCGCCACCGGTCGGGCCGCCCGGGATCTGGCCGCCGCCACCGCCGGGGCCACCGCCACCGGTCGGGCCGCCCGGGATCTGGCCGCCGCCGCCACCGGGGCCACCGCCACCGGTCGGGCCGCCGGGGATCTCACCGCCGCCGCCACCGGGGCCGCCGCCACCGTTCGGACCGCCGGGCTCGCCGGGTGCCGGCTCCATCGGCGTGGTCTCCATCGTGGTGGTCATCTCGATCGTGGTGGTGGTGGTCGTGCTGGTCGGGCTTTCTTCTTTGGTTCCGCTACAACCCGCTGCCACCAGCGCCGCTGCGCTGCCGAGCACTGCGATCGCCATCCTGCCTTGTGCGTTCATCAGAATGAGACTCCCCTCTGGTTCGTCGTGCCTTCCTGTACCCGGCAGGCTCAGGGCCGAAACGCGCGGCCGCTGACAAAGCGACGCGGACGCCCGGTGAACGGGTCGTCGAACTCGAGCCGGTGCGCCAGCAGCTGCAGCGGAGTGGAGAAGTCGTCGGGAGCGACCTCGATGACGTCGGGGTACAGCGGATCACCGTCGATCGGCAGGCCCAGCGAGGCCAGGTGCACCCGCAACTGGTGGGTGCGGCCGGTGCGCGGCGTCAGCCGGTAGCAGCCGCTACCCAGCGCTTCGACCAGTGTCTCGGCGTTGGGCTCGCCGGGTTCCTCGCGGGCCTGCAGGCAGCCGCGCCGTTTGACGATCCGGCTGCGCACCAATCGTGGGAAATCGCCCACCGGCGGCGCCGAGGAACGGGCCAGGTACTGCTTGCGCACCGCGCCGCGGGCGAACAGCGTCTGGTAGGGCCCGCGCAGCTCGCGGCGGGTGGTGAACAGCAAGACCCCGGCGGTGAGCCGGTCCAGCCGGTGCGCCGGGCTCAGCTCGGGAATGCCCAGCTCACGGCGCAGCCGCACCAGCGCGGTCTGAGCCACATGACGCCCCCGCGGCATGGTTGCCAGAAAGTGCGGCTTATCGACCACCACCAGGTCCTCGTCGCGGAACAGCACCGGGATATCGAAGGGCACCGGCACCTCGTCGGGCAGTTCCCGGTACCAGAAGATAGCGGCGCCGGCCGGCAGCACCGTCGTCTCATCGACCACCGCGCCGTCAGCGGTCAGCACCTGCCCGGCGGTGACCTTGGCCGCCGCGGCCGGGCCGCACCGGGCCCGCAGCTCGGCGGCCACCGGCCCGCCGTGTAGCCGCAGCCGGGCCGGGCCCAGGCCGTCACGCACGGGAAGCGGGGCGGCACGCCTGGTGCGGGTCATCGCGGGGGTTCCTCGGGGTGCGGGTACTGCCGGTGCTTGCGGCGCTTGCGGCGCTTGCCGGCGAGTGTATCCCGTAGGTCTCGTTATTCACTGTAATCACTTGCGTCACTTCGGTTTTGCCTGTGGATAGATTCTGCGCTTGTCGGTGCGTATCGCTAGAATTAGCACATGTGTTCGAGTGATCGGGAAGAAATCGTCGAGGTGTTCGACGCTCTTTCGGCCGATCTGGATCGGGCCCTGGACCTGGACTTCTCGGCACTGACCCCACGCGAATGCCTGGCACTGCTACGGCGTTGCGAGACGCTGCGCCGCCAGCTGCCCGCGGTGGAGCACCCGCTGGTCAACCAAGTCGCCGCCACCGACCCCGCCGAACTGGGCGGCAAACCTCGCTGGGAGCTCGCCGACGAACTCGGCATCACCCGCGGGGAGGCCGGGCGCCGCATCGACGAGGCCGCCGACCTGGGACCGCGGCGCGCCTTGACCGGCGAACCCCTGGCTCCGGTGCTGCCCGCGGTGGCCACCGCCCAACGGAAAGGGCAACTCGGGGCCGAGCACATCGCGGTGATCCGCGCCCTGTTCGACTACCTCCCCGACAGCATCGATGCGGGAACGCTGACCCAAGCCGAGCAGCATCTCACCGACTTGGCCGCGCACCATCGGCCCGACGAACTTGCGAAACTCGCCCAGCGAGTCGCCGACTGCCTGCGCCCCGACGGCAACCACACCGACAAAGAGCAACGCGCCAAACGACGCGGCATCACCCTCGGCCCCCAGGACCGCGACGGCATGTCCGCGATCAAAGGCCACCTCGACCCGAAGGCCCGCGCCGCCCTGGAGGCGGTGCTGGCCCACTGGGCCGCTCCGGGCATGTGCAACCCGGACGACGACACCCCGTGCCTATCCGGCACCCCATCACAGGCCGCGATCGACAATGACCGCCGCTCGGTCGCCCAGCGCAACCACGACGCGCTGGCGGCGATGAGCTCCGACCTGCTGTCCTCTGGCAAGCTGGGCAGCCATCACGGGCTGCCGGCCACCGTGGTCGTCTCGGTCAGCCTGGCGGAGCTGTACGCCGGGACGGGCAAGGCGATTACCGCCGGCGGTACTTGGCTGCCGCTCCGCGACGTGATCCGGCTGGCCTCCGAAGCGCACCACTACTTGCGGATCTACGACGGCGCCAAAGAAGTCGCGCTGTACCACGCCAAACGGCTCGCCAACCCCGGCCAGCGCTTGGTGCTCTACGCCAAGGAGCGCGGCTGCACCCATCCCGGGTGCCCGGTGCCGGCCCTGCTCACCGAGGTGCACCACAACGACGATTTCGCACGCAGCGGCCGCACCGACATCGACGACCTCACGCTGCGCTGCGGTCCGCACCATCAGCTGCTATCCGGCGGCTGGCGTACCCGCAAGCGCGGCGACGGGGTGATCGAGACGCTGCCCCCTGCGCACCTCGACCGCGGCCAGCCTCGCACCAACAGCTATCACCACCCGGAGAAACTGCTGCGCGACAGCGCCGACGGCGGCGACGACCCCGAGCATCCGTAGCGGTGGCCGGGTGCGTGAATCCCCTTGCGCACCAACGACACATCGGCCACAACCCGTCGGGGGTTGTGGCCGATGTGTCCCTATCCGTATTAGTGGATTACTCCACTCAGCCGAGGCCGAACATGCTGAAGATGCCCAGGTCGCCCAGGAAATCGGTCAGCGTGGTGGAGTCGGTGACCGCGGTGGCATCGGTGCCGAGCAGGCTGGTCAGCAAGGCGCTCAACGTCTCCTCGCCCAGGTGCCCGGTGCCTTCCGGGTCGCTCAGGGTGCCGCCAAGCGTGATGCCGTCCACGAACTGGTCCCATCCGGCGCCGAGCTGGTCCGGAGTGATGCCCAGCAGGCTCGCGATGGTGGCGTCGGTCATCCCGTTCGCGTCCAGCAGGTCGTTGATCGAGGTCGTGGCGCCGATGCCCAGCATGCTGTCGAGCAGGCTGGCCAGCGTGTCGTCGGGCGACAGGCCGAGCATGGGCAGGTCCAGCAGGCCGGCGTAGGAACCCAGGCCGAAGAAGCCGAGCAGGTCACCGATGCTCGTGTTGGCGCCGGCGCCGCCGATGAAGCCACCGATCAACTGATCGATCGGCACGTCGCCCAGGGGGGCGGTGGCGCCGCCGCCGATTGGAAGCTGCACATCGTTGAGCAGCGCGGTGAGGTCGGTCGACAGCAGTCCGCCGGTGACCGTGTCCAGCGACACGTTGTCCGGGTTCAGCGCAGCTAGCAGGTCAGCGAGGCTCGAGGTGGTGCTGATGCCGTCGCCGAACAGACCCAGCACCTGGCCCATGTTGCCGAAGCCGAGGGTGTCCAGCAGCGTCTGCAGGCTCTCGGTGAAAGTCGGGAAGTCGGCCGTCAGCACGTAGTCGCGCTGCACCGACGCGGTGATGCCGTTGGCAACCGTCGGAGCAACTGCGACGCCGCCGAACACCGCCGCGCCAGCTAAGGCGGTACCGGCAGTAAGTGCGCCGGCTTTAGTCATGAATCCGCGCGTCCCCATCGGCGCGGTAATGGAAAGAGTGGACATGTAACAGGCCCCCTTCAGGGATCGAACTAAATCAGGTGGTGCTTCTTACAACGAACGTTAACTTATTGTGTACTCAGCCTCGTGTCAACTTGGCCGCCAAAGTCTTTCGCGTGCGTCAGCAACTGATGCTAGCAGCAACTTCCCAGCTCACGAACTATAGATAGCGCAACTCCGTATCAGTGGGCCGGGCCGTAGTGCCAAACCGCTAACCGCCGTGAAAGGACGAATCACTCAGCTTTCTCTAGGTATTGCAGGCCGGCCGAATGACTACGTTCCAGCGCAATACGATATAGCGTAAACCCTCCAGAATAACGGTCAAACGGTATGAATTATACGGCCTGCAAATACCAACGAATGCGGGTCTACGAGCGAAATACGCACGGCGCGGTTAGCAAATTGCTAGCAAAGCAAGCGCATCCTTATTTCGAGCGGTACGACGGTTACAAAAAAGGCACCCGGCCGGATGGCCGGGTGCCGAGGGGCAGAGCGAAATTCCGCTACCAGTTGAACAGGCCGAAGGCCTCGAGGACGTCGGTGATCGGGGTGTCGCCGGTGATCGTCAGGGTGCTGTCATCCGGCAGGAAGCTGGTCAACAAGGTGCCCAGCGTCTGGTCGCCCCAGATTTCGCCGGAGGGGTCCAGCAGCGTCCCACCGAACGGGAAGTTGGAGACGTACTGATCCCAGGTCTGGCCCGGCGTCAGGTTGAACAGCAGGCCCAGCGTCGCGTTGTCCATGGTTGTGCTGTTGGTGTCGCTGACCGGAAGGGTGTGCAGGTACTGGCCCAGGGTGGTGGCGGTATTCGGCAGGACCGTGTGAGTGGGGTTGATAAGGCCGACGTACTTCGTGACATCGGTGGTGGGGACCCCCGTCAGCCCACTCAGCCAGTCGACCAACGAGCTGTTGAGCGTCAGGTCAGGGTTGCTGCAGACGAGGCCCAAGGCTCCACAATTGAGCACGTTCAGGTTCTCCAGACCCAGCGCGGTAATCAGGCTCCCGTACTGACTCAGCATCGAGCCCAGGCCCACCGCACTTGCCAGGTCGGTCAGCGAATGCTCGCCGGCGCCGGCACCAAGCGCGACATCGATCAAGTCGCCGAGGTCGAGGTTGCCGATCGGCACGCCGTTCACCAGCCAGTCGCTGCCGAAACCGAGCAGGGATTGGGCGGTGGCACTGTAGAGCGGTTCGGTCAGCGAGATGCCGAAGATGTTGGTCAGACCGTTCAGGGTGATGCCGTCGGGGTTCAGGGATGCCAGGAACTGCGACACCGTCGAATCGACGTTAAAGCTGCCGAACCCGCCCAGTACCGCGTTGAGGTCGCCCATTCCCATGTCATTGAGCAGGGACTGCAGGCTCTCGGCGAACGTCGGGAATGCCACCAGCTCCACGTGCTGCCGGCCCGCGGCGAACGGCGCACCCGACAGCTCCGTCCCGACCGCCGCGACACCGAGGAGCCCGGCGCCGGCAAGAACGGTGGCCGCGGCCAGAGTGCCGCCCTTCAATGCCAGCGCGTGCGGACGCGCCACCCCCAAAAGAGCCGACATGGACCACACCTTCCCGGTACCCGGATCCCCCATGTGATCCAGCTGATTGGGTGGAAAGTAATGGCCCTCAAAACAACTGTCAAACATATGTTAACTATGATTTCAGACTAAACGCACGGATTTTTCGGGGACGCAGTTCCAGCCGTAATCCAGGTCAGTTCATGGAAGCGGAATAGGCTCCAGAATCTCGGTCCTGGCTTCGGGCGCCCTCGCGCGCAAAGCGTCCGCGGAGG
This sequence comes from Mycolicibacter sinensis, assembly GCF_001667375.1. GTDB lineage: Bacteria > Actinomycetota > Actinomycetes > Mycobacteriales > Mycobacteriaceae > Mycobacterium > Mycobacterium sinense_A. Next base: position 59,857 of record NZ_LZIN01000094.1, on the reverse strand, counting down.
CGTCGTCCGGCTGTTCCTGCGAGAGGATCTCGGCCTCCACCCGGGCGGTGTAGTTGGCCACCTCCGCATCGACGGCGGCATCGTCCCAGCCGAGCACCGGCGCCATCACCTCGGCGACCTCGCGGGCACAGTTCACTCCGCGGTGGGCGTACTCGATGGAGATCCGGGTCCGCCGGGCCAGCACGTCCTCCAGATGCAGGGCGCCCTCGGCGACGACGGCGTAGGCGACCTCCACCTTCAGATAGGTGGGCGCCTCGGCGATCGGGTCCAGCAGCTCCGGCCGGCCCTCCGCGGTCGCCAGCACATCGTGGATCAGCGAGCCGTAGCGGTCCAGCAGGTGACGCACCCGGTAGGGGTGCAGGCCCTGTTGCGCGCCGACGTGCTCGACCTGGTTGACCAGCGCGAAGTAGCCGTCGGCGCCCAGCAGTGGCACTTTGTCGGTGATCGACGGCGCCACCCGGGTCGGGATGTACTCGGCGGCGGCGTCGATCGCGTCGGCGGCCATCACCCGATAGGTGGTGTACTTGCCGCCGGCGATGGCCACCAGGCCGGGCGAGGGGACGGCCACCGCGTGCTCACGCGACAGCTTGGAGGTGTCGTCGTTCTCCCCCGCCAGCAGCGGCCGCAGCCCGGCGTAGACGCCCTCGATGTCGGCGTGCGACAGCGGGGTGGCCAGGGCGGTGTTGACGTTGGCCAGCAGATAGTCGATGTCGGCCTTGGTGGCCGCCGGGTGGGCCAGGTCCAGATTCCAGTCGGTGTCGGTGGTGCCGATGATCCAGTGGCTGCCCCACGGGATGACGAACAGCACCGACTTCTCGGTGCGCAGGATGATCGCCGCCTCGCTCACGATGCGGTCCCGCGGCACCACGATGTGCACGCCCTTGGAGGCCCGCACATGGAACCGGCCGCGCTGGCGCGACAGCGCCTGGATCTCATCGGTCCACACCCCGGTGGCGTTGACCACGACGTGCCCGTGCACCTCGGTGGTCGCGCCGTCCTCGGAGTCGCGGATCTTCACCCCGGTCACCCGGTCGCCCTCGCGCAGCAGCGCCACCACCTGGGTAGAGGTGCGGATGACCGCCCCGTAGTGCGCCGCGGTGCGCCCGACGGTCATGGTGTGGCGGGCGTCGTCGACGACAGTGTCGTAGTAGCGGATCCCGCCGATCAGCGCGCTGCGCCGCAGCCCCGGGCACAGCCGCAGCGCGCCGGCGCGGGTCAGGTGCCGTTGCGCGGGCACCGATTTCGCTCCGCCCAGCTGGTCGTAGAGGAAGATGCCGGCGGCCACATACGGCCGCTCCCACCACCTGCTGGTCAGCGGGTACAGGAACGGCAGCGGTTTGACCAGGTGCGGCGCCAGCGTGGTCAACGACAGCTCACGTTCGTGCAGCGCCTCACGCACCAGCCCGAACTCCAGCTGTTCGAGGTAGCGCAGGCCGCCGTGGAACATCTTCGAGCTGCGGCTCGACGTGCCGGCGGCGAAGTCCCGGGCCTCCACCAGCGCCACCTTGAGGCCGCGGGTGGCGGCGTCCAGCGCACACCCGGTGCCCACCACCCCGCCGCCGATCACCACCACGTCGAACTGCTCGGCACCGAGGCGTTCCCAGGCTTGTGCTCGTTGGTCAGGTCCCAGCGTGCTCACGACTGCCAGGCTACGTGGCGCCCGGGCCGCGGCCACGTGTGACACCGGCCTCACCGCTGGCTAATCAGTCCAGGTCGTCGTGCGTCATCAGCCGGCGCGCGGCCTCGGTGAGCGAACCCGACAGCGACGGATACACCGCCAGCGTCTGCGCCAGGTCCGCCACGGTGATCCGGTTCTGCACCGCCAGCGCGATCGGCAGGATCAGCTCGGAGGCGATCGGGGCCACCACCACCCCGCCGATCACCGTGCCGGTCGCCGGCCGGCAGAACAGCTTGAGGAAGCCGTGCCGCATCCGGCTCATCTTGGCCCGGGCGTTGGTCTGCAACGGCAGCATGACGGTGCGGGCGGGCACGGTGCCGTCGTCGATCTGGGACTGCGGCACCCCGACCGCGGCGATCTCGGGCCGGGTGAACACCGCCGCGGCCACCGTGCGCAGCCGGATGGGCGCCACCGCCTCACCCAGCGCGTGATACATCGCGATCCGGCCCTGCATGGCCGCGACCGACGCCAGCGCCAGCAGCCCGGTGCAGTCCCCGGCGGCGTAGATCCCGGGCACCGACGTCCGCGAGACCCGGTCCACGATGATGTGCCCTCCGCGCTCCAGATCAACGCCGACCCGTTCCAGTCCCAGACCGGCGGTGTTGGGCACCGAGCCGACCGTCATCAGCGCGTGGCTACCGGTCACGGTGCGCCCGTCGGTCATGGTGACCAGCACCCCGTCGCCGTCGCGGGTCACCGAGGCGGCCCGGGCGTTTTTGACCAGGGTGACGCCGCGTTCGGCGAACGAGCGCTCCAGCACGTGGGCGGCGTCGGGGTCCTCGTGCGGCAACACCCGGTCGCGGCTGGCCACCACCGTCACGTGCACGCCCAGTTCGGTGTAGGCGTTGACGAACTCCGCGCCGGTCACCCCGGAGCCCACCACCACCAGGTGCTCGGGCAGCGTGCGCAAGTCGTAGATCTGACGCCAGGTCAGGATCCGCTCGTCGTCCGGCTCGGCGTGCGGCAGGGTGCGCGGGCTGGCGCCGGTGGCGATCTGCACCACGTCGGCGTCGAGCACGCGCTGGCCCCCGCCCGGCTCGGTGACCAGGATGCGGTGGTGGGCCAGCCCGGTTTCGGTGTCGATGAGCTCGCCGCGGCCGGCGATGACGTCGACGCCGGTGTTGATCAGCTGGGTCCGGATGTCGGCGGATTGCGCGGCGGCCAGCGCCTTGACCCGCTCGTGGATCTGCTCCAGTTCGATTTCGGCGTCGGTGAAGTGGATGTCGAAGCCCAGGTGCGGGGCCCGGCGCAGCTCGGTGCGCACCCCGGACGAGGCGATGAAGGTTTTGGAGGGCACGCAGTCCCATAACACGCAGGCGCCGCCGATACCGTCGGCGTCGACCACGGTGACCGCCACCGCCTCCGGACCCTTGGCCGCCGCGACCAGCGCGGCCTCGTAGCCGGCCGGGCCGCCACCGATGATCACGATGCGCGTAGAGGGAGAAGTCACAGCGACCAACTTATCGCCGACGCTGCGTTTAAGCTTTCTGCCGTGCCGCTCTACGCCGCCTACGGGTCAAACATGCATCCCGAACAGATGCTGCAGCGTGCACCGCACTCCCCGATGACCGGCACCGGCTGGATCCACGGCTGGCGGCTGACGTTCGCCGGCGAGGACATCGGCTGGGAGGGCGCCCTGGCGACCGTGGTCGAGGACCCGGGCTCGAGCGTGTTCGTCGTCCTCTACGACGTGACCCCTGACGACGAGAAGAACCTGGACCGCTGGGAGGGCTCGGACTTCGGGATCCACAAGAAGATCCGCTGCCGGGTGGACCGGGAGGACGGGACGACGTCGGATTCCGGCGACAGCGCCCCCGAGCCGGTACTGGCCTGGCTGTATGTGGTGGACGCCTGGGAGGGCGGGCTGCCCTCGGCACGCTATCTGGGGGTGGTGGCCGAGGCCGCCCAGATCGCCGGGGCGCCCGAGGATTACGTCCGCAACCTGCAGACCCGACCGGCCCGCAACATCGGCCCCGGTTCCTAGAGCAGCGCGGCCTGGTCGACGATGCCGGCCATCACCTGTACCCCGATCCCCAGCGCCCGCTCGTCGAGGTCGAACGTCGGCTGGTGCAGGTCCCGCTGCGGCCCGGTGCCCGGCCACACCCCGAGCCGGGCCATCGCGCCGGGCACCTGCTCGAGGTACCAGGAGAAGTCCTCGCCGCCACCGGACTGCCGGGTCTCGGCCAGCACGTCGGGCCCGACGGCCTCGATCGCGTGGGTGAGCATCCGCGTCGACACCGCCTCGTTGACCACCGGCGGCACCCCGCGGTGGTAGTACAGCGTGTGCTCGATATTCAGCGGCGCCAATAAAGAGGACACCGCGTCCTCGATGATGCACTGCATGGCCACCCAGGTGTCCCGGCTGGCGGTGCGCACGGTGCCGGCCAGCCGCCCGGCCTGCGGGATCGCGTTGGCCGCCGCTCCCGAGTTGACCGCCCCCCACACCAGCACCGTGCTGTTGCGCGGGTCGATGCGCCGGGACAGCACGCCGGGCAGCCCGGTGATCAGCACACCCAGCCCGTAGACCAGGTCAGCGGTCAGGTGCGGGCGGGACGTGTGGCCGCCGGGGCCGCCGACGGTGATCTCGATGGTGTCGGCCGCCGAGGTGATCGGCCCGGGGATGGTGGCCACCCGGCCGACCTGCAGTCGCGGGTCGCAGTGCAGCGCGAAGATCCGGCTGACACCGCTCAGCACCCCGGCCGCGATCGCGTCGATCGCACCGCCGGGCATCAACTCCTCGGCCGCCTGGAACACCAGCCGCACCCCGACCGGCAACTCCGGCGCCGAGGCCAGCGCCAGCGCGGCACCTAGCAGGATCGCGGTGTGCGCGTCGTGACCGCAGGCGTGCGTCACCCCCGGCACCAGCGAGGAGTAGGGCGCTCCGGTCTGCTCGGTCATCGGCAGGGCGTCGATGTCAGCCCGCAATGCGATACGTGGCCCGTCCTCTGGGCCGAAGTCGCAGATCAGTCCGGTTCCGCTGGGCAGCACCTTGGGATTGAGGCCGGCACCGGCAAGGCGTTCGGCGATGAACTGGGTGGTGGCGAACTCCTGGCGGCTCAGCTCCGGATGGCGGTGCAGATGCCGGCGCCAGGCGACCAGTTCGCCGGCGTTGAGGGCCAACCATGCCTGCGCGGCCTGCGACGCGGAAGCTGAGGGCATTCACGCAGTATCCCACCGTGGCCCCCGGCTAAGCTCAACGGCTGTGACGGTTCCGCTCACGATCCAGGCGGCCGAGGTCGTGGCCCGGCGCACCGGCGTCGACACCCATGACGTAGCGATCGTCCTCGGTTCCGGGTGGGCGCCGGCGGTGGCGGCGCTGGGCACCGCGACTGCGTCCTTGCCGATGGCCGACCTGCCCGGGTTCAGTGCACCGACCGCGGCGGGCCATCTCGGCGAACTGGTGTCGATCCCGGTCGGCACGCATCGGGTGCTGGTACTGGTCGGCCGGATCCACGCCTACGAGGGCCATCCGCTGATCGACGTGGTGCGGCCGGTGCGCACCGCCGTCGCGGCCGGCGCGAACACCGTGGTGCTGACCAACGCGGCCGGTGGGCTGCATGACAGCTTCGAGGTCGGCCAGCCGGTGCTGATCAGCGACCACCTGAACATGACCGGGCGCTCGCCGCTGGAGGGCGCGCACTTCGTCGACATGGTCGATGCCTACACCCCGGCCCTGCGCGCCCTGGCCCGCCAGGTCGACCCGGCGCTGGCCGAGGGCGTCTACGCCGGAATGTCCGGTCCGCAGTACGAGACCCCGGCCGAGATCCGGATGCTGCGCACCCTGGGCGCCGACCTGGTGGGCATGTCGACCGTGCACGAGGCGATCGCCGCCCGGGCGGCCGGGGCGCAGGTGCTGGGCGTGTCGCTGGTGACGAACCTGGCGGCCGGGATCACCGGCGAGCCGCTCAGCCACGCCGAGGTGCTGGCCGCCGGCCGGGAATCGGCGACCCGGATGGGCGAGTTGCTCGCCGAGGTCATCGCCCGGTTGTGACTCCCGAGGACTGGATCGCCCACGACCCAGACCCGGCGACCGCCGCGGAGGTGGCCGGCTGGGATGACGACGAACGGGCCGCCCGGTTCGCCGCACCGCTGCGTTTCGGCACCGCGGGCCTGCGCGGGCCGGTCCGGGGCGGGCCGGACGCGATGAACCTCGCCGTGGTGCTGCGCGCCACCTGGGCGGTGGCCCAGGTCCTGATCGCCCGCCGGTGCGCCGGTGCGACCGTGGTGGTCGGCCGCGACGCCCGCCACGGCTCGGCAGAGTTCGCCGCCGCGACCGCCGAAGTGCTTGCCGCAGCAGGGTTTTCCGTACTGCGGCTACCCGATCCGCAGCCCACGCCGGTGGTGGCATTCGCGGTGCGTCAGGCCGGCGCGGCGGCCGGTATTCAGATCACCGCCTCACACAACCCCGCCGGCGACAACGGTTACAAGGTGTACTTCGACGGCGGAGTGCAGATCGTGACACCGGTCGACACCGAGATCGAAGCCGCGATGGCCGCCGCTCCCCCCGCCGACACCATCGCCCGGCGCCCCGTCCCTCCCGCCGACGGCGAAGTGCTGCAGCGCTACATCGCGCGGGCCGCCGCGGTGCGGCGCCACCGCGGGCGGGTGCGGGTGGCGCTGACCCCGCTGCACGGAGTGGGCGGGGCGCTGGCGGTCGAGGTGCTGCGCGCCGCGGGATTCGACGATATCCACACCGTGGCAAGCCAATTCGCGCCCGACCCGGACTTCCCCACGGTGGCGTTCCCCAACCCGGAAGAACCGGGCGCCGCCGACGCGCTGCTGGCGCTGGCCGCCGAGGTCGATGCCGACATCGCGATCGCACTGGATCCCGACGCCGATCGGTGCGCGGTCGGTATCGGCGGCCCGGACGGCTGGCGGATGCTGACCGGCAACGAAACCGGTTGGCTGCTCGGCGATTACCTGCTTTCGGCGCTGCCTTCGGGTCGGACTTCAGGCGCGCTGGTGGCCAGCAGCGTGGTGTCGTCGCGGATGCTGGCGAGCATCGCGGGGCGCTACGGGGCCCGCCACGTCGAGACACTGACCGGGTTCAAGTGGCTCGCGCGCGCCGACGCGGATCTGCCCGGCGCCTTGGTCTATGCCTACGAGGAGGCGATCGGCTACTGCGTCGACCCGGATGCGGTGCGCGACAAGGACGGCATCAGCGCCGCGGTGCTGTCCTGCGATCTGGTCTCGGCACTACGCGACCGGGGCGCCTCGGTCGCCGGGGCGCTCGAGGAGTTGGCGCGCCGGCACGGTGTGCACGTCACCGACGCGGTGACGCGCCGGGTCGCCGACGTGGCCGAGGCCACCGCGGTGATGACCCGGCTGCGTGCCGACCCGCCCGGCGCGCTGGCCGGATTCGCCGTGACCGCAAGCGATCTGCTGCAGCGCTCCGGGCCGACCACCGACGCGCTGGAGTTCACCGGATGTCGCAACGGCACCTCGGTGCGGCTGGTGGTGCGGCCTTCGGGCACCGAGCCCAAGCTCAAGTGCTACCTCGAGGTGACCCGGGAACCGTCGGAGGATCCGGCCGGCGATCGAGCGGAGGCGTCGCGGGTCTGCGCGGCCGTCGCCGAGGACGTGCGCGCCTGGTAGCTCAGCGCGGCCCGAACTGACGGTCACCGGCATCACCGAGCCCCGGCACGATATAGGCGTTCTCGTCGAGCCCCTCGTCGACGGCGACGGTGAACAGCCGCACGCCCGGATCGGCATTGCCCAGGGCGGCAATGCCTTCCGGAGCGGCCACCACGCACAGCACGGTGATATCGGTGGCCCCGCGCTCGCGCAGCACCGCCACCGCATGCGTCATCGAGCCGCCGGTGGCCAGCATCGGGTCGAGCACCAGCACCGGCAGGGCACTGAGATCCTCGGGCAGCGCGGCGAGGTAGGGCACCGGCCGGAAGCTCTGCTCGTCGCGCACTACGCCGACAAAGCCCACGGTGGCCTCCGGCAACAGCGTCTGCGCCGCATCGACCATACCGAGGCCGGCCCGCAGCACCGGCACCAGCAGCGGCGGGCAGGCCAGTCGCGTCCCGGCCGCCTCTCCGCGCGGGGTGTGCACCGGCAGCGGGTCGCAGGCCGCGTCCCGGGTGGCCTCGTAGATCAGCATCAGGGTCAGATCGTGCAGCGCGGCCCGGAATCCGGCACCGCCGGTGCGCTCGTCGCGCAGGGAACTCAACCGGACCGCGGCCAGCGGGTGGTCGATGACACGCACATCCACGAGCTCAAACCCTACGGCTCACGCGCCGAGGAAGTTGAGGATCTCGAAGACCACCGCGCCCGTGTCCAGCAGCGGCGCAAGCGAGATCAGCGGCTCGCCGTTGAACACCGCATCCGGGCCGAGCCAGTCGGCGACGCCGTGGGACACCGCCAGCTCCTGCCAGGCGCCCAGCAGGTAGGCGTCCACCTCGTTGGTGAAGCGGTAGCCGGCCAGCAGCGCCTCGACGAACGAGTCCGGCAGCGGCTCACGGCCGGCGAAGCCGAGCAGGTCGTTGACCGGGTCGACGAAGCTGCGCACCGAGGCGTACTGCAGGCCGGCCAGCATCTGCAGCGGATCCATCCGCAACAGGAAGCCGGCAATACCGGAGCCCTCGGCCATCTGGCCGCTCGCGGTGACCGCGAAGGGCCCCGCGACGCCGGCGAACGGGTCACCCGGGTTGCCGTAGCCCCAATCGATGCCCAGTTTCAGGCCCGGCGCCAGGAAGTCGCCGATCACCTTGCCGAGGTCACCGAGCGCATAGATCGGCCACAGGATCGGCAATTGCTGCGGGATCAGGTAGAAGTCGGTGTCACCGATGGTGCCCAGATCGATGGTGTTGGCGAGGCCTTCGAAGTCGAGGTAGGAGAAATGCACCGTGGCCGTCCCGATCAGCGCGTTGATCATCGCCGGCAGGTTGGACGGGTCCTGCGGAAAGTTGGCCAGGCCGTCGTACTCGCCGGTGTAACTCTCGGTGGCGAAGCCGCTGGTGGGGGTCGGCCCGATGCTCAACGGGATGCCCAGAAACGGGAGGTGCACCGGCTGTTCGCTCAACACCGGCTGCGCCGGGAAGCGCGTCAGAATGCCGCCGAGCGGGTTGTTGGGGTTGCCGATCAGCACGAAGTGCAGATTGCCGGCGTCGTAGCCGCCGCCGGGCGGCTGGGCGAGCAGGTCGGCCATCTCCTGGGTGGCCACGGTGGCACTCTGCGAATAGCCGAACACCGTGACGCCATCGCCGGCCTGCAACCCCGGCACCAGGGCGGTGTGCAGGATCTCGACACCGCGGGCCACCGACTCGGCGAAGCTCAGGTACGGGTTCGGCGGGGGCAGGCACACCAGCGGGCAGAACTGCTCGGGGGTGATCAGGGGTTCGAACCGGTAGCCGGGAAACGTCGGCTGCCCGGGAAACCAGGGCGCGGCGGGCTGCAGGAACCGGTCCAGCACCGCGTCCAGGTAGCCGCCGACCGTCGGATCGGGGATGCTGGTCGGCCCCATCACCCAGCCGTCGCCGCCCAGCAGCGCGACGTCGTGCCGATGCGGCGGTCCGCCGCCGGCCACGCCCGCCAGCACCGACGCAGCCGCGAGCAGTGCTGCCCCCAGCGGACGCCGCTCAGGCATCGGCTCAGGCGTCGAGGTAGTTGAACATGCTGAAGCCCACCCCGATCAGGTCGAGCAGCGGCTGCGCGGAGATCAGCGGTGCCCCGTTGAAGATGGCGTCGGGGCCCAGCACGTCGAGCAGGTCCCACCGCCCGGCCAGGTCGTGCCACCCGGTCAGCAGCGCCTGGTCCAGCTCGATCGTCAGGTTGTAGCCGGTCAGCAACGAGTCGACGACTCCCTGTGACAGCGGAGCCTGCCCGGCGAAGTCCAGCAGGTGGTTGATGGTGTTGGTCAGACTCTGCACGCCGGCGTACTGCAGGCCGGCCAGCATCTGCAGCGGGTCCATCCGCAGCAGGAACCCGGCGACACCGGCGTCCTCGGACAGCTGGCCGGTCGCGGTGACCGCCCAGGCACCGGCGGCGCCGATCGGGTCGACACCGCCCACGGTGATGCCGGCGCCCGGGGCACCGGGGTTGCCGTAGGACCAGTCGATGACGACCTTCAGCAGCGGCGCCAGCGCGTCACCGAGCACCTTGCCGACATCGCCGAGCCCGTAGAGCGGTCCCAGGATCGGCAGCTGCACGGTGGGCAGCATGTAGAAGTCGTTCGACCCGATCGAGCCGAGATCGATCGCGTTGCCCAGGTTGTCGTTGAAGTAGGCGCCGTGCACCGCCGGAATCCCCATCAGTGCGTTGATTACGGCCAGCAGGTTGGTGGGGTCCACGGGGAAGTTCGACCAGCCGTCGTATTCGGTGCTGTAGATGCTGGCCGAGAAGTCGGTCGGGCCCGCGCCGATGCCCACCGGGATGCCGAGGAACGGGATGTGCTGCATGTTCCCGTCGAACCCGTCGGCGAAGTGCAGCCGGCTCAGGATGCCGCCGATCGGGCTGTTCGGGTCACCGATCAGCACGAAGTGCAGGTTGTCCGGGTCATAGGAACCGCCCGGGGCGTCGGCGAGCAACTTCTGCATCGCCAGGGTGGCGACCACCGCGCTCTGCGAGTAGCCGAACACCGTGACGGCGTCGCCGGCCTCCAGTTGCGGGCGGATCGCCGCGTCCAGGCTGGCGGCGCCCTCGGCCAGCGAGCCCGCGAAGTTCAGCTGCGGGACCGGCAACGGCTGGCAGATGATCGGGCAGAACTGCTCCGGGGTGACCAGGCCGTTGAACACGTAGTCCGGGAAGGCCGTCTGCCCGGGGAACCACGGGCTTGTGGGCTGCAGGTAGAACTCCCGCACCACATCCATGTAGTTGCCGATGGTCGGGTCGGACTGGCCGGTGCCGGTCATGATCCAGCCCTGCCCGGCCAGCAGCACCACATCGGCGATCAACTTCTCCAGCCGGTAGGCCAGCGCCGGTGCCAGCAGTGACGACAGAGCCAGCACGATCGCGCAGAGCGCGGCCAGCAGGGTCGCCCCCACCGCGTGCAGTCGCTTAGCCGTCATCGCAGACCTCCCGGTCGTCGCCGTTGTATCGCCAGACGATTCATATTGATCTATAAGGCGAATTTCAGGCTTTACCCTAGGGAGAAAACGCGCGTTGTCAAATACGCGCTACGGGCGGGTCCGAACGCCCGCGTCCTAGGCGCCGAAGAAATTGAAGACATCGAAGCCCGCCCCGACCAGCGCCAGCAGCCCGTCCCCGGGGACGCCGACCCCGCTCAGCACCGCGTCGGGGCCCAGCACATCGCCCAGGTCCATCGAGTTCGCCAGGCTGCTCCAGCCGTCGAGGATGAACTTGTCGATGGAGTTGACCAGGTCATAGCCGGTGATGACTTGCAGAAAATCGGTGATGCCGGTGATGGTGCTGATGTCCGAGGCCGACAGGGCGCCGCCGTTGGCGGCCGCGGCGACATCCGCCCACGGGCCGACGAGGCTTTGGATCAGCGCGTTCTGGGTGCCGGCCAGCATCTGCAGCGGGTCCATCTTCATGAACAGGCCCATCACGCCGGAGCCGTCGTAGAGCTCGCCCGTCGGCGTCATCGCCCACGGCCCACCGGCCACCCCGAACGCCTGCTGATAGGCGCTGCCGTTGATGAACTCGCCGGCCGGAATCTTGGAGAGCCCGTTGACGTCCGGGTCGCCGGCGTTGCCGTAGCCCCAGTTGATGAACAGCCGGGCCCAGGGCGAGAAGAAGTCGCCGAAGAACTGCCCGGCGGTGCCGCCGTTGAACATGAACTGCAGGATCGGCAGGTTCTGCGGGATCATGTAGAAGTTCGCGTCGCCGATGGTTCCGACGCTGACCGCACTGGCCAGCTGCTCGGCGCTGTAGAGCGGGTAGTACGGGTGCACGGTGAGGATGCCGATCAGGGCGTTGATCACGGCCAGGAGGTTGGTCGGGTCCTGCGGGAAGTTCGCCCAGCCGTCGTATTCACCGGTGTAGATGTCGGTCGAGATGTGGTCGGTGGGGGTGGGGGCCAGGCTCAGCGGGATGTTCACGAACGGCAGGTGCTGGTCGTCGGGGAACTGGAAGCGGTCCAGGATGCCGCCGATCGCGTTGTTGGGGTCGCCGATCAGCACGAAGTGCAGATTGCCGAGCTGGTCCAGGGTCGGATAGCCCGCCGCTCCCGCGTTGGTGATCAGGTCGTTCATCGCGATGGTGCTGATGGTGGCGCTCTGCGAGTAGCCGAACACCGTGACGTTGTCCCCGGCCAGCAGCTGCGGAACGATCGACTGGTGCAGCGCCGCCACACCGGCATTCAGCGAGTCACCGAAGTTGAGCGGGGCCTGGCCGGGAATGCACACGAACGGGCAGAACTGCTCCGGGGTGGTCAGGCCACCGAAGGTGTAGCCGGGAAACGACGGCTGACCGTCGAAAAGCGGCGACGACGGCTGCAGGTAGTTCGCGAGGATCTGGCTGATGTAGGGGCCGACGGTCGGGTCCGGGACCCCGGTGCCGCTCATGATCCAGCCTTCGTCGGCCAGCAGCCGCAGCCGGGCGATGAGCTGATCCGTCCCGGAACTGCCCACCAGCGCTGTCACGCCCAGCATCGCGGCGCACAGCACCGCCAAGACCATCGCCACCACCGGGCGCAACCGCCTAGACGTCATCACGACCTCCCCGACCCCGCGGAATTATGCGCTGCTTCACACATCCCGGTGCTGTGAACCTAACCAAAAGATGAGTGCACCGCCATTGTTAACACGAGAAATTCAGGGTTCGTTATTCGCCGCCGCCCGGCGGCGTTAATCGCCGCGCTAATCCCGGCTCGAATCCCGGTTCGGGCACCCGGCGAGCACCTGGTTACTCTGTGCGCCATGGCAGCTGACCTCGTACCGATCCGTCTTACGGTGACCGCTGGTGACCGCTACACGTTGTGGGCGCCGCGCTGGCGCGACGCCGGCGACGAGTGGGAGGCGTTCCTTGGCAAGGACGAGGACCTGTACGGCTTCGCCACCGCGGCCGACCTGGTGGCATTCGTGCGGACCAACGCCGATAACGACCTGGTGGATCACCCGGCCTGGCCGCGACTGGTCGAGGCCAACGCGCACAAGCTCAACCCGGTCGCCGGGCGCCACTACGACCTGATCGCGGTCGAGGAACTGCTCGCCGAGAAGCCGACCAAGAAATCCGTGCGGACGGTGGCCGACGCGATGGAGGTCGTCTCCTCGATCGGGTCGGTGTGCGACCTGACCGCGGTGACGAAGTTCTTCAACGGCAACCCGAGCCTGGGCACCCTGGCCGGCGGCGTCGACAACTTCAGCGGCCGAGCCGGCCGCAAGCGGTGGAACGCCCTCGCCGACATCGTCGGCCGCAGCTGGGGCAATGTGCTGGCCGCGGTCGAGGAAGTGCTCAGCACGCCCGACGTCGATGCCGCCGCGTCGTCGAAGGCGGCCGACGAGCTGGCCGAAGAGCCCCCGGCCGAGCTGGAGGAGACGGCCTCGGACGAAGCGGCAGAGAGCGAGGACGCCGCCTTGGTCGAGACGGCCGCCGCCACCAGCGAGCGCGCCACCAGCGATCGGGTGGTGCTCGGCGGTGACGCGGACTTCTGGACCAAGGTGGGCATCGATCCGATCCGGATCATCACCGACAACGGGACGTTCTTCACGCTGCGCTGCTACCTCGGCGACCAGCCGGTGTTCCTCGGCCGCAACGGGCGCATCAGCGTCTTCGGCTCCGAGCGCGCCCTGGCCCGCTACCTGGCCGACGAGCACGACCACGACCTGTCGGACCTGAGCACCTACGACGACATCCGCACCGCCGCGACCGACGGCTCACTGGCGATCGACATCACCGACGACAACGTCTATGTGCTGTCCGGCATGGTCGACGATCTGACCGACGGCCCCGACGCCGTGGACCGCGAGCAACTCGAATTGGCCGTCGAACTGCTGCAGGACGTGGGCACTTACGCCGAGGACGGCGTCGTCGCCGAAACCCTCAAACCGGACCGCGCCCTGGGCCGGCTGGTGAGCTATGTGCTCGACCGAGAATCGGTCGCCGCTCCCCAGCGCCCGTTCGCTCCGGCGGTCAAGGAATGGGAACAACTGGAGCAGTTCATGCAGTCCCGGCTGCGCCGCGAGTAACACCCGAGCGCAGGTAAGCCGGGCTTGAGCATCGCCGGAATTCACCGACAATTAACTGCATTCATTTACCCGATTTCATTGCCGCGGCGGCGTATCCCCGATAACATCTGGCCCGATAACCCTCTGGCCGGGCCATCTCGTTTTGCGGGGCCCTCCCAAATTCGAAAGGACTACACATGCGCAAGGCAACGCAACGAGCCGCAGCTGTATCCGCCGCAGTTTTGGGCGTCGCATTGATCGGCACGGGGTGCGACAACACCAAAGAGAAGTCCAGCGAAGCCCTGAGTTCGGCGAGCTCGGTTGCCTCCTCGGCCAGCTCGGTGCTCTCGTCCGCGGTCAGCACCACCCCCGCCGAGGAGAGCGAGGCGGCCAGCTCGACCGAGATGACCGGCGCGGACGGCAAGGAGTACACCGTAGCCGGCCCGATCCTGGCCAAGCTGGACTCCCTGGACGCCGCGGCCAAGCAGGACCTGGGCGAGCCCACCGGTCCCGAGCAGAAGAACCCCGACGGCGGCACCTACCAGCAGTTCGACGGCGGCGTGATCGTTCACACCACCCGGTCCTATGTGGTGTGGGGCAAGATCCGTGACAAGTGGAACGAGCTGGGCGGCTCGCAGGGCAAGTTGGGTTACCCGACCAGCGACGAGACCACCAACGCCGACGGCTCCAAGCAGTCCACCTTCGAGCACGGCGTCATCACCTGGAAAGAGGGCGACCCGGAGGCCACGGTCACCGAGCACTGATCCGAAGTCGGAGGCCGGGCAATCGCATTCGCGATTGTCCGGCTTTCGTCGTTTTCACCGGAGTTGCTGTGCCGAAGAATCCGGCCGAAATCAACCGACCAGAACGGCGAATCGCGGCTTGATCACTTCCTCGATGATCTCCACCCGCTGATCGAACGGGATGAACGCCGACTTCATCGCATTCACGGTGAACCGCTGAAGATCGGTCCAGCCGTAGCCGAACGTCTCGGCCAGCACCAGCATCTCCTTGCTCATGGTGGTGTCGCTCATCAGCCGGTTGTCGGTATTGACCGTTACCCGCAACCGGGCACGGGCCAGCAGGTCGAAGGGGTGCTCGGCGATGCTGTCGACCGCACCGGTCTGCACATTGGAGCTCGGGCACAGCTCCAACGGGATCCGCTTGTCACGCAGGATCGCCGCCAGCCTTCCCAAGCGCACCGTACCGTCGTCGTCGACGGTGATGTCGTCGGTGATCCGCACCCCGTGTCCGAGCCGGTCGGCGGCGCAGAATGCGATCGCCTCGTGGATGGAAGGCAGCCCGAATGCCTCGCCGGCGTGGATGGTGAAGCGGGCGTTGTGGTCTCGCATGTACTCGAACGCGTCCAGGTGCCGGGTCGGTGGATACCCGGCTTCCGCGCCGGCGATGTCGAAGCCGACCACGCCCTTGTCGCGGAACCGGATGGCCAGCTCGGCGATCTCCCGCGACAACGCGTTGTGACGCATCGCGGTCACCAGGCAGCGCACGGTGATCTCCCGGCCGGCGGCCGCGGCGCGGCGCTCCCCGTCGGCGAATCCGGCCAGCACCGCGTCGGTCACCTCGTCGAACGACAGCCCGCCCTCGATGTGCAGTTCGGGCGCGAACCGCACCTCGGCGTAGACGACCGCGTCGTGGGCCAGATCCTCCACGCATTCGGCGGCGACCCGGTGCAGCGCCTCGGGGGTCTGCATCACCGCGACGGTGTGGCTGAACGGCTCCAGGTAGCGCTCCAGCGAGCCACTGTGCGAGCGGGTGCGAAACCAGGTCGCCAGCTCGTCGGGATCGGTGGTGGGCAGCCCCTCGTAGCCGACCTGCCCGGCGATGTCGACAACGGTGGCCGGGCGCAGGCCGCCGTCCAGGTGGTCGTGCAGCAGCGCCTTGGGCGCCTGCCGGATCGTCTCCAAAGTCAGCGGTGTGGTCATGGGGTCGCTCCGATGATCAGTGGCCGCGGGGCCGCCGGGGTATCGCAGATGCGCCAGCCGCCGTCCAGTTCGTCACGTGCCGGCCCGAACCGTTCGGGTGTGTCGGTGTACAGCGTGAACAGCGTCTCCCCGGCGCGGACGGGCTCGTTCGGCCGACGGTGGATCCGCACCCCGGCCCCGGCCTGCACCCGCTCACCCGGGCGGGAACGGCCCGCGCCCAGCCGCCATGCCGCCATACCCACCGCCATCGCGTCGATTTCCCCCATTGTGCCGTCCCGTGCTGCGGTGACGGTCTCCGAACACGCCGCGACGGGCAGTGGAACGCTCAGATCACCGCCCTGAGCGGCGACCATCGCGACGAAGGCGTCCATCGCGGTGCCGTCGGCCAGCGTGGCCGCCGGGTCCCGGTCGCCGATCCCGGCCAGAGCGAGCATCTCGGCGGCCAACGCCACCGTCAACGCCACTACGTCGTCGGGTCCGCCACCGGCCAGCACCTCCAACGCCTCGGCGACCTCGAGAGCGTTGCCGGCGGTGGCCCCCAGCGGGGTGTTCATGTCGGTGAGCAGCGCCCGGGTGGGCACCTCGTGCGCCGCGCCCAGTTCGACCATCATGTCGGCCAGTTGCCGGGCTTGGGCCGCCGACTTCATGAAGGCGCCCGAGCCGACCTTGACGTCGAGCACCAGCGCGCCGGCGCCCTCGGCCAGTTTCTTGCTCATCACCGAGCTGGCGATCAGCGGCAGCGACTCGACGGTGGCGGTGATGTCGCGCAGCGCGTAGAGCTTGGCGTCGGCGGGCGCGAGTGCACCTGCGGCGAAGATCGCCGCCCCCACGGTTGCCAGCTGCTCACGCAGCCGCGCGGTCGGCAGCACCGGGTCGAAACCGGCGATCGACTCCAGCTTGTCCAGGGTGCCGCCGGTGTGCCCCAGGCCGCGCCCGGAGGCCTGCGGCACCGCGGCACCGCAGGCGGCGACCACCGCGACCAGCGGCAGGGTGATCTTGTCGCCCACCCCGCCGGTGGAGTGCTTGTCAACAGTGGGGCGACCCAGGTCGCGCCAGTCCATCCGTTCCCCGGAGGCGATCATCGCCGCAGTCCAGCGCGCGGTCTCCGCGGCGTCCATCCCGCGCAGGAAGATCGCCATCAACAGCGCCGCCATCTGCTCCTCGGCGATCTCGGCGGCCGTGTAGGCCTCGATCAGCCAGTCGATGGCGTCGTCGGCCAACCGGTGGCCGTCGCGTTTGGTGGCGATCAGCGTCGGAGCGTCGAACTTCACCGCCATGCGTCGGGCCCGAAGGCATCCGGCAGCAGTTCGGTCAACCGCCGCGCACCGTCGGGGTGGTCGATGAGCAGCTCAGGACCGCCGTGTTCCAGCAGCACCTGACGGCACCGCCCGCACGGCATCAGCAGATTACCCGCGGCGTCGGTGCATGACAGTGCCACCAGCCGTCCGCCCCCGTCGGCGTACAGCGCGGCGACCACCCCGCACTCGGCGCAGAGGCCCAGGCCATATGAGACATTCTCCACATTGCAGCCGGCGAGCAGGCGTCCGTCGCCGGTCAGTGCCGCCGCTCCGACCCGCAGCCCCGAGTACGGCGCGTAGGCGCTCGCTGCCACCGAAATTGCCTTGCGCCGCAACAGTTCCCAGTCGATTACGTCAGACACCTACGCTGCGTCCATATCGTTTCGAGTACATCGCGCCACCCCGTCCGTCCGCATCGGCTTGTCGAATGTCACCCTAACTTCGGCTGTTCCTACCCGCCGGTAACTTCGCCGTGGTCGTTTCCACCCTGTGGAGGGGTTTAGAGTCCAAGCCGAGGTTTATCGGCAGCGATGGCGTTGTGTAGCTGCCGCGAGCGTGGATCAAACGGGTGGCTACCGATATTTGGAGGCGCTGATGACGGCGACATCCGCCGATGCGGCGACGCCCGGGACGCAGGCTGGCGCCCGGCGTCCCCGGCGGCAGAGTCTGTATAAGGGCGACCCCGGAATGTGGGCGTTCGCCCTGCACCGGATCACCGGTGCGGCCATCTTCTTCTTCCTGTTCGTGCACGTGATCGACACGGCCCTGGTGCGGGTCAGCCCGCAGGCCTACACCGAGGTCATCGAGACCTACAAGACGCCGATCGTCGGCCTGATGGAGCTGGGCCTGGTGGCCGCGGTGCTCTTCCACGGCCTCAACGGAATCCGGCTGATCCTGATCGACTTCTGGTGGCAGGGCTGCCGCTGGCAGCGCCAGATGCTGGTGGCGGTCGCCGCGATCTGGCTGGTGGTGATGGTTCCGGTGGTGGTCCGGATCGGCATGCACATGGCGGAGCGATTCTTATGAGCACACCTGACCTGCAACTAGGCCGGGGCGCGCTGGCCCCGGTCCGCGGCCCGGACCGCGACCGCCCGGCCAGCCTGGGCGACCCGCGCTCGCCGCGGCGGCACGCCGGGATGCCCAACTTCGAGAAGTACACCTGGCTGTTCATGCGCTTCTCCGGCGCGGTGCTGATCTTCCTGGTGCTCGGCCACCTGTTCATCATGCTGATGTGGGACGACGGGGTGTACCGGATCGATTTCAACTACGTGGCGGAGCGCTGGCACTCGCCGTACTGGCAGATGTGGGACCTGGCCCTGCTGTGGCTGGCCGAACTGCACGGCGCCAACGGCCTGCGCACGATCATCGCCGACTACACCCGCAGCGCGCGCAGCCGGTTCTGGCTGCTGACCCTGCTGGCGTTCTCGGTGGTCTTCACGCTGGCGCTCGGCAGCTACGTGCTGCTGAGCTTCGACCCGAACATTTCTTGACGGCAATCGGTAGCGAACGGGTGATATCGCGGTGATTCAGGAACATCGATACGACGTGGTGATCGTCGGCGCCGGCGGCGCCGGGATGCGCGCGGCCGTCGAGGCGGCGCCGCGGGCCCGCACCGCGGTGCTGACCAAGCTGTACCCCACGCGCAGTCACACCGGCGCCGCGCAGGGCGGCATGTGCGCCGCGCTGGCCAACGTCGAGGACGACAACTGGGAGTGGCACGCCTTCGACACCGTCAAGGGCGGCGACTACCTGGCCGATCAGGACGCGGTGGAGATCATGGCCAAGGAGGCCATCGACGCGGTGCTGGACCTGGAGAACATGGGCATGCCGTTCTCCCGCACCCCGGAGGGCAGCATCGACCAGCGCCGGTTCGGCGGGCACACCCGCGACCACGGCAAGGCACCGGTGCGCCGCTCCTGTTATGCCGCCGACCGCACCGGCCACATGATCCTGCAGACGCTCTACCAGAACTGCGTCAAGCACAACGTGGAGTTCTTCAACGAGTTCTATGTGCTGGACCTGGTGCTCACCGAGACCCCGTCGGGCCCGGTGGCCACCGGCGTGGTGGCCTACGAGCTGGCCACCGGCGAGATCCATGTCTTTCACGCCAAGGCGATCGTGCTGGCCACCGGCGGGTCGGGCCGGATGTACAAGACCACCTCCAACGCCCACACCCTGACCGGCGACGGCATGGGCGTCGTCTTCCGCAAGGGACTGCCGCTGGAGGACATGGAGTTCCACCAGTTCCATCCGACGGGCCTGGCCGGGCTGGGCATCCTGATCTCGGAGGCCGTGCGCGGTGAGGGCGGACGACTGCTCAACGCCGACGGCGAGCGGTTCATGGAGCGCTACGCCCCGACGATCGTCGACCTGGCGCCGCGCGACATCGTGGCCCGTTCGATGGTGCTCGAGGTCCTCGAAGGCCGCGGCGCCGGGCCGAACAAGGACTACGTCTACATCGACGTGCGCCACCTCGGCGCCGACGTGCTCGAGGAGAAGCTGCCCGACATCACCGAGTTCGCCCGCACCTACCTGGGCGTAGACCCCGTCACCGAGCTGGTGCCGGTCTACCCGACCTGCCACTACGTGATGGGCGGCATCCCGACCACGGTCACCGGGCAGGTGCTGCGGGACAACACCGCCACCGTGCCCGGCCTGTACGCCGCCGGCGAGTGTGCCTGCGTGTCGGTGCACGGCGCCAACCGGCTGGGCACCAACTCGCTGCTGGACATCAACGTCTTCGGCCGCCGCGCCGGTATCGCCGCCGCCGAGTACGCCAACTCCCACGACTTCACCGAGATGCCCGCGAACCCGGCCGAGATGGTGGTCAACTGGGTCGGCGACATCCTGTCCGAGCACGGCAACGAACGCGTCGCCGACATCCGCGGTGCCCTGCAGCAGTCGATGGACAACAACGCCGCGGTGTTCCGCACCGAGAAGACCCTCAAGCAGGCGCTCAGCGACATTCACGCTCTGAAGGAGCGGTACGCCCGAATTACCGTGCACGACAAGGGCAAACGCTTCAACTCCGATCTGCTCGAGGCGATCGAGCTGGGCTTCCTGCTGGAGCTGGCCGAGGTCACCGTGGTCGGCGCCTTGAACCGCCAGGAATCCCGCGGTGGGCATGCCCGCGAGGACTACCCCAACCGCGACGACGTCAACTACATGCGCCACACCATGGCCTACAAGGAAGGCCCCGACCTGATCGCCGACATCCGGTTGGACTACAAGCCGGTGGTGCAGACCCGGTACGAACCGAAGGAACGGAAGTACTGATGTCCTCCTCAACTGGTTCAGGCTGCTGCTCGTCCGAGTCCGGATGCTGCTCGCCGGCTCCGTCGAGTGCCCCACCGGCGGCCCTGGTCGACGGCCCGCCGGCCGGTGACCCGCCGCTGCCCCCGATCCCCGAGGGCGCCCGGATGGTCACCCTCAAGATCGCCCGCTACAACCCGGAGAACCCCGACGCCTACGCCGCCACCGACGGCTGGCAGAGCTTCCGGGTGCCGGCGCTGCCCACCGACCGGTTGCTCAACCTGCTCATCTACGTCAAGAGCTACCTGGACGGCACGCTGACCTTCCGCCGGTCCTGCGCGCACGGGGTGTGCGGCTCCGACGGCGTGCGGGTCAACGGCAACAACAAGCTGGCCTGCAAGATGCTGATGCGCGACATCCTGCCGAAGAACCCGGCCAAGGAGCTGACGCTGACCATCGAGCCGATGCGCGGCCTGCCGGTGGAAAAAGACCTCGTGGTCAACATGGAACCGTTCATGGACGCCTACAAGGCGATCAAGCCCTACCTGATCACCAGCGGCAACCCGCCCACCAAGGAGTGGATCCAGAGCCCGCACGACCGGCACCGCTACGACGACACCACCAAGTGCATCCTGTGTGCCATCTGCACCACCAGCTGCCCGGTGTACTGGAGCGAGGGAACGTATTTCGGCCCGGCGGCGATCGTCAACGCCCACCGGTTCATCTTCGACTCGCGTGACGAGGGTGCCGCCGAGCGCCTGGACATCCTCAACGAGGTCGACGGGGTGTGGCGCTGCCGCACCACGTTCAACTGCACCGACGCCTGCCCGCGCGGTATCGAGATCACCAAGGCCATCCAGGAGGTCAAGCGGGCCCTGATGTTCGCCCGCTGACCGTCCTTTTGCGCGAACAGTCGCCAAAGCCCCCATTTCGACCCGGAATTGGGGGCTTTCGCGTCTGCTCGCCACGTCGAGAACCGGACGTGATAGGACACTGGGATGCATTGGTACACCGGTAACACCGTCTACGACACCCTTCTGACCGCGGCGTTCGGCTTCGCCGCGTTCGTGATCATCGGCGGCTTCTTCGGCCAGAGCTCCTACGGGCGGTTCTCCTCGACGAAGCTCGGTTTCAACCTGAACCCGAAGTTCGGCTGGTGGCTGATGGAGATCCCGGCGACGGTGGTGTTCTTGGCCGCCTACCTGTGCGGGCCGGCCCGGTTCGAGCCGACTTCTCTTGTGCTGGCCGGGATCTGGGCGCTGCATTACGCCAACCGCGGCTGGTTCTTCCCGCTGGCGATCCGCCAGGTGCCTGGCAAGCGCAGCACCTTCAACATCTCGGTGGTGGTGATGGGCATGCTGGTCACGACGATGCACGGCTACCTCAACGGTGCGCTGTTCAGCCACGACTACCTGGGCCAGTACGGCAGCGCCTGGTTGACCGATCCGCGCTTCGTGGTGGGCCTGGTGATCTACCTGTGCGGGTTCGCGCTGATCGTGAACTCCGAGTCGATCGTGCGCAACCTGCGCGACAAGAACAACCCCGGTGCCGCCGAGTACCGGATTCCGTTCGGCGGCGGCTTCCGGTTCGTCACCAGCCCGGCCTACCTGGGCGAGCTCATCGCCTGGACGGGGTTCGCGGTGCTGACCTGGGCGCTGCCCGGCGTGGTGATCCTGCTGATCACCGCCGGCAACCTGATCCCCCGGGCGCTGCAGACCCACCGCTGGTATCAGGAGAAATTCGCCGACTACCCCGCCGACCGCAAGGCCCTGGTGCCGTTCCTGCTGTGACGCCGCGGCACGCCCGTCACATACCGCCGGGCTGTCTCGTCTAAGGGGTATGACTACTCCACCTCGCATCGAACCCCTGCCCCCGAAGCGCACCAACCTGCTGACCCGCGCCATGTACCGCTACGCAAAGCGCCGCTTCGGTGAGGTCCCCGAGCCCTTCACCGTCATCGCGCATCACCCGCGGTTGCTGGTGGCCGCCGCCGCCCACGAAGGGCTGCTGCAGTCCGCGTCACGCAAGCTGCCCGCCGAAGTGCGCGACCTGGCGGTGTTCTGGACCGCCCGCACCATCGGCTGCTCGTGGTGCGTCGACTTCGGCTCGATGCTGCAACGCCTGGAAGGCATGGACCTGGAACGGCTGCAAAGTATCGACGACTACGCGACCTCCCCGCGCTTCACCGCCGACGAACGGGCCGCCATCGGCTACGCCGACGCGATCACCGCCGACCCGCACTCGGTCACCGACGAGCAGGTCGCCGATCTGCGCCAACGGTTCGGCGACGACGGCGTCATCGAGCTGACGTATCAGATCGGGGTCGAGAACATGCGGGCCCGGATGTATGCGGCACTGGGCATCACCGAGCAGGGCTTCAACTCCGGGGACGCCTGCCGGGTGCCGTGGCTCACCGAAGATCATCGAGGCTGAGCGGCAGGGCTGATCTCGACGTAGGCGATCGCCACGCCCGTCGCGGCGCTGCCCTTGTCCAGGCCACGCTCGAAGATCTTCATCGGCAGGCTCCAGTTCGCCGCGATCACCTGCTCAGCATGGGCATGCTCGGACTCCGGCAAGATCCGGGCGATCCCCGCCGCGGGTCGGCCCCTGGGTTTCCCGCGCAGACTGCTGGGCACCACGATGACGTTCGGGTTGTTGCGGATCCGTTTGACCTTGCCGGTCGATGCGTCGGTGCGGACGTAGATCCGGCCGTCGGCGACACCGTGGTTGATCGGGCTGGGCATGGCCTCCCCGGACCGCTTGAACGTCACGAGCACGATCTGCCGGGTTCGCTCGAAGCCGGTGAATTCCGTGGCGGCGGGCTCCCCGATGTCGAACGCCTCGCGGTGGCGCATCTTGTCCATCGCGCGAAACATCAAAGCGCCCATCACCTTGGGGATGCTCTGGGCCATACTTACTCTCCGATCGACTCGCGGGACGGATCAGCCCGCAGCGGGGAACCGGTGAACTTGTCCGGATTGGCGATGTCCCAGACGGCGTAGACCAGACCGTCGCGCACCGTCATCGCGGTGACACGCGGCAGCAGCTCGGCGAACCCGTCGGCACCCGGCGCCCCGGGCGTGTAAGCACCCAGTTCGCCGTTGACCAGCGCCAGCTGATTCGCGGTCACCAGGGTCGGCCCGTACCGGCGCGCCAGGCCGAACAGGAACCGCGCCACCTTCTCCGGACCCCGGATCACCCGGACCGCGGTCGGCGCCCGGCGGTTGGAGTCCCCGGTGAACGTCACGTCCGGGTGCAGCAGCGCCACCACCGCGTCCAGGTCACCGGCGGCCATCGCGGCCATCAGCGACCCGACCGCCTCGGCGTGCCGCGGATCGGGTTGCGGCGGCGGATCGGCGCTGACGGCCTTGCGGGCGCGCGACGCCAGCTGCCGCGCGGCGGCCTCGCTGGTGTGCAGCACCGCGGCCACCTCGGAAAACGGCAGCGCGAACCCGTCGTGCAGCACGAACGCCACCCGCTGATCCGGGCTCAGCCGCTCCAGCACCACCATCGCGGCGAACCGGGCGTCTTCGCCGGCCACCACCGCCGACAGCGGATCGGAGTCGTCGGGTGCGGTCACCACCGGCTCCGGAAGCCATTCGCCCACATAGGATTCCCGGCGCCGCGATGCCGAGCGCAACCGGTCCAGGCCGAGCCGGCTCACCACCGTCGTCAACCAGGCCCTCGGGTCGGCGATCTGGTCGCGCTCGGCGGCCGCGAAGCGCAACCAGGCGTCCTGCACGATGTCCTCGGCGTCGGCGAACATGCCGGTGAGCCGGTAGGCCACCGCCATGAGATGCGGCCGCAACGCCTCGAAGTCCTCGACCGCCGCCGTCATTGCACCAGACTAGGCGCGCAGATTCCTCACTGCGGCTGGTCGGCACCGGGCCACAGGCCGACCAGCGCGATCACGCAGACCGCCAGCATCGCCACGCTCAAGCTGTACAGACCGGCGTCGACGAGATTCTCCTGCCACGCGGCGCCATGGTGACCGGCGCCCACGATCGGAGTCGTCCGGCCGGTGCCGAAGATCGCTGCCGCCAGGGTGGTAGCCCAATTGATATAGGTGCCGTAGAGCGCCAACCAGAACAGCCCCGTCAGCCAGCGCGCCGAGAGCCGCAAGCGGCCCCACAACAGACCGAGCACCACGAGGAACACGCCGTTCATCACGCCTTCCAGGTGCGCGGACAACCCCATGCGGGGATTGTTCATCGGCCCGGTCACCAAACCGGTGAGCAAACCCAGCAGGAACAGCAAGACGCCGAACCACAGCAGGAGCCGGCCCTTGTCGACACGTCTCATCAGCCCTCCTCGGATCCAAACACGACACTATTCCGTCGGGCGCATTGCCAACCGGATTAGCGGAGACCGCCTTAATGTCGTCGACATGAGCCCCAAGCCGCGCATCTCCCCCGTCCGCTGGCGGCCCCCGCCCTCGCCCCCGCTGCCCCCGCCCGACCCGATGCCGAAGCTGACCGTCGTGGAGATTCCCGGCACCGCCGCCGAGGACGTCGTCGTCGACGCCGACGGCACCATCTGGACCGGCGTCGAGGACGGGCGCATCATCGCCGTCGGCCCGGACGGCGCGGCGCCCAAGGTGGTGACCAATACCGGCGGGCGCCCGCTGGGGCTGGCCTTCACCCGCGATCACCGGCTGCTGATCTGCGACAGCTACCGCGGCCTGCTGCGCTACGACCCGAAGAGCGGGAAGCTGGAAACCCTGGTCAGCCATGTGGCCGGCCGGCCGCTGATGTTCTGCTCCAATGCGGTCGAATCCTCCGACGGCACAATCTATTTCACCGAGTCCACCGACCGGTTCCGTTATCAGTACTACAAGGCTTCGGTGATCGAGGCCCGCGCCAGCGGGTCCCTGCTGCAGCTCAGCCCGGACGGGAAGGCCACCGTGCTGGCATCGGGCCTGCACTTCGCCAACGGCGTCACGCTGACCGCCGACGAATCGGCGGTGGTGTTCGCCGAGAGCACCGGATGCCGGTTGTCCAAGTACTGGCTGACCGGGCCGCGCCGCGGTTCGATCACCGCGCTGGTCAGCGAACTGCCCGGCCATCCGGACAACATCTCCACCGGGCGCGACGGGCGGATCTGGGTGGCGATGGTCTCCGATCGCAGCGCGGTGTCGGAGTGGCTCACCCCGCGCGCACCGGTGCTGCGCACGCTGCTGTGGCGGTTGCTGCCGTATCGCTGGCTGCCGGATGTGAAGTCCGGGGCATGGGTGATCGGATTCGACGCCGACGACGGCCGGGTGCTCAGCCAGTTCCGCAGCACCGACCCGGGCTTCGGCCTGGCGACCGGGGTGGTCGAGAACGGTGACCGGCTGTGGCTGGGCCGCATCGGCGGATCGGGTGTGGCGTACTTCCGGCTCAGCCAATGATCCCCGCGGCAGCGCCGTATTAGACTACGGTTTATGTCTACACCGACGACTACAATCCGGGTACCGGTGCAGACCCGCGACCGGCTGGCAGCCCAGGCCCGCGAGCGGGGTGTCTCGATGGCCGACCTGCTCGCCGAACTGGCCGCCGGCGCCGAGCGAGAAGCCGCTTTCCGCGCCGAACGCGACGCCACCAGGGCCGAGGCGGCGCTCCCCGACTTGCGCGACTGGGATGCCACGGTCGGCGACGGCCTTGCCTGAACCGCGCCGCGGTGACCTCTGGCTCGTCGCCCTGGGCGCCGCCCGCACCGGCGAACCCGGCAAGCACCGTCCCGCGGTGGTGATGTCCGTCGATGACCTGCTGGCCGGCATCGACGACGAACTGGTCATCGTGGTGCCGGTGTCGAGCTCGCTGGCGCACACCCCGCTGCGCCCGCACGTCTCGCCGGCCGAGGGCGTCGATACCCCGAGCGTGGCGGTCTGCCGCGGCGTACGGGCGGTGGCCCGTAGCCGGCTGCTGGAGCGTCTCGGCACGCTGCAGCCGGACACGCTGCGCGAAATCGAACGCGGCCTCGCATTGATCCTCGGAATTTAGAACCCACCCGTCCCACCAGTCACAGCGTGGCTCCCCGATTTCACGCCGTCGTTGCCCTACCCTGCACACACGATGACTTTTGTGCGCTCGGTATCAGCCCTGGTGACAGTGGGTTTCCTCGCCACCGCCGCCCCTCTGGCGGCGGCCGACCCCACCCCGGGGCTCAACGCGGGAACCGTCAGCTGCCCGTACCAAGTCAGCACCCCGCCCGCGGTGGACGCCTCGGAGGTGCCGCTGGCCGGCGACGCCCCCCTGCCGCTGCCGGTGCCGGCCACCCCGGTCGGTGGGGAGGCCTTGGCCGGCTGCGGGATCATCGCCGCGCCCGATACCCCGCCGGTGCCCGGCGACATCTCCGCCGAGGCCTGGCTGGTGGCCGACCTGGACAGCGGCGCGGTGATCGCCGCCCGTGACCCGCACGGCCGCCACCGGCCCGCCAGCGTGATCAAGGTGCTGACCGCGATGGCGTCGCTGAACGAGCTGGACCTGAACACCGTCGTCCACGGCACCCAGGAGGACGCCAACGCCGAAGGCACCCGGGTCGGCGTCGGCCCCGGCGGCAACTTCACCGTCAACCAGCTGCTGCACGGGCTGCTGATGGGATCGGGCAACGACGCCGCCCACGCCCTGGCCATGCAACTCGGCGGATGGGACGCGGCACTACACAAGATCAACGCCCTGGCCGCCCAACTGGGCGGCCGCGACACCCGCGCCGCCACCCCCTCCGGGCTGGACGGGCCGGGCATGAGCACCTCGGCCTACGACATCGGGCTGTTCTACCGCTACGCCTGGAACAACCCGATGTTCGCCAACATCGTCGCCACCCGAAACTTCGACTTCCCCGGCTACGGCGACGTGCCCGGCTACACCCTGGAGAACGACAACCAGCTGCTCCATAACTACCCGGGCGCCCTGGGCGGCAAGACCGGCTACACCGACGACGCCGGGCAGACGTTTGTCGGCGCGGCCACCCGGGACGGCCGGCGGCTGGTGGCGGTGCTGCTGCGCGGCACCCGGCAGCCGATCCCCCCGTGGCAGCAGGCCGCGCACCTGCTCGACTACGGCTTCGCCACCCCGCCGGGCACCCGGATCGGGACCCTGATCGAACCCGACCCGGCGCTGGTCGCGCCGCGCGCCGACGCCGCCGGCCCGAACCCCCAGGCCCTGGCGCTGACACCGGCCGACGACACGGTGCCGGTACGGGTCGGGGTCGGCATCTTCGGCACGATCATCGTGTTCGCGCTCATCCTGGGCGCCCGGTCGGTGAATCGCCGGCCGCAATACTGACCCCATCCCTTACCGTGACCTAGATGGGCCGAATCGGGGAACTGCGCCGATCCTCGCCGCTGGCACTGCTGGTCGGCTTGGCCGCCGCCAGCGTCGGCGTCATCTACGGCTACGACCTGTCCAATATCGCCGGAGCGCTGCTGTTCATCGAGGCCGACTTGGGGCTGACCGCCGGCCAACAGGAGATGGTGGCCACCGCCACGGTGATCGGCGAGATCGCCGGCGCCGCCGCTGGCGGCTGGCTGGCGAACACGATCGGTCGCAAGAATTCGATGGTCGCAGTGGCGATCACCTACGCGGCCTTCGCGCTGCTGGGCGCGGCGTCGACGTCGGTGCCGATGCTGACCGTGGCCCGGCTGCTGCTCGGCATCACCATCGGAGTCTCGGTGGTGGTGGTGCCGGTGTTCGTGGCCGAGTCGGCGCCGGCCGATGCCCGCGGCGCGCTGCTGGTCACCTACGGCGTGGCCACCGTGATCGGGATCATCGCCGGCTACCTGTGCGCCTACTGGCTGGCCGGCACCGGCAGCTGGCGGGCGATGCTGGGTCTGGCCGCGATACCCGCCGCGCTGGTGACGCTGTTGCTGGCCCGCATTCCCGACACCGCCCGCTGGTATCTGCTCAAGGGCCGCGTCGCGGAGGCGCACCGCACGCTGCAGCGGATCGAACCGAACGCCGAGGCCGCGCAACGGGAGCTGGCCGAGATCAGCCGGACGCTACGCGAGGAACAGGCCGGCGGGGTCGGAGTGCTGCGCGAGATGCTGCGGCCGCCGTATCTGCGGGCGACGCTGTTCGTGGTCACGTTGGGCTTTTTCGTCCAGATCACCGGGATCAACGCGATCGTCTATTACAGTCCCCGGCTGTTCGAAAAGATGGGCTTTGAAGGCGATTTCGCGCTGCTGGTACTGCCGGCGCTGGTGCAGGTCGCGGCGCTGGCGGCGATGCTGGTCTCGCTGGCGCTGATCGACCGGGTGGGCCGCCGCCCCCTCCTGCTGTCCGGGATCACCGCGATGGTCGCCGCCAATGCGCTGCTGATCGCCGTCTTCGCCGCCGGCCCTAAATTCGGTGACGCGCTGGCCGCGGTCCAGTTCGGCGGGGTGCTGCTGTTCACCGTGGGCTACACCTCCGGCTTCGGGTCGCTGGTGTGGGTGTACGCCGGGGAGAGCCTGCCCGCACGGCTGCGCTCGATGGGCTCCTCGGCGATGCTGACCTCGAACCTCACGGCCAATGCCGTTGTCGCCGCGGTGTTTTTGACCATGCTCACCTCGCTGGGCGGCGCCGGCACGTTCGCGGTATTCGGGGTGCTGGCGCTGCTGAGCCTGGCCTTCGTCTACCGCTACGCCCCGGAGACCAAAGGCCGCCAGCTCGAAGACATCCGGCACTTCTGGGAGAACGGCGGCCGCTGGCCGGCAGACCAAGCGCCTGCTCCGGAGATCGGTGCGTCGGCGTGTCGGTGATCGCGGCCGGCGCCGTGGTGCTCGAGGGCCGGGTCGCCCGGCCCGGCTGGCTCTCGGTCGAGGACGGGCGGATCGCCGATTGCGGGTCCGGACCCGTTCGCGCCGACGACGATTTCGCCGATTGCGTTGTGGTGCCGGGCTTTGTCGACATGCACTGCCACGGCGGCGGCGGCGTCTCCTACCCCGAAGACGCCGGCCGCGCCGCTGGTCTGCACACGTTCCACGGCACCACCGGCGGGCTGGCCAGCCTGGTGACCGCGCCCCCCGAGGTGCTGCTGGCCCAAGTACGCAGCCTGGCCGAGGCGACCCGGCACGGCGTGGTGGACGGCATTCACCTGGAGGGGCCGTGGCTGAGCGGGCGGCATTGCGGTGCGCACGATCCGTCGTGGCTGCGCGCACCCGATCGTGCGGAGCTCGACGCGCTGCTGGCCGCCGGCGACGGTGTGATCCGGATGGTCACCCTGGCACCCGAGCTGCCCGGTGCAACGGCTGCGATCCGGTGCCTGGTGGACGCGGGAGTCGTTGTGGCGCTGGGCCATACCGACGCCTCCTATGAGCAGACGCAGGACGCGATAGCGGCCGGTGCGACCGTGGGAACCCACCTGTTCAACGCGATGCGCTCGTTGCATCACCGCGAGCCGGGACCGGTGCCGGCGTTGCTGGCCGACCCACGGGTGACCGTCGAGGTGATCGCCGACGGTGTGCATGTGCACCCGGGCGTGATCCGGCATGTCGTGGCGTCCGCCGGCCCTGACCGGGTGGCGCTGGTCACCGATGCGATGGCCGCCGCCGGGGCGGGCGACGGCGCATTCACCCTGGGTGGGCTGGGCGTCGACGTCGCCGGCGGAGTGGCCCGGCTGCGCGGCACGGCCACCATCGCCGGCAGCACCGCCACCATGGACCGGCTGTTCGCGACAGCGGTGGGCCTGCTAGGCGGCGACGATGCGGCGCTGGCCGCGGCGGTGCACATGACCGCCACCACCCCGGCCCGCGCGCTCGGCCTGGCCAGCGCCGGGGTTTTGGCCGCCGGGTCCGCGGCTAACCTGGTGGTGATGACCGCCGACCTGCAGGTGCACCGCGTCATGCGGCGTGGAAGTTGGCTGATCCAACCGAAATGAGGGAATCATGAGCGAGCCCACCATCACCGATGTCCCCGAGCAGAACCGCTACGAGATCAGCGTCGACGGGACGCGAGCCGGGCTGGCCGCCTATCACGACAGCGGCGACCGGCGCGATTTCCACCACACCGAGATCGACAAGGCGTTCGGCGGCCAGGGGCTGGCCACCAAGCTGATCGCCTTCGCGCTGGCCGACACCAAGGCCGCGGGCAAGCAGATCGTGCCGAGTTGCTCGTTCGTGGAGGCCTACGTGGCCAAACACCCGGAGTACGCCGCTCAATAAGGTGAATTGACGCAGCTCAGCTCGGTGGTAGCGTTGATCGCCACCGAATGAGGGGGCCGCGATGTTTGTCGACCGGGGCAAGTTGCGTTACGGCGCTGCCGATTCCGGCGCGGCCGGTGAGCACGCCCAGGCCGGCGGCGAGCATCTGGCCGGGGCCGCGCCGGTGACCGGGATGTTCGGAGATTTCCCGGACGCGCACGGAATGCACGAGACCCTCAGCACGGCTCATGAGCACCACCGCACGCTGCTGGACCGCCACCGCGAGGTCCTCGAAGGCGTGGCGGCGAAGGCCAACTACGCCGAAAAGCGGTTCGGGGCGATGGACGAACACCACGCGCAGGTGCTACGTGCGGTGCGGCCCGATTAGCCGGCGGCCCGGGCAGCCGGTGGTCTGCTACCCGTTTGCGGAACCGGTCACACCGTCGCGTCCGGCAGGCCGGTCGGTGGGCAGGTTGTCCGACGATGTCGCCGCCCACGCGGTGGCGAACAGGATCAGCCGCACGGTGATGTAGGCGAACACCAGCAGGCCCAGCACCGGTCCGAACACCGCCCCGGCCGGGCCGTTGATCACCGACTGCAGGTACACCGAGCCGGCCTGTTTGAACAATTCGTAGCCGACCGCGGCGATCACGCCGGCTCGCGCCGCACTGGCCAGGCTGACCGACTCGCGGGGCAGCCGGGCGATCATCCAGGTGAACAGCAGCCATGACACCGCCACCGCCATCCCCACCGACGCCACCCGCAATACCGCGCCGAGCAGGTCGAAGTCGGGGACGCCGAGCCAGCGCAGGATCTTGCGCATCAGCTTCGGCTCGGCCAGCGCGGTCAGCGCGATCGTGAGGAGCATGGCACCGAACGCCCACCCCATGGCGACCAGGTCCGACAGCTTCGCCGAGACGAAACCCTGCTTCTCCGAACGGGTTTCCCACATCTCGGAGAGCGCCTCGCGCAGGTGTTCCATCCAGGTCAGGCCCACCCAGGCGGCCGTCGCCAGACCGATCACCCCCACCGAGGCGCGCGAGGAGATCGCGCTGTCCATCAACGACACCAGCTCGTTGCCGAATTCGCCGGGGGCCAGGTGCTTGATCCGGCGTTCGATCCCGTCGAGCATCTCCGGCCGCCGCGACAGCAGGAAACCGCCGACGGAGAACCCGACCATCGCCAGCGGGAACAACGCGAAGATGGTGTAGTAGCTCATCCCGGCGGCGAAGAAGTTGCCCTGGCGCTCGTCGTAGCGTTCCTGCGCCCGCACCACGTGGTCGAACCAGCCGTAACGCGCGCGCAGCCGGTCGATGATGCCCGGCTTAGCGGGCTTGGCCTCGTCGGTCACGGCTTTATTCATCGCGCCGGCGGAAGGAATCCCACCCGGTCGTACACCCGCGCGATGGTCGTGGCGGCCCTCGCCCGGGCCCGCTCGGCGCCGGCGGCCAGCACCGCCTGCAACTCGCCCGGGTCGGCCAGCAATTCGTCGACCCGGGCCTTGATCGGCGTGACGAACTCGGCGACGGCCTCGGCGGTCTCCTTCTTCAGGTCCCCATAGCCGCGGCCGGCGTAGCCGTCCACCAATTTCTCGACGCTCGCACCGGTGATCGCGGACTGGATGGTCAACAGGTTCGACACCCCGGCCTTGGTCTCCGGGTCGTAGCGGATCTCGCGTTCGGAGTCGGTGACCGCCGAGCGAATCTTCTTGGCGCTCACGGCTGGATCGTCGAGCAGGCTGATCAGGCCGGCGTCGGTGGCCGCCGACTTGCTCATCTTCGACGTCGGGTCGGCCAGGTCGTAGATCTTGGCGGTGGCCTTGGGGATCATCGGCTCGGGCACGACGAAGGTGTCGGGGAACCTCGCGTTGAACCGCTGTGCGACGTCGCGGGCCAGTTCCAGGTGCTGGCGCTGGTCCTCGCCGACCGGCACCACCTCGGTGTCGTAGAGGAGCACATCGGCGGCCATCAGCACCGGGTAGGTGAACAGGCCCACGGTGGTGGAGTCCGATCCCTGCCGCTGCGACTTGTCCTTGAACTGCGTCATCCGCGAGGCCTGCCCGAATCCGGTGAAACAGCCCAGCACCCAGGCCAGCTCGGCATGCGCCGGCACGTGGCTTTGCACGAAGATCGCACTGCGAGCCGGGTCGATGCCCAGCGCCAGGTACTGCGCAGCGGTGACCAGCGTGCTTTTCCGGAGCGTCGCGGGGTCCCAGCCCGGGACGGTGATGGCGTGCATGTCGACGACGCAGAACAGCGCGTCGTGATCGTCCTGCAGGTCCGCCCAGTGGGTGATCGCCCCCAGCGCATTGCCGAGGTGCAGTGACGCCGAGGTGGGCTGGACGCCGGAGAAGACGACGGGACGGGATCCGGAAGCGCTCATGATTGCTCGATCCTGTCACGCCGTTGCGCTGCTGGGCGCACCTGGTAACAGAGCGGTTGCTCTGTTACTGTGGCCGCCATGGCCCGCCCGCGCGTGCACGACCCCGATCGGGTGCTGGACGCCGTCGAGTCGCTGGCGGCGCGCTCCGGTGCGGCCGCGGTGACGATCCGCGCCGTCGGCGAGGCGACCGGCGCCTCCAACGGCGCCGTCTATCACGGTTTCGGGTCGCGAGCCGGGCTGGTGGCCGCCGCCTGGCTGCGGGCCGCGCGGCGCTTCCTGGCGCTGCAGGACGAGCTGGTGAGTGCCGCAGCGATACCGGTAGACGCGGTGATCGCGGCCGCCGATGCCCCGGTGGCCTTCGCCGAACGACACGCCGATGCCTCCCGGCTGCTGCAGGCGGTCCGGCACGACACCCTGCTGGGTGACGACCTGCCGGAGGAGGTCGGCGCCGAGCTGCGCGGTGTTGAGGCCGAGCTGGTCGGGCTGCTGATCCGGCTGGCGGACGCGCTGTGGGACCGGCGCGACGCCGCCGCCGTCGACACCGTCACCACCTGCGTGGTCGACCTGCCCACCGCGATCGTGCTCAGCCGGAACCGGCTGCGCAGCAGCATCGCCCGCGCCCAGCTACACGCCGCCGTACGTGCCGTCCTGGCCGTCGGCCCGAGAAAGGAACCCCCGCGTGAACCTGACCTATGACGACCAGATCGCCGTACTGAACCTCGGCGACGACGAGAACCGTTTCTCCCCAGGCTTTCTCGACGAGATCGATACCGTGCTCGACGACGTGGTGGGCGCCAACAAAAAGGGGGAGGCGCACGGCCTGGTCACCACCGCGGGCGACAAGTTCTACTCCAACGGCCTGGACCTGGACTGGCTGGCCGCCAACAGTGACCGCGGGGACTGGTACGTCGGGCGGGTGCACGCGTTGCTGGCGAAGGTGCTGACCCTGCCGATCCCGACCGCGGCGGCGGTGGTCGGGCACGCGTTCGGGGCCGGCGCGATGCTGGCGATCGCCCACGATTTCCGGGTGATGCGCGCCGACCGCGGCTTCTTCTGCTTCCCCGAGGCCGACATCCGGATCCCGTTCACCCCCGGGATGGCCGCGCTGATCCAGGCCAAGCTCACCCCGCAGGCGCAGGTGGCGTCGATGACCACCGGCCGCCGCTTCGGCGGGGTGGACGCCGCGGCTATCGGCATCGTGGACGGCACCGCCGGCGAGGGCGCGGTGACCCCGGCGGCGACCGAGTTACTGCGGCCGCTGGCCGGCAAGGACCCCGGCACCCTGGGCGCGATCAAGACCACCATGTTCGGGCCGGCGGTGGCGGCGCTCAGCGGGTAAATCCCACCTGTCTCGCCCGTCACCGGGGGGAGGACGCATGTCGGTTGCGCTCTGAGCGACAATCGGGCGGTGCAACCACACGCACGCACCGGCGCGAGGACTCGTGTTGTCGCTATAAGCCGGGCAACTGCGGTATTTCATCCCCCACGTGGCGGGTGGGGCAGATGAGGACGAGGGCCGACCGGTGCCCGGGCGTGCTGCGGCCCTGGGTGGCCGACGACGGGCTGCTGGTGCGGTTGCGCCTGGTCGGCGGCCGGCTGCCAGCCGCTTCGCTGGCCCGCTTGCTGCAGGTAAGCGCCGAGTTCGCCGACGGTTCGGTCTATCTGACCAAGCGGGCCAACCTGCAGCTGCGCGGGCTGGCCGATCACCGGGGTGAGCTCATCCCCGAGGCGGTGGCCGCCCTGGAGTCGACCAGACTATTGCCGTCGCGCAGCCACGAGCTGGTCCGCAACATCCTGGTGTCCCCGCAGAGCGGGTATGCCGGCGGGCGGGCGGACCTGCGCCCGGTGGCGGCGCGGCTGGACGCGCTGCTCTGCGGTGACCCGCAGCTTGCCGGGCTGCCCGGACGGTTCCTGTTCGTCCTCGACGACGGCCGCGGCGACCTGCTGGACCGGCAAGCCGATGCCGGCCTGGTCGCGCTCAGCCGCTCGGCGGCACAACTGCGGATCGGAGAGCATTGGGGTGCGGTGATCGGCGTCGAAGACGCCGCCACCCGGCTCGCCGAGCTGGCGGGTGCGTTCCAGGAGGCCCGCGGCGGGCGACCGGACGCGCCCTGGCACATCCGCGAGCTGTCGAGCCCGCTGGCACCGATCGGGACTGCCGACCCGCGCATCCCGGCCCCGTCGGGTCCGTTACCGTTTGGCAGCGTGCCCGGCGGCATCCACGTGCACGTGCCCGACGGCGTGCTCACGCCGGCCCACGGACGGTCACTGTTGAAGCACACCGAGCTGGTGGTGACGCCGTGGCAGGGTGTCTTCATCCCCCAAGCCCAGGAGGCGAATCGGTGAGCAGGCCCACCCGCCCCTCTCGGCGCTACGACTACATCGCCGACGGCCCCGCGATCTACCTCGAATCGTTCGCCACCATCCGCCGCGAGTCCGACCTGTCGCACATCCCGGCCACTGCCGAGCGGCTCGCGGTGCGGATGATCCACGGCGCCGGGCAGACCGACGTCGCCAAAGACCTGCTGATCCACCCCGAGGCGGTGCCGGCCGGGCGCGCCGCACTCGACGGCGGCGCACCGATCCTCTGCGATGCCCGGATGGTGGCGGTCGGGGTGACCGCCGGGCGGCTGCCGGCCGGCAATGAGGTGCGCTGCTATCTGCGCGACGAACGGGTCCCTGCGCTGGCCGCCGAGTGGGGTACCACCCGTTCGGCGGCGGCGGTCTCCTTGTGGGAGCCCGAGCTGTCGGGTGCCGTCGTCGCCATCGGCAACGCTCCCACGGCGCTGTTCCATCTGCTCGAGCTGATCATCGACGGCGGGCCGCGCCCAGCTGTGATCGTCGGCTGCCCGGTGGGGTTCATCGGCGCCGCCGAGTCCAAGGCGGCGTTGGCCGCGCTGCGAGCCGAGCACGACATCGATATCCCGTTCGTGACGGTGCGCGGCCGCCGCGGCGGCTCGGCGATCACCTCCTCGGCCCTGAATGCACTCGCCTCGGATGCCGAATGACCGGCCGTTTTTACGGGGTGGGCCTCGGGCCGGGTGACCCCGAGCTGATCACCCGCAAAGCAGCCCGGATCATCGCCGACGCCGACGTGGTCGCCTACCACGCAGGCGTCAACAAGGCGTCGTATGCCAGGACCATCGCCGCGGACCTGATCGCCAGCGGCGTCATCGAGGAAGAGCTGCGCTATCCGGTCACCACCGGGGTCACCGATCACCCCGGCGGCTATGCCGGAGCGCTGGCCGACTTCTACGAGGCCTCGGCGTCACGGCTGGCCGCCCACCTGACCGCGGGTCGCACGGTGGCGCTGCTGACCGAGGGCGACCCGCTGTTCTACGGCTCCTTCATGTACATGCACGACCGGCTGTCCGCCCGCTTCGCCACCGAGATCATCCCCGGTGTCCCCGCGTTCAGCGCCGCCACCGCAGCGCTCGGGATGCCGCTGGTGCGCCAGACCGACGTGCTGACCGTGCTGCCGGGCACCCTGCCGGAGCATGAGCTGGCGATGCGGCTGGCCGACACCGACGGCGCCATCATCATGAAGCTCGGCCGCACCTTCCCCGCCGTGCGCCGCGCCCTGGCCGCCGCCGGCCGCCTCGAGCACGCTTGGTATGTGGAGCGGGCCAGTCATCCGCAACAGCGCTGGCTGCCGGTCGCCAGCATCGACGAAGCGGACGAGGCCGCCATCCCCTATCTGTCGCTGATCGTCGTCGACGGCGATTCCCGCAACGGGCAACGGTCGCGGACGTCGTCCGATCCGGTGCCGGCCGTTGTCGAGCCGGTCGCCGAGCCGGCCGAGTTGCTGGTGGTCGGGCTCGGCCCGGGGCCCGGCGAGTGGTTGACCGGCGAGGCGGCCGCGGCGCTGGCCGCCGTCGATCACTTGGTGGGCTACGGGCCCTACCTCGCGCGGATTCCACAGCGGGCCGGGTTGCAGCGGCACTCCTCGGGCAACACCGTCGAGCTGGATCGGGCCCGCTTCGCGCTGGATCTGGCGCTGCGCGGTGAGAAGGTGGCGGTGGTCTCCGGTGGTGATGCCGGCGTGTTCGGGATGGCCGCCGCGGTGTTCGAGGCAGCCGAAGATGCGCGGTATCAGCATGTTTCGATACGGGTGCTGCCCGGCGTGTCGGCTGTGCAAGCGGTGGCGGCGGCCGCCGGCGCCCCGATCGGGGCCGACTTCGCGGTGTTGAGCCTCTCCGATCGCCTCAAACCGTGGGAGGTGATCGAGGCCCGGCTGGCCGCGATCGCGCAGGCCGATCTGGTGCTGGCGGTCTACAACCCGGCCTCGCGGGCCCGGCCCGACCAGATCGCCCTGGCCCGCAAAGTGCTGCTGGAACACCGCGCCCCGCAGACCGTGGTGGTGGTCGGCCGTGACATCGGCCGGGCCGGGGAGTCGCTGACCGTGACCACCCTGGGCGAGCTGGACACCGATGCGGTCGACATGAAATGCCTTGTCCTGGTGGGAGCGTCGTCGACGCGGGTAACGTCCGCGGGCCGGGTGTGGACGCCCCGGTGGGTGCGGTGAGCGTCCCGGTTCATTTCGTCGGCGCCGGACCCGGTGCCGCGGATCTGCTGACGCTGCGGGCGGCCCGGCTGCTGGCCGAGGCCGACGTGGTGCTCTACCCGGGTAGCTATCTGGACCAGGGGGTGCTCGAACATTGTTGCGCCACGGCCGATCTGATCGACACCGCCAAGTTGGACCTGGAGGCAATCGTGCACTGGATGGTCACCGCTCACCGGGCGGGCCGGCGGGTGGTGCGACTGGTGTCGGGCGATCCGTCGATCTACAGCGCGGTGTTCGAGCAGACCCGCCGGCTCGACGCCGCCGGGGTGCCGTGGGACATCACCCCCGGCGTGCCGGCCTATGCCGCGGCGGCCGCGGTGCTCGGCCGCGAGCTCACGGTGCCGCTGGTGACGCAGTCGGTGGTGCTGACCCGGGTGCAGGCCGCCTCCACCGCGATGCCGGAGTCCGAGTCGCTGGCCGGTTTCGCAGCGACCGGGGCCACCCTGGTTCTGCACTTGGCGATCACCCGGACCCGGGAACTGATGGGCGAGCTGGAAGCCGAGTATGGAGCGGACTGCCCGGTCGCGGTGGTCTACCGGGCGTCGCAACCCGGTGAACTAGTGCTGCGCGGCACCGTCGCCGACATCGCCGACGCGGTCGAGGCAGCTGGGTTGCGTTCGGCCGCAGTGATTCTCATCGGGCGTGCGGTTGCCGCTATTGCGGACCCGTGTGGCGGGGAGAGTCATCTCTACGACGCGGCCCGAGACCGGTCAAGGCAGGGTTAGCGCCCACTGGGTGACGGCACGGGCGGGCCGCCAGCCGGTCAAAGCACCGAGCGGGGCGGCGTGTTCGACCTGGATACGGGTCAGCTCGCCGCCGCGCTCGGCGTAGGCCAGGGCCAGCTGCGCCTCGGTTTCCAGCGTGACAGCGTGGGCGACCAGTCGCCCGCCGGGCCGCAGCGCGACCAGGCAGGCGTCGAGCACCCCGGGCCGGCTCAGCCCGCCCCCGATGAAGATGGCGTCCGGACAAGGTAAGCCTGCCAGCGCCGTCGGGGCTTCGGCGCAGACGACGCGCAGCGCAGGTACACCGAGGTTCCGGGCGTTGGCCGAGATGCGCTGCGCCCTGGTCGGATCGGCTTCGATGGCGATGGCCCGGCAGCTCGGATGAGCGCGCATCCACTCGATGCCGACCGAGCCCGCGCCGGCACCGACATCCCACAGCAGCTGTCCGGGCGCCGGTGCCAGCCGCGCCAATGCCGAGGCCCGCAGGTCGCGTTTGGTCAGCTGCCCGTCGTGGTCGTAGGCGTCATCGGGAAGGCCGGCCGCCCAGCCTGTGAGCAGCGGACCGGCGAATTCCACCGCGACGATGTTGAGCCGCGGCACCGGGTCTTTAAGGGACGCGAACGTCTCGGCGGTGATCTCCCGCCGTGATTCGGTCTGGCCACCCAGGTCACCTAGCACCGTCATCCGGCTCGCCCCATAGCCGCGCTCGACCAGCAGGGCCGCCAGCTGCGCGGGCGTCGTCTCGTCGGCGGAGAGCACCAGCACCCGCCGGCCCGGCACCAGCTCGCGCAGCACCGCATGGACGTCGCCGGCCCGGATGACCGCGGCCGACTCGGCCGGCCAGCCCAACCGGGCCCGGGCCAGCGTCACCGCGGACACCGCCGGAACGATAGTGACCCGGTCGGCGCCGAACAGGTCGATCAGCGTGTTGCCCACCCCGGAGAGCAGCGGGTCACCGGAGGCCAGCGCGACCACCCGTCGCCCGGCCAGGCCGGCGAACAGCGCCGGCAGCCCGGCCCGCAGCGGCGACGGCCAATCGTGGCGTTGTTGGCCGTCGACCGCGGGCAGCAGGTCCAGGTGGCGCGGCGCGCCGATCACGACATCGGCGCTGCGCACGGTCTCCCGCGCGGGCCCGGCAAGGCCCTCCCAGCCGTCGGCGCCGATCCCGATGACCACGAGTCGTTCGGCGGCGGACACAGCTAGCTCAGCCGCTCGGTGAGAAACTGCACCACCCGCTTGCGCGCCTCGTAGGCGGGGTGGCCGTCGACCTCGCGGATCTGGTCGGTGAGCACCGAGTGGGCCATCCGGGACAGCCCGTGCGGATTGCCCGGCGAGGAGTCGATCTCGATCACCTCGAACGCGTCCCCGAGCCGGGCTTTCAGCGTCTGAAAGCGGTCGCCGGGAGCCATCTTGTCCTCGCTGAACCGCAGGCCCAAGGCGCACAGGCCGTCGTTGGCCGCCCGGTCGGCGACCACCCCCAGCTCGACCTCGGAGAGTCCCGGGTCGCGGCGATGTTTGAGCGTCAGCGGGAACGGCACGGACGGCTGGCTGAGCACCGGCGCCAGCACGGCGTCGTCGACGGCAGCGGCCAGCGCGAAGCCGCCGGTGAAGCACTGGCCGATCACCCCGACGCCCTTGCCGGGCGTCTTCTCGTTGAGGTCGCGGGCCAGCGCCCGCAGGAACTGGGCGACCGGACGCTGCTTGTCGGTGGCGAACGCGGCGAACTCCCGGGTCACACAGGCACGGGCGATCGTCGTCAGCGCGTAGCCGGGCGTGAGCGCCTTACCGGGCTCGCCGAACAACGAGGGAATCGCCACGGTGAAGCCGTTGTCCACCAGGTGATTTCCCAAGCCCAGCACCCCGGGGTGTACTCCCGGCATCTCGGGGATCAGTACCACCCCGGGGCCCTGCCCCTTGCGGTACACGTCGTGGGTGAAACCGCCGCCGGTGAACGGCGCCGGGGTCCATCCGGTCAGGTCTGCTTCGGGTGCAGTCATCTGTGAGTGTCCTTTCGGTTGGTGTTAGGGTATCGGCGCGAGGTGCCAGGGAAGTCGGTGTGACTCCGACGCAGGCCCGCTACGGTGTTCCGCGGTGTTTGTTCGACAGGCGCCGCGGTCAGTCCGAATACCGGCTTCGCGTTGCCAACACCGGCATCACGAGCGGAGCCTCAATGCAACAGCTGTACCCGTTCCCTGCCGTCCTCGGCGGCGACCCGGAGTCCCCGGGCGGCCTCGACGACATGGCGCTGGCGCTCGTCCTGAGCGCGATCTCCCCCGGTATCGGCGGCGTGCTCATCCGCGGCGAGAAGGGCACCGCCAAGTCGACTTTGGTACGGGCGCTTGCCCAGGTGCTGCCGCCTATCGAGGTGATCGCGGACGACCGGTTCTCCTCCGATCCCGCCGAGGCCAACCCGCTCTCCCCCGACGGCCCGTTCCCCGCCGACGCCGCCGTGCAGACCCGCCCGGTGCGGCTGGTGGAGCTGCCGGTCGGCGCCACCGAGGACCGGGTGGTGGGGTCGATCCACCTGGAGCGCGCGCTGGGTGCCGGCGTGGTGGAGTTCGAGCCGGGGCTGCTGGCCCGGGCCAACCGCGGCATCCTCTACGTCGACGAGGTGAATCTGCTCGCCGACCACCTGGTGGACCTGCTGCTGGATGCCGCCGCCATGGGGCGACTGACCGTCGAACGCGACGGCGTCTCGGTCACCCACGCGGCACGCTTCGTGATCGTCGGGACGATGAACCCCGAGGAGGGCGAGCTGCGGCCACAGCTGCTCGACCGATTCGGGCTGACCGTTGAGGTTTCCGCGCCGCGCGATCCGGCAGTGCGCGCCGAGGCGGTACGCCGACGGTTGGCCTTCGACGCCGATCCCGCGGGTTTCGTCGCCGGGTACGGCGCGGCCGAAGAGCGGCTGCGCACCCGGATTCACACTGCGCAGCAGCTGCTTTCTCGGGTGCAGCTCACCGACGCCGCGCTGGTCAAGGTCGGCGAGATCTGCGCGGCGTTCGACGTGGACGGCCTGCGCGGCGACATCGTCTGTGCCCGCACCGCGGTCGCCCATGCGGCATGGCACGGCCGCGACGCGGTCAACCTCGAGGATCTGCGGGTCGCCGCCCGGCTGGCGCTGCCGCACCGCCGGCGGCGCAAGCCGTTCGACGCCCCCGGTCTCGATGAGGCCGAACTCGACGAGGTGCTGCCGCCGGAGGATCCCGGTCCCGAGCCCGAGCCGGATCCGGACGGTCCGCCGGAGGGCGGGAACGCCCCGCCGTCCCCCGAACAGAGCGGGCCGGCGCCGGGTGGGTCCGGCTCAACCTCGACCGTTGGATCCGACTCCCCTTACCGCGCGCGGCTTTTCACCGTCGACGGGGTGGGCGCGGGCCGCGCCGGGCGGCGCAGCCGGGCCCGCACCAGTTCCGGACGCCGGGTGGCCGCCACCGCATCCGGCGCCACGGGCGGGCTGCACCTGCTGGAGACGCTACGGGCCGCCGCGCCACATCAAGGCGCCCGCGGCCGGGTGGACGGCCGGATGATCCTGGAGGCCGGCGATCTTCGCCGTGCCGTCCGGGAGGGCCGGGAGGCCAACCTGGTTTTGTTCGTGGTGGACACCTCCGGGTCGATGGCCGCCGCCGAGCGGATGCGCCACGTCAAGACCGCGATCTTGTCGCTGCTGCTGGATGCCTACCGCCGCCGGGACCGGATCGCGGTGGTGACGTTTCGCGCTACGCGGGCCGAGGTGGTGCTCCCCGCGACCGGGTCGGTGGAAATCGCCGCGGTACGCCTCGATGAGTTGCCCGCCGGCGGCCGCACCCCGTTGGCCGAGGGCCTGCTGCAAGCCGGGGAGGTGATCCGCCGGGAACGGCTGCGCGACCCGGCGTGTCGCCCGTTGCTGGTGGTGCTGACCGACGGCCGGGCCACCGCCGGCGCCGATCCGGTCGAGCGGTCCCGCCGGGCCGCGGCTCAGCTTGCCGGGCTTGGCTTTTCGGCGGTGGTGGTGGATTGCGAGAGCGGCCGGATGCGGCTCGGGTTGGCGCGCGGCCTGGCTGAGCATTTGCGGGCCGAATACGTTCCGCTGCCGCAGCTCAGCGCCGAGGCGCTCACCGACATTGTTCGCGACGCCACTGGCAAGGGAGCTGCCTGATGCCGCAAGGACAACCGTTGACGGTGCCCGACGACAACCTGACCACCCGCCAGCGCCGCAACCGGCCGCTGCTGATGGTGCACACCGGCGACGGCAAGGGTAAGTCCACCGCAGCGTTCGGATTGGCGCTGCGCGGCTGGAATCAGGGCTTTCGGATCGGGGTGTTCCAGTTCGTGAAATCCGCGAAATGGCGGGTCGGCGAACAGGCGGTGCTGGAGCGGCTCGGCGCCCTGCACGACGAGACCGGCGAGGGCGGCCCGGTGCAGTGGCACAAGATGGGCTCGGGCTGGTCGTGGAGCCGCAAGTCCGGCAGCACCGAGGATCACGCCGGCGACGCGCTGGCCGGCTGGACCGAGATCAAGCGCCGCCTGGCCGAGCAGGCC
Organism: Mycolicibacter sinensis; assembly: GCF_001667375.1. GTDB lineage: Bacteria > Actinomycetota > Actinomycetes > Mycobacteriales > Mycobacteriaceae > Mycobacterium > Mycobacterium sinense_A. The sequence continues at coordinate 17,327 of NZ_LZIN01000094.1, read as the reverse complement.
CATGACCTCTACGTCCTCGACGAATTCACCTACCCGATCGACTGGGGCTGGGTGGACGTCGACGACGTGGTGGCGACGCTGCGCACCCGGCCGGGCCACCAGCACGTCGTCATCACCGGCCGTCGCGCCCATCCGCGCCTGGTCGAGGCCGCCGACCTGGTCACCGAGATGACCAAGGTGAAGCATCCGATGGACGCCGGCCAAAAGGGCCAGCGCGGGATCGAATGGTAAGTCTCCCCCGGGTCATCGTGGCCGCGCCCGCGTCCGGGCACGGCAAGACCACCGTGGCGGTCGGGCTGATGGCGGCGCTGGCCGCACGGGGGCTGTCCGTTAGCGGGCACAAGGTCGGCCCGGACTACATCGATCCGGGCTATCACGCGCTGGCCACCGGTCGTCCGGCTCGCAACCTGGACCCGGTGCTGGTCGGTGCCGAGCGGATCGTGCCGCTGCTGCTGCACGGTGCTTCTTGCGCCGATATCGCCGTGATCGAAGGCGTGATGGGGCTTTTCGACGGCCGGCTCGGCTCTGACGGCGAGGCCTCCACCGCTCACGTCGCGGCACTGACCGGCTCCCCGGTGTTGCTGGTCGTCGACATCTCGCACGCGTCGCGCACCCACGCGGCGGTGGTGGCGGGCCTGGCCGGCTTCGACCCGGAGGTTCAGGTGGCCGGCGTGGTGCTTAACAAGGCCGGCAGTGCTCGGCACGCCGAGGAGGTCTCTGCGGCTTTGCGGTGCACCGGAATTCCGGTGTTGGGAGTGCTACCTCGCGATGCGGGGGTGCAGGCCCCCTCTCGCCACCTCGGGCTGGTGCCGGCCGCCGAACGCGACGAGTCCGCTGCGATGCTGGACCGGCTGACCGGGCTGATCGCGCAGCACGTCGACCTCGAGGCGGTGGTTGCCGTGGCGCGGCAGGCGCCGGATCTGGTTGGTGCCGTGTGGGACCCGGCGGCCGAGGTGCGAGCTGCGTCGTCGGCGCGTCCGGTGGTGGCGGTCGCCGGCGGGCGAGCATTCACGTTCGGCTACACCGAGACCTTCGAGCTGCTGCGCGCCGCGGGCTGCGATGTAGTCTGCTTCGACCCGCTGTCCGACTCAGGCCTGCCGCACGGTACCGCGGGGGTTTATCTGGGCGGCGGGTTCCCGGAGGTCTACGCCGCGCAGCTGGCCGCCAACACCGCGCTGCTGGGTTCGCTGCGGGCGGCGATCGCCGCGGGGGTGCCGACCGTCGCCGAATGCGGCGGGTTGGCGTACCTGTGCCGCAGTATCGGCGAGGTGCCCGGGGTGGGTGCGCTGCCCGCCGCTGCGGAGATGTCACCGCGCCTGACGCTGGGCTACCGGGATGCCGTGGCGCCGACGGGCTCGCTGTTGGCGGAGGCCGGCTTCCGGGTGACCGGGCATGAATTCCACCGCACCCGAGTCAGTTTCGATGGGCCGGTCGATCCCGCCTGGCAGCTGCCGGACGGTGCGGACGGTGTGGCCGGGCCGCGCCTGCACGCGTCGTACCTGCATACCCATTGGGCCGGTTATCCGCGGCTGGCTCAGCGCTTCGCCGACGCCGTGCATGCGTTCACCGGCCCGGATCTGCACCATCACGGCGATACCGAGGTGCGTTCGGGGCTGGTGGATTTCGCGGTGAACGTCTACGTCGGGCCGCGGCCGGACTGGCTCGATGCCGCCCTGCACGCCTCGCTCGCCGACGCCTTGGCTTATCCGGATGCGTCCGCCGCCCGCGCTGCGCTGGCGGCCCGGCACGGCGTTGGCTCCGATGCAGTGCTGCCCACCGCGGGCGCCTCGGAGGCCTTTGATCTGGTGGCCCGGCTACGCCGGTGGCGACGGCCGGTGGTGGTCCACCCGCAGTACACCGGGCCGCACGCCGCGCTGATCGCCGCCGGCCACACCGTCGATGCTGTGCTGTGCCGTGCCGAGGACGGTTTCGCGCTGCACCCCTCCGCGGTGCCGGACGACGCCGACCTCGTCGTCGTCGGCAACCCGACCAACCCGACCGGGGTGCTGCATCCGGCTTCGCTGTTGCGCCGGCTGCTGCGGCCCGGGCGGGTGGTTCTGGTCGACGAGGCATTCCTGGATGCTGTGCCGGGTGAGCCGGAAAGCCTGGCCGGTTTCTCGCAGCCGGGCCTGCTGGTGACGCGCAGCCTGACCAAGCACTGGTCGATCCCCGGGGTGCGGGCGGGGTATTTGGTGGGCGATCCGTTGTTGATCGCCGATGCGGCGCGGCTGCAGATTCCCTGGTCGGTGTCGGCGCCGGCGCTGGCCGCCATGCTGGCCTGCTCTGATGCGCGGGCGCTGGCCGAAAGCGAGTGCCGGGCACAGGAGTTGGCGTTGTGGCGTTCTGGGCTGAGCGAGCCGCTCGGCTCGCGCGGGGTGTCGTTCGTCGCCGGTGTCGCCCCGTATGTGCTGGCCCGGCCCGGCGCCGGTGTACATGCCGCATTGCGGGACAACGGCATTGCGGTGCGGCGAGCCGACACTTTCCCGGGCCTCGACGATAGCTGGGTGCGGATCGCGGTGCGTCCACCGGAGCTGACCGATCGGTTGCTGGCGGCGCTGGATCGGATTCTCGGATGATGTCGGCGCGGGCTCTGGGGCTGACGCTCGGTTTTGTCGCCGACCGCGCCTGCGGGGACCCGCGGCGGTGGCATCCGGTCGCCGGATTCGGGAGGTGGGCGCTGGCGTTGGAGCAGCGGATCTACCGCGACAGCCGCTGGAGCGGCGTGGCTCATGTGCTGGTGTTGGTCGGCGGCGCCACCGGGCTGGCGTACGCCGCTGAGCGGTCGGCTCGAATCCCATGGGCGCGAATTGCGTTGACCGCCCTGGCGACCTGGGCGGTGCTCGGGGGACGTTCCCTGGAACGCGAGGCGTGTGCGGTGCATGGCTTGCTGGCCGTCGGAGACCTGGACCGGGCCCGTGTTGCTGTGCGCAACCTGGTCGGTCGCGACACCGCCGCGCTGGGACCCGACGAGATCGCCCGGGCTGTCGTCGAATCCGTCGCGGAGAACACCTCCGATGCGGTGGTGGCGTCGTTGGTGTGGGGTGCGGCGGCCGGGATTCCGGGTCTGGTGGCGCACCGCGCCGTCAACACCCTGGACGCGATGATCGGCCACCGCAACGCCCGCTACGGCCGCTTCGGCTGGGCGGCGGCTCGACTGGATGACGTGCTGGGCCTACCCGCCTCCCGGCTGAGCGGAGTCCTGGCTGCCGCCTTGGGGCTGGATTCCCTTGGCGCGCTGCGGGCGTGGCGTCGCGATGCCCGGCACCATCCCAGCCCGAACGCCGGGGTGGTCGAGGCCGCCTTCGCGGGAGCCTTGGGTCTGCAGCTCGGTGGCGTCAACATCTATGACGGCAACCGGCGCGAGGATCGGGCGCTGATGGGCGACGGCCGGGCACCCGCGGTCGCCGATATTCCGCGGGCGGTGCGGCTGGCCCGGCGGGTGGGGGTCGGTGCGGTGGTCAGCGCGGTGATTCTGGGTGCGCGGACGTCCCGACGAGCGTGGTCGTCCGCAGTTGTGGGTTGATCCACAGATCCGGCCCGAACCCGGTTTTACGCGCCGTTGGAGGGCCTGGCCGGCTTTAGCGTCAGGTCCGTGCCCCCACAATCCTGGGTGACGTTGATCATCGGCGGTCTGCGTCGTCGTCACCTGGCAGCAGAAGAACCGGGCCGACCGGCGTAGCGAATGGTGGCGACGCACCACCTGGGCTTTTGAGCGGACGTTCGACCAGAGCAACAGCCAGGCCGGACTCGGCTGGTCCCTGCTGGCCACGCTGATGCGGTCTAAACTGGTGACCGTCGATGACGGCTCGTGCCGGCAGCTCAGTGGTGGGCGATCAAGTCGGCGACGTGGTCTTCCTCGTCTGGCCGGACCCGGCCGGCAGCAGCAGATTCCAGTCGCCATTTCGTCACCAGCCCGTCGGGTCCGGTCAGTTCTCCGGCGGCGAGCGCTTCGCCGACGAGGCGCCGGACGCGTGATTCGTCGGCGGCTTCGGCGGCGAACAGCACCCGCAATACAAGGTCGTCGCCGACGACTTGGCTGGCGACGTGGTGGGGCGCAAGCGGGCACGGCGGCGGGTGGTCCCAGCTTCCGCACAGCGCCTTGGCGATGGCGCCACCGGGCGCGTTAGCGCTACCACCGGGCTGGATCACCACCACCGCGTCGTGGGCGTAGGCACGGCGAACCATGAGTCGGGACGCTACGTGGTTCTGGTCAACTCGAGGACCGGGATGACCCGATCGGTGCGCTCCCGGTAGGTGGCGAAACCCGGGTAGCGCTCGGCCTGGATCGCGTAGAGCCGGTCGTGTTCTGCGCCGGTGATCTCGGTGGCGGTGACAGGAAAGGTCTCGGTACCGATCTCGGCCGTGGCCGACGAATTCGCCCGCAGATTGTGATACCAGCTGGGATGGCTGTCCTTGCCTTCATTGGAGGCGAACACGAAGATCCGCCCGCTCTCGGGCAGGTACATCATCGGGCTGGTGCGCGGCTGCCCTGATTTGGCGCCGGTGGTGGTCAGCAGCAGGACCGGGGCGCCCTCGAACGGGCCGCCCAGTTTTCCGCCATTGCTGCGGAACTCCGCGATGTTGCGCGCATTGAATTCCAAGGTTCTCTTGGCGTCCACGGGTGCATGACCCCCTAGTCGATGCCGACGAAGTGCTCGATCACCGGCGGGGACTCGTAGAACTCGTGCAACAGTGCCCGCCACTGCTGAAATTCCGGCGACTTCCGGAACCCCTCGGTGTGTGCTTCGACAGTCTCCCACTGCACCAGCAGCAGATAAAGGCTCGGCGACTCGATCGAACGGGACATCGAAATCGCCAGGAAGCCCGGCTGGGCCGAGATCAGCGGTCTCGCCTTGGCGAACGCCGCTTCGAACTCGGCTTCGCGACCGGGGCGGATGGGCAGCACACCATGCTCGACAATCACGCCCGCCAGTCTGCCGCAAGCCCTGTGTTGAGCATTACGCCCCTCCCCACTTGTCTGTGACCGAGTTGAACAGATACATTTTCTGCAACCGGCAGACACAGATAACTCGGAAGGCACCGGGGTATGGGCGCAATCGCAGCAGCAGTTGTCTTCGCCTGGCTGGGCATGGTGCTGGCGATCTCGTTTCTCGAGGCGCCGCTGAAGTTCCGGGCGCCGGGGGTCACCCTGCACCTGGGGTTGGGCATCGGCCGGCTGGTGTTCCGGGCGCTCAACGCGGTCGAAATCGTGCTGGCGGCGGTGGTGGTGGTGATCACGGTCGCCGCCGATCCCCCGGGACGGCTCGCGCCGGCGGCGGTCGGCGTAGCGGTTAGCGTGCTGGCGACTCAGTCGCTGTTCGTCCGGCCCCGGCTGCGTCGCCGCTCCGACGCGGTGCTGGCCGCCCGGGACAACCTGCGCGCCGCAACGCCCGGCGGGATGATCGAACGCTCACACGCCCACTACGCCTACGCCGGGCTGGAAGTGGTCAAGGTCGCCGCGCTGCTGACCGCCGGCGCCGCCCTGCAGGTCGGGTCAGTCGCCGGTTAGTACCCAGGTCAGCGCCTGCCCGACGTCGTACACGCACCTCACCCCGGACGGCCGGGGAGGGCGGCGCACAATGACGACTGGCAGCCCGAGTTCCTCGGCGGCCAGCATCTTCGGCCAGGTGTACTCGCCCCCGGAATCCTTGGTCACCACCACGTCGGCGCGGTGCTCACGCAGCAACGCGAGCTCGCCGGGCAGCGCATAGGGCCCCCGGTCGGTGACCACCGTCCAGGCCGGCGGCACCGTCATCGACGGCGGGTCGACGACGCGCGCCAACACCGCCGCCTCCGCCAGCTCCGGCAGGTAGGACGCCAGCTGTTGGCGCCCGATGGTCAGCACCGGCCGCCGGCCCAACCGGGCCGCGCTGGCGGCGGCCTGCTCGTGCGAGTCGGCCCACTGCCAGGACGGCCTGCCCCGCTCCGCCCAGCCGGGCCGCTCCAGGCGCAGCAGCGGGCGACCGGCAGCGGCGCACGCCGCGGCGGCGTTGGCCGACATGGTGATGGCGAACGGGTGGGTGGCATCCACGACGGCGTCATAGTCCGCCAACACCGCACGCAGGCCCTCGATTCCGCCGAATCCGCCGACCCGCACCGCCCCGACCGGCAGCCGCGGATTGGCAACCCGGCCGGCCAGCGACGTGGTGACGTCGACACCGGCGGCCACCAGTCGCTCGGCCAACGCCCGGGCCTCCGCGGTTCCACCGAGCAGCAGCAGGCGCATCACGGCGCCCCCGGCGGCAGGAACGGCAGACCCGGCGGCGGCCCGCCACGCGCCAAGTCCAGCACGGCGTCGACGTCCAGGTGCTCCTCGATCAGATCGGCCAGCAAGTCGAGCCGGTGCTCCCGCGCGGCCGGAAACGACACCCCCGACGGCTCCAGGCCCAGGGTTTCGGCCAAGAACGCCGCGCGCGGCGCATCGCCCTCCAGCGCACCGTGCCGCATGGTGCCGAACACCTGACCGGCCCGGACGCCGCCATGAAATTCCTGCACGCCCTCACCGCGGGTGATCCGGCCGTGGTGGATTTCGTAGCCGCCGTCGGACAGCCGCAGCACTTTGTCTGCGCCGAAACGGGTTTCGACGTCCAGCAGACCCAGCCCGGCCGCCTCGCCCGGCGCGCCCTCGATGCCGTCGGGGTCACGGATCGCCCGGCCCAGCATCTGAAAGCCTCCGCAGATCCCCAACACCGGCTTACCGGCGGCCGCGTGCGCCACTACCGCAGCGTCCAATCCGCGCGAGCGCATCCAGGCCAGGTCGGACCGCGTCGCGCGGGTTCCCGGCAGCACCACCAGATCGGCGTCGGAGACCCCGCGCGGATCGGAGGCGAACACCACATCCAGATCGGGTTCCACACCGAGCGCGTCCAGGTCGGTGAAGTTGCTGATTCGCGGCAGCCGGATCACCGCAACGCGCCGCGCCCCGGTGCGCGCCGAGCGCCTGCCGTCTAGATCGAGCGCGTCCTCGGAGTCCAGCCACAGCCCCGGGTGCCACGGCAGGGTGCCGAAAACCCGCCGGCCGGTGAGTCGCTCCAGGTCGGCCAGGCCGGGCGCCAATAACTGCTGCCGGCCGCGGAACTTGTTGACGATAAACCCGGCCACCAGGTCCTGGTCTTCGCCCGACAACAACGCGACGGTGCCGAAGAACGCCGCGAACACCCCGCCCCGGTCCACATCGCCGACGACCAAGACCGGCAGACCAGCATGCCGCGCCAGGCCCATATTGACGTAATCGCCGGACCGCAGGTTGATTTCGGTCGGGCTACCCGCCCCCTCGGCGATCACCACGTCGTAGCGTCCCGTGAGGTCGTCGAAGGCGCGGTGGGCGCTGTCGGCCAGCTCGCGGCGGCCCTGCATCCAATTCGACGACGACACCTCGCCCCACGGCCGGCCCATCAGCACCACATGACTGCGGTGGTCACTACCGGGCTTGAGCAGCACCGGGTTCATCGCCGGCTCGGGGACGGCCCGCGCAGCCATCGCTTGAATCCATTGCGCCCGGCCGATTTCGGTGCCGAGGCCATCCGCACCGACAACCACCATCGAGTTGTTCGACATGTTCTGCGCCTTGTACGGCGCCACTCTTACCCCGCGGCGGGCCAGCGCCCGGCACAGCCCGGTGGCGACCACGGTCTTGCCGGCGTCGCTGGTGGTTCCGGCGATCAGCAGCCCCGCCATCAGGGCCTGCGCACCAAGAACACATCCATCACCCAGCCCGCTTCGGACTTCGCGGCGCGGCGGGCAGCCGCGATCTCGTCAACGACATCAGAGACCCGGCCACTGACTAGCCGCTCCCCCGCCGCACCGAGGTTGGCGCCCCACCAGATCGCCCAATCCGCCACCGCGGAAAGGTCGAGTCCCTCCGGGTTGAGCATGGCGACGATGTTGTCCTGGCCCGCGGCGATCGCCTCCGCAAGCCGCCGGCCGGTGGTGATGTGCACCGGCCGGCCCACCTCATGCAGCACGATCCGGTGCCGTGCCGCCAGCAGTTGCGGGGCGCTGATACCGGGGAGCACGTCGTAATCCACTTCCAGACCAGAGGCTTTCACCCGCTGAATGATGCGGATCGTCGAGTCGTAGAGCGCCGGGTCGCCCCAGACCAGGAAGGCCGCGGTACCGCCGCGCTCCCGAAGCTCCTCGGCGTATCGCGCCGCCCGGGCCGCATGCCAGTCGGCCACCGCCCGCGCATAATCGGGTCCACTCAGATCCGCTGACCGGTCGCGGGGCGGGTCCGAGACCGTGACGATGGGCACCGACTCGGCATAGGCGTCGACGACAGCCCGCCGCAACGCCAGCAGGCCGTCCTCAGTTCCTTTCGCCCCCTTATCCGGGGCCAGTACGTAGTCGACCGACCGCAGCGCCTCGGCGACCTCGGGCGTGACGTGCTGCGGGCCCATCCCGATCCCGAGAATCCAGACTTTCACCGGTCCTCCAGGTCTCCTTCGACCTCCAGGTAGGCCTGTTGCAATGCTGCCATGGTCTCCGGGTCCGGGTCCGCCCACAGCCCCCGGTCGGCGGCCTCCTTCAGCCGCTCCACGATGCCCTGCAGCGCCCATGGATTGGATTTGTCGAGGAATTCCCGGGTGGCCGGGTCGAGCACGTACTCGGCGGCGAGCTTCTCATACATCCAGTCGTGCACCACCCCGGCGGTTGCGTCGAAGCCGAACAGGTAGTCGACGGTGGCGGCCAGTTCGAACGCGCCCTTGTAGCCGTGCCGGCGCATCGCGGAGATCCAGCGCGGGTTGACCACCCGGGCCCGGAACACCCGGGCGGTCTCCTCGGCCAGGGTGCGGGTGCGCACGGCATCCGTCGACGTCGAGTCCCCCACATAGGCTTTCGGATCGGAGCCAGACAACGCCCGCACGGTGGCGATCATGCCGCCGTGGTAGACGAAGTAGTCGTCAGAATCGGCGATGTCGTGCTCGCGGGTGTCGATGTTCTTGGCCGCCACCTTGATGCGGCGGTAGTTGGTGCGCATATCGTCGGTGGCCGCCGCACCGTCCAGCCCGCGGCCGTAGGCGAATCCACCCCAGGCGGTGTAAACCTCGGCCAGATCCTTGTCATCACGCCAGGTTCCCGCCTCGATCAGCTGCAGGATGCCGGCCCCATAGGAGCCCGGCGCGGAACCGAAGACCCGGGTGGTGGCCCGGCGCAGGTCGCCGTGGGAGGCCAGGTCGGCGCGGGCGTGGGCGGCGACGAAGTTCTGACCGTCCGGCTCGTCGAGGGTCGCCACCAGCTGCACGGCGTCGTCGAGCATCATCACCACGTGCGGGAAGGCGTCGCGGAAGAAACCCGAGATCCGCACCGTCACATCGATTCTGGGTCGGCCGAGTTCTTCCAGCGAGATCACCTCGAGCCCGGACACCCGCCGGGAGGCCTCGTCCCAGTCGGGCCGCACCCCGAGCAACGCCAGCACCTCGGCGATGTCGTCGCCGGACGTGCGCATCGCCGAGGTGCCCCACACCGACAACCCCACCGACTCCGGATAGCGGCCGGTGTCGTCGAGGTAGCGCTGCACCAGCGAGTCCGCCATCGCCTGCCCGGTCTGCCAGGCCAGCCGCGACGGCACCGCACGGGGGTCGACGGTGTAGAAGTTGCGTCCGGTGGGCAGCACGTTGACCAGGCCGCGCAGCGGCGACCCGGATGGCCCTGGGCGCACGAAGCCGCCGGCCAGCGCGTGCAGCACCGAGTCCAGCTCGGCCACCGTACCCGCCAGCCGCGGAACCACTTCGGTGGCAGCGAATCTCAGCACGCGGCAGACCTCGGGATCGGGGTGCAGCGAATCGGCCGTCCCGGCCTCCCAGCCGGCCGCCTCCATGGCTTCGACCAGCCCTCGGGCGCGCTGCTCGATCTCATCGACCGCCGAACCCGCCGCGTCGTCTTTCAAGCCGAGCGCGGCCCGCAGGCCGGGCACCGCGTGGTCCACCCCGCCCCATACCTGCGGGGCGCGCAGGATCGCCAGCACCAGGTTCACCCGCTCCGCGCCCGTCGGCGCACCGCCGAGCACGTGCAGTCCGTCGCGGATTTGGGCGTCCTTGATCTCACAGAGCCAGCCGTCGACATGCAGCAGGAAGTCGTCGAATTCCTCGTCCTCGGGCCGCTCGTCCAGGCCGAGATCCCGGTGCATCTCCGCGGCGCGCATCAGGTTCCAGATCTCGCCGCGGATCGCCGGCAGCTTGCCCGGATCCATCGAGGCGATATTGCCGTACTCATCGAGCAACTGCTCCAGCCGCGCAATGTCGCCGTAGGACTCCGCGCGCGCCATCGGCGGGATCAGGTGATCGACGATCACCGCGTGCGCGCGGCGTTTGGCCTGCGCGCCCTCGCCGGGGTCGTTGACCAGGAACGGGTAGATCAGCGGCAGGTCGGCGATCATCGCGTCGGTAGCGCACGCGGAAGAGAGCGCCGCGGTCTTGCCGGGCAGCCATTCCATCGAGCCGTGCTTGCCCAGGTGGATCACCGCGTGCGCACCGAACCCCCTGTCCAGCCAACGATATGCGGCCAGATAATGGTGGCTCGGCGGCAACTCCGGATCGTGATAGATCGCCACCGGGTTCTCCCCGAAGCCGCGCGGCGGCTGGATCATCAGCACGATGTTGCCGGATCGCAGTGCGGCCAGCACGATTTCGCCGGCGTCGTTGACGAACAACTTGCCCGGCGCCGGGCCCCACGCCGTCGTCATCGCGTCGCGCAGCGTGTCGGGCAGCTCCGCGGCCCAGGAGGCGTACTGGTCAGCGGTCACCCGTACCTGCGCCTCGGTCAGCTGCGCGGCGGACAGCCAGTCCTCATCCTGGCCGCCGGCTTCGATCAGGGTGTGAATCAGCCGGTCCCCCGCCTGCGTCTCATCCTCGACCCCCAGCACCCCGAAACCGTCTCCGACGTCATACCCTTCGGCGGCCAGCCGGTGCAGCAGCCGCACCGCCGACGCCGGAGTGTCCAGACCGACCGCGTTGCCGACCCGGGAGTGCTTGGTGGGATAGGCCGACAGCACCAGCGCGAGCCTCTTGTCCCGGTTCGGAATGCGCCGCAGCACCGCGTGATTCACTACGACACCGGCGACCCGGGCGCAGCGTTCCACATCGGCGGCGTAGTGTGGCAGCCCGTCGTCGTCGATCTCCTTGAACGAGAACGGCACGGTGATGATCCGGCCGTCGAATTCCGGGATGGCGATCTGGGTGGCCGAATCCAGTGGCGTCACGCCGTCGTCGTTGGCCTCCCAGTCCGCCCGCGACGACGCCAGACACAGACCCTGGAACACCGGAATGTCCAGCGCCGCGATCTTTTCGATGTCCCACGCGCCGTCGTCGTCGCCGGCGCTGACGGTCGCGGTGGCGTTCATCGCCCCGCCGGCCGCCAGCATGCAGACCACCACCGCGTCCAGCTCCCCCAGCGCGTCGTAGAGCTCGTCGGGGGCGTTGCGCAGCGATGCGGCGAAGATCGGCACCCCGACCGCCCGGCCGGTGACGTCGATCGCGTCGGCCAGCGCGTGCGCGAATCCGGCGTTGCCGCTGACCTCGTGGGCCCGGTAGTACAGCACCCCGACCCGCACCGCATCGGGCGCGTCAACCGGCTCCCGAGACCCATACCCCCATTCCGGGATCACCGCCGGTTCCTCAAAACCCTCCCCAGTGAGCAGCACCGTGTCGCAGAGGAACGCGTGCAGCTGGGCCAGGTTGGCCGGTCCGCCTTCGGCGAGGTAGGCGTGCGCTTGGGCGGCCAGCCCGATCGGGACCGTCGAGCACTCCATCAGCTCGGCGTTGGGTGAGCGCTCCCCGCCGAGCACCACCAGCGGCAGTCCGGTCGCGCGCAGCAACTTCAGTTCGTCGGCGATCTCGGCCGACGAGCCCAGGATTCGCAGCACCACAACATCAACGCCACCGTTGACCAGCGGTTCGATGTCGTGGCGTGCGGGGTTCCCGAGCCGGTACGCCACGCCGCTGGCCCGCGCGGACAGCAGGTCGGTGTCGGAGGTGGAGAGCAGGACGATACGCCGCATAATCGGTTCCTCCCGGGGGTTCGCGCCCCGCATAGTCGGATGCCCCGCGGCCAGTATCTGGCTAACACAGTGGCGGAACCGCGCCGGATTCGCACCGGACTTCCTGACGCCACGAGACGGCGGCAAGCCTAACGCAACACGGCGTGCAACAATGTCGCCGGTAAGGCGATGACAACACAGTGAGGAAGCCGGTGGGAATCCGGCGCGGTCCCGCCACTGTCATCGGGGAGTGACCCTCAGCAGCCACGGCCCGCCGATTGTGGGGCCGGAAGGCGAGGCGAACAGTGATCCGAGAGCCAGGAGACTCACGTCATCGCGTCCTGCGAACCGGGGCGGTGTACCCCGAGGAAGCTGATGCACGCCCATGTCCCGTGCGCTGCGAGTAGTCCCTGCGCTGGTAATGGCGCTGGCCCTGACGCTGGCCCCAGCGCTGGCCGGCTGCTCGGGCAACCACGCCGCTACCGTGGCGGCCCGGCAGGACTGCATCACCGACTTCGACCCGGACACCGACTACTTTCCGGACAAGTCGACGCTGTCCGAGGCCACCAACTTCCGCCTCGACTACCACCGCAGCTACCAGGTGCTGACCGTGCACCGGCCCTACCTCGGCGGCAAACCGGTCTCGTATGTCTTGGTGCGCTGCGGTGTCCCGGCCCCGGCGCTGACCGGCGAACTTGCTCGCGCGCAACGGATCACGGTGCCAGTGCACAGCCTGTACTCGGGCTCGACGACGCACCTGGGGATGATCACCGAACTCGACCGGGCCGGGGTGGTCACCGGGGTGGCGAACCCGGCCGCGGTCGCCGACCCGCAGATCCGCGAGCGGATCGGCGCCGGCGCGGCGATCGGCTACGCGCCGGGCGGACCGGTCAACATCGAGAGTGTGCTGCGCGCCGGCCCCGACGTGCTGGTCACCGAGGGCATGGACGACCCCGGCCATCCCAAGCTGCGCCAGGCCGGCATCCCGGTGCTCGCCGACGCCGAATGGCTGGAGCCCACCCCGCTGGGCCGGGCCGAGTGGATTAAGGTTTTCGCCGCGCTGACCGGCACCGAGCGCCAGGCCGCGCAGGCCTACCAGGGCATCCGCGACCGCTACCGCGCGCTGGCCAGGCAGGCCGCACGGGTCGAGCCCGTCGACGTGTTGGTCGGCACCATGCATTCGGGCAGCTGGTCCATGCCCACCGGGGCCAGCTACGCCGGCCGTCTGATCGCCGACGCCGGCGGTAGCTATCCCTGGCTGACCGACGGCGGCGCCGAGACCCGGCAGCTGAACTTCGAATCGGTCTACGCCCGCGCGGGAAGCGCCCCGCTGTGGCTGGTCACCGACGACTGGAAAACGGTCGACGACGCGGTGGCGCGGGACCGCCGGTACGGCGAATTGACCGCGGTGCGCAGCGGGCAGGTGTGGTCGGCCACCAAGGCGATCGGGCCCGGCGGGGGCAACTTGTACTGGGAACGCGGCACCGCCCGACCGGATCTGCTGCTGGCCGACCTGGTCGCGATCCTGCACCCGGAGCAGGCCGGCGACCACACTTTCGAGTTCTACCGGCAGGTGCAGCGATGAAGGCACGTACGACGCTGGTGCTGGCCGGGCTGGCCGCCGCCGTGGTGGTGCTGGCCCTGCTGGGTCTGGCGCTGGGGCCGGTGCGGGTGCCGCTGGCCGACACCGTCCGGGCGCTGGTCGGCGCCGAACCCTCGGACCCGCGTTGGCAGGTGATCGTGACGAACATGCGGTTGCCGCGGGTGCTCACCGCACTGGCCGCCGGTGCTGCGCTCGGGGTCGCCGGCCTGCAACTGCAGACCCTGTTCCGCAACACCCTGGCCGACCCGTACATCCTCGGGGTCAGCTCCGGGGCCAGCCTCGGGGTGGCGCTGGTGGTGCTGGCCGGGGGGGCGGCCGGTTTCAGCACCGCCGGCGCCAGCCGCGCCGGGCAGGTCCTCGCGGCTGCGCTGGGGGCCGCGGCGATGCTGACGTTGGTGCTGGGGCTGTCGCGCTGGACCCGCTCGGCGGCGACGCTGCTGTTGATCGGGGTGATGTTGGGTGCGGCCAGCACCGCGCTGGTGAGTCTGGCGCTAGTGTATTCCGACCCGCAGCGGGTGCAGCAGTATCTGCTGTGGGGCCTGGGCAGTTTCGCCGCGACCGGCTGGGACGACCTGCGATTGCTACTGCCGCTGGTGGCCGTCGGGCTGGTTACCGCGGCGATGACGATCCGGCCGCTCAACGCCCTGCTGCTCGGCGAGAGTTACGCGGCGACAATGGGAATCAACGTGCACCGCGCCCGGGTCGTCACGGTCGCCTCGGCGTCGCTGCTGGCGGGCGTGACGACCGCGTTCTGCGGGCCGATCGCGTTCCTCGGGCTGGTCGTGCCGCACGTGGCCCGCATCGCCGTCGGTACCTCCGACCACCGCGTGGTGCTGCCGACGGTGGTCTTGCTGGGCGCGGTCGCCGCGCTGGCGTGCGGCACCGTCAGTCAGGTGCCCGGCAGCAACCTGGTCATCCCGGTCAATGCCGTCACCGCGCTGGTGGGGGCGCCGGTCGTGATCACCGTGCTGCTGCGGGCCCGCCGCGGATCAGGGATGCCGTCATGAACCCGGCGGTTGAGCTGGCCGGCCTGGCGATCGGCTACCGCAACCGGCGCCGATCGACAACCGTGGCGGCCGGCCTGGACGCGCAGGCCCGCCGCGGTGAGTTGACCGTGCTGATCGGCCCCAACGGCGCCGGAAAGTCCACCCTGATCCGCACCCTGGCCGGGTTGCAGCCCGCGCTCGGCGGCCGGGTGCTGCTCGACGGCGCCGACCTGACCGGGCTGCCGCGCGACGAGCTGGCCCGCCGGGTCGCGGTGGTACTGACCGAGCGGATCGACCCGGGCTTGCTCTCGGCACGCGAACTCGTTGCTCTGGGCCGCATCCCGCACCTGGGGTTGGGCGCCCGACTGCGCCGTGAGGACGACGAGATCATCGACTGGGCGCTGACCGCGGCCGGCGCGCGGCATCTGGCGTCGCGGCCGGCGGCGGAGCTGTCCGACGGGGAATGCCAGCGTGTCCTGACCGCGCGTGCACTGGCTCAACAGCCCGGCCTGCTGGTGCTCGACGAGCCGACCGCGTTCTTGGACGTGTCCTCGCGAGCCGGGCTGTTCGGGCTGCTGCGCAAGCTGGCCCGCGACCAGCAGCTGGCCGTGGTGCTGAGCACCCACGACCTGGAATTGGCGCTGCGGGTGGCCGACCGGGTGTGGCTGCTGGATCCGGCGGGCACGCTAGCGGACACCGTCGGCGAGGAACTGATGCTGTCGGGACGCATCGGGGCGATGTTCGACACCGACACGCTGCGCTTCGACGCGTCCAGCGGCATGTTCGCGTTCGGCACCGGGGGCGGTGCGCGCCGGGCCGCCCGCGTCGACGCCCCGGAGCCGTTGCGCGCCGCGCTGATCCGGGTGCTGTCCCGCGAGGGCTGGGACACCGGCGAGCCTGCCGAAATGGTCGTCACCGCAACCGGTCCCGACGCAGTCACGCTGCGCTCGGCAGCGTCGGCCACCCGCACCACGTTGCATGACCTGCCGCAATGGCTGCGTGCCCTGCCCGCGACCCCGCACCGCTGCGCGCCCGACGATCGGGTGGTGTCGGCGCTGACCGAACTAGCCACGGTCAGCCCGTATTTCGCGGTGTCCACCGGTGCGGTCGAAGGCGGCGGCTGGCGTCCGGTTTCCCGGCTCTACACCGCCCAAACGCTGCTCGCCGACGTCGTCGGCAATGTCGGAGACCGTATCGGGGCATCGGATCTTCGGGTTGCGGCGTCGGCGTTTTTCCTCGGGTTCGCGGCGCGACTGTGGTCGATCGGGCTGGGCGCACTCGCCGAGCACGGGCTGCTGCTGGATCTGGACCCCGACGAGCTCTGGTACGCCGAATCCGACGGGACCGTCCGGCTGCATCTGGCCGATCCGGTGGCCTGGCAGGGATCTGGTCTCGATTCGCTGCTGGCCGACGACATCCTCAGCAGGCATCTGACGCCCTTGGCCGCCGCGGTGCGACGGCTCGGCCCGATCTCGGCGAAGCTGCTGCACGGCAACGCCGCCTCCGCCGTCCTCGGTGCGGCCCGCGCCCTGCACCGGCATCGCGGCGCGCAACTGGCGGCCGAGCCCTGCTGGGAGCTCGCGCGCGCGGTCTGTGCTGACGAACGCCTCAGCGACACAATCCGTTTCAACGACTCCGGCACCGACTACCGGCGCGCCACCTGCTGCCTGTTCTACCGCACGCCCGGCGCCGGCCTGTGCGTCGACTGCGCGCTCACCCACAAACCCCAGGTTCGAACGGACCGAAAGAGGAAGGGATCCACATGACCGAAACCGCAACCGAAATTGTCGCCGATCCCCCGATCGTCGACACCGAAGACCGTGGCCGCGAACAACTGTGGCCGCTGCCCACCGATCAGCAGAGCCTGCTGGATCTGCTGCACCTGTGCTTCGACGAGTACTGGGACGAGATCTGGTTCGGCATCATCATGCAGGGCGCCGCCTGGGAGGTGGCGGCCCCCAACGCACCGCGCAAGATCGCGATGCTCGACGGTTATGCCACCGTCGATTTCGGCCGCTGGCACTTTCACCTGTGCATCGGCAAGCACCGGGCCAGCGGCTCGGAGCTGGGCCGGATCCGCCGGTGCACCCGCGCGGAGCTGTACCGGCGGATCGGCAAGGACGGCAACCCGATGTCCTGGGGGGTGCGGCTGTTCAACGGGCGCGACGAGCAGATGATGACGTTGATGCTGCCGAACCCGTTCCTCACCAACGACCAGCAGATCCGCGACGAGCCCGAGTGGGGCCAGCTGGAGCTGTGGGACAAGCTGCGGGACAAGTATCTCGGGCTGGGCCCGGACCCGTTGGATCGCAGCGGGAATCGGATCCGCTGCGGCGGCTAACTCTCCTCGGCCGGCCAGGTGTTCGGCATCATCGGGCTGACCGCGCCGCCGCCGAATCCGTCGTCGGCCAGCGCGGTCAGCCCGGCCGGGCGCGCGCCGGCCACCCGCTGCGATCCGCCGGCGAATCCGCCGGCGCCCCGCTGCGAGGCGGTCGCCATAGCCGGCTCGGGCTCGAGATCCATGTACTCGTAGCCGCGGCCCAGCATTCCGGCCTTCGCGCGGCGCCGGCGACGTTGCGGCGCAACCTGTTCCGCCGCCTCCGCCGCGGGGACATCCGCACTGTCGGGTTTCGGCGCCGGCTTCTTGCGCGCGCTGGTCCCCGAGGCCCGTCGGGCACCCATGTCCAGGCCGCCGACCATGTACATATATGCCGGCATGGTCACCGACGGCGGCCCTGCCGGGGTCGGCGGCGGGGCGCCGGGC
>NZ_LZIN01000093.1 GCF_001667375.1 Mycolicibacter sinensis | reverse complement strand
ACCGCGATCTTCGTCGGCGGGACGATGTTGCCGACGCCCTCGGCGGCGTTCGCCCAAACCGCGGCCGACCTGTTCCTCAACCCGCTAGGCTTCGACGTCGGCGACGATCCAGCCGCGTGCGTGGTCGGTGTCGGCGACTGCGACGCGCCGCTGCGGATCCTGTCCACCCCGGCGCTGGTCCAGCAGGGCCACAGCAGTTTCGTCGGGGCGGCCGAGATCGTGCGGGCGGTGCACGCCGAACTCAACGCCAACCCCGACGCCTACGATGCCGACAACCCGCTGTGGGTGTTCGGCTGGTCGCAGGGCGCCACGGCCGGTTCGATCGCCATGGCCCAGCTGGAACACGACGGCGTCGACCCGCAGTTGCTGCATTTCGTGTTCATCGGCAATCCGGTCGGTGCCGACACCGCGTCGGAGGGTATGGGCGGGGTTTCCTCCTCCGACTTCTTCGACACTGCTCTGCTGTCGGGTGTCCAGACCCCGAACAACTGGTTCGCGGTAACCGATTACACGATCCCCGGAGATCCGGTCACCGACCCCACGTCCACCTCTGAGCTCGGTTTGTTCTACGAGCACATGATGTACCTGGGGCT
>NZ_LZIN01000092.1 GCF_001667375.1 Mycolicibacter sinensis | reverse complement strand
GCCGTTGCCGGCGCCGCCGGTGCCGTGGCCACCGCCGTTGCCGCCGGTCCCGCCGTCACCGCCGTCACCGCCATTGCCACCGTTGTAGCCGTTGCCGGTGTCGGGGTTGGTGCCGCCGGGCCCGCCGGCGCCACCGGCCCCGCCGTCGCCGGCCGCCCCACCTGCGCCGCCGTTGCCGCCGGTTCCGTTGGTGGAGGCTCCGCCTTGCCCACCGTTACCGCCGGTACCGCCGGTGTTGCCGTTGCCGCCGTTGCCGCCGGGGCCGTTCTCGCCGCCGAAGAACGGGTTGGGGATGCCGCTGACACCGTCAGTACCCGGATCAGCGTTGCCACCGGCACCGCCGGTACCGCCGGCGCCGCCATTGCCGGCCGCCGCCTTACCGCCGGCACCGCCGTCACCGCCGGTGCCCGCGGTGCCACCGTTACCGCCGGCGCCACCCGTGCCGCCGGTACCGCCGTCGACCGCACCCGCTCCGGCGCCGCCGGCGCCGCCGGTGCCGCCGTTGCCGCCGGCGGTGTGGGCGTAGGAGTGGCCGCCTGCCCCACCGGTGCCACCGGTGCCGGCGTGACTGGTGCCGAAGCCATCTGGGGCGCCGGCCGGGGTGACGACACCACCGCTGTCACCGCCGGCGCCACCGTTGCCGCCGGCGCCGCCATCACTCTTGGGACCGAGACCCGAGAACCCGAGCCCGCCGGCGCCGCCGTCGCCGCCGTCGCCGCCGGAGGCGGTGCCGTCGCCGCCGGCCCCACCGTTGCCGCCGGTGCCGGTGGCCCCGCCGCTGCTGGTTCCGCCGCCGCCGCCGCTCCCGCCGTCGCCGCCGATGCTGACCACTCCCGCGCCGGTCGCGCCGTCGGCGCCGGCCACACCCGCGCCACCGTTGCCGCCGTTCCCGGTGCCTTGAGCGCCGCCACCGGTACCGCCGGAGCCGCCGTTGCCGCCGATACTCCAGGTGGTGCCGTTGTGCACCCAGCCCAGCCCCTTGCCCGCAGCGGCGCCGTCCCCGCCGTTGCCGCCATTGCCGCTAGTGCTGCCGCCACCCTGACCGCCGCCGCCGCCGTTGCCGCCTTGAAGCGTTCCGTCGCCGCCGGCCGCGCCGTGGCCGCCGGCGCCACCGGTACCGGTGTTGCTGTTGCCGCCGGTTCCACCGAAGCCGCCCTGACCGCCATGGGTTGCGACCGTGTTGTCATCGGTGGCGCCATTGCCGGCGAGGCCGCCGTTGCCGCCGGCGCCACCGGTGCCGGCGTCACTGGCACCGCCGGAGCCACCGAAGCCGCCCTGACCTCCCCAGCCCACGGTGCCGAGGCCACCCTTGCCGCCGTCACCACCGTTACCGCCGGTATTGGCTCCCAGCGAATCGCCACCCTGACCGCCGGAGCCGCCCTGGCCGCCGGTACTCCAGGGGGAGTCGGGGTTGGTCTTGTTGAGGCCGTTGCCGTCGCCGCCGTTACCACCGGCGCCGCCGTTGCCGCCCTGCTGGCCGTCACCGCCGTCGCCGCCCTGGCCGCCCAGGCCGCCCTGGCCGAGGTAGTCCCCGTTGGCGTCCTTCACCGCATCGCTGCCGGCGCCCCCGTTACCGCCGTCGGCGCCGTCGCCGGCCTGGCCGGCGCTGCCGTAGAAGGAGCCTGCGTAGTAGCCGGAGGCGCGTGCGCCGCCGGCGCCCCCGTTGCCGCCCGCACCGCCGGCGCCGCCGGTCAAACCATCGTTGGTGGTTCCGGTGACGCTGTTGCCGCCGTCTCCGGCTGCCCCGCCGGCGCCACCCTTGCCGCCGTCGCCGAACATGAAGCCGCTGCGCCCACCGGCACCGCCATTACCGCCGGCGCCACCGGCCCCACCGGCGCCGGTCCCGGAGTTGGCGAGGGTGCCCGCGGCACCATCGACCCCGGCACCGCCGACGCCGCCGGCGCCACCGTTGCCGAAGAACCAGGCCGCGGCCGCTCCGCCGTCGCCGCCGTCGCCACCGGCACCGCCCACAACCGTCGCCGCACCGCCGGCGCCACCGGCGCCGCCGTTACCCATGAACCAGCCGCCGGCCCCGCCGTCACCGCCGGCCGCGCCGGCTCCACCTGCACCACCGGCACCGCCGTTGCCCAGCCAGCCGAGCGCATCGCCGCCGTTGCCGCCGGCCGTGCCGGCCTCAGTGCTGCTCCAGCCGGCGCCGCCGTCACCGAACCACAGCCCGCCGTCACCGCCGTCGGGGTTGTCCACAGTACCGGCGACACCGTTGCCGATCAGGTACAGGCCGGACCAGTCGTTGATCATCCCATCAATCGACTGGCCGAACGAGCTGGTGATCCAGAGCTGGGTCATGGTGTGCAGCGGCTCGTAGAACCACTGGTCCATGATCCCGGTCCACGAGAACGGATCGCCCGCCGCGCTGCCCGGGTCAGCAGCGCCGAACAAGGCGCCCAAGTCCCAGGTGGCCCCGTCACCGAGGTCGGTCGAGGTCCACGAGCTGAACAGGTCGCCGAAGACATCGCCGAGGTCGAAATCGACGTCGGCATGCGCGGTAGGCGCGGCGGCCAACGGTGCCATACCGAAGGCCAGGAAGGCGCCGACCGCACTGGCGGCACCGACCACCCGCTTGCGGTAGCGCGATCCGGAGTTATCAGGCTGGCTGCTGCTGCGACGGCTCATTTGCGAACACCTCTCCTGTGAAGCGGTTCTGTAATGCAGTGCTGGAAGTTGTCAGAGGGAATATCGGAATAGCGGGCGGACCGACTTAAGCGTCGACGCCGCCGAGGAGCGCGTTGACGATGTCGCTGAGGTCCATACCTGCCAATGCATCGGACGCCGCGCCCGAGCCGGTGCCGCCGTCGTCGAAGAAGTCGTCGGGAACTGTCGGGAAGTTGATTCCCGGCCACGGCGGGCTGACCTCGATCGGGTCCTTGCCGGTCCAGCCCGAGCCCAGCAACGCCGCGACGGTCTGACTCCAGGCCTCCTGGGCCGCGATCGGGCCGATGCCGTGGCCGTCGATCGCGATCGTGAGGGGAGTCCCCAGCGCGCTGGTCGTCAGCGAAATCCCGAGGCTGTTGAAGATCGAGCCGCCGACCGCAGGGACCTCGACCAGATTGCCGGCCTGGTCGGTCACCTGGTAGGGACCCACGGCCACGTCGCCGGGGGTCAGCAGGCCGCCGAACGTGAAGCTCAGATGGTCGATCTCATTGCCCTCCGGCAGCAAGCCGGTCTGCGCGATCAGCGGGAGCAGGAAGTCCAGGTTGAGCGTGGCGCCGTTGAGGTAGCCGCCCATCCAGCTGGCCATGATCTCGTTGAAGTTGTCGCCGTCCTGGATGCTGTTCATCATCGCGACCCACGGGGCAATCGACGGACCCAACTGCCCGATGATGATTGCGCTCAGCGGTGAGGCCAAGAAGTTGACGATCGGTGTCGCAATCGGGGCCATATCGGCGGGCAGGAACTGCGGCAGCAGCCCGAAGAGCAGGTCGTGACCGAAGGAAATAGGGGCAGTGGCCGCATCGGTTCCGCTGAGGGTGTGCACGCCGACCGTGCCGATGGTGCCCTCCAATCCGTTCAGGCCGAAGCTGCCCGAGGCGTTCTGCAGCGTGTAGCCGGTCAGCACCGAGTCCAGGTTGCTCTGCATCTGCTGCATCACGTCCGGGATCTTCGACGGGTCGTCGAGAATCTGCTGCCAGAACTGAGACTGGTTGGCCAGCATCTGCTGGAACCCCGCCCAGGGAGCCAGCAGGAAGTTCTGCGTGAGGATGGTCGAGTTCCGCGACGCCTCGTTGAACACCTCCGTCCACGGCGCCACCAGGTCGGGCAGACCGCCGCCCGCCGTGAGCGCGACATCTCGGACGGTCGGGACACTCGCCAGCGGGGTCGCCACCGGAGTGGCCGCGATCAGGCCGGAGCCGACGATCGCGATACCGGCGGTGACATAGGGGCGAAGGGTTTGCTGCACAGCCATCTCCTTTTGTGAGGTGCCGCCCTCGGCGAGCGCCTCAGGGGTCGGGCGCTGCCGTGTTGTTCCTGAAAATCACACTTATTCACTGATGTGAAATAGAACACTAACCGTGAGTAACCTAAGACGCAACAATCTTCGTCATATTTTTTTCATCCATCGTCCGAGGTGGCACACCTAACGGGTCCAGAGTCAGCGCTTTCGAGTGTGCATAGGCTGAGTATGTGTCGGAAAGTTGTGCACTCTGACGCACTCGACATGCACTCAGCCGGTGTGAAGGGGGGCGGTGTGCACCTGGGGTACGCAGATGTGCGGTCGCTGGAACCCCCTTCATGCGAGTTTGCCGGCTCCGCCATCGGCGGGCGGGCAAGGCGGATCCGCGATTCTTACGGCGCCTCACGCGAACACACGCCCTCGCGCGGCCGAGTCGGCGCACAGCAGTCGGGGCCCCCCCCCCCCCGGGGGGGGCCCCCGGGGGGGCGGGGGGGGGGGGGGGGGGGGCCCCCCCCCGGGCGGGGGGGGGGGGCGCCGGGCACACCCGCCCGCCCCCCCCCCCGGC
>NZ_LZIN01000091.1 GCF_001667375.1 Mycolicibacter sinensis | reverse complement strand
CCGGTTGGCGGTCATTAGAGGAAGATTCAGATCGCCGCAATAGTCAAACGCCATTGGATTCCGTCGGCCGTGAAGCCACCTTCACGTTCGGCGGGGTGGGAGGAGGTCAGACGCACCCATTGCGATCGTTAGCCAAGCGAAGGTTTATGCTGCCCGGGGACGATCTTCGGGGCAGCCTTCGACGATTCCGAGCGAGGCCGGAACAAACTGTCAGCTGCCGGCGTTCGACCGCACTATCGACCAGCGGAAGGCGGTGATATGAGGAAGATTCAGATCGCCGCAATAGTCAAACGGCATTGGATTCCGCTGGTCTTCATCGTGGTCGTCTTCATATCCGCCGTGATCGTCACCCGGCTGCACAAGGTATTCGCCTCCCAGGACCTCAATCCCCACGCCGGCGCCGGCATCGAGATCGTGCAGTTCAACCCCAAGTACGTCGCCTACGAGGCTTTCGGTCCGCCGGGCACCACCGCCGACATCAACTACTGGGACGCCGAGGCCAACGTCCATCAACTCAACAATGTGCCGCTGCCCTGGTCCTACACCGTCGTCACCGTGCTTCCCGCGGTGCAGGCCAACATGATCGTGCAGGGCAACACCGGTGAGATCGGCTGCCGGATCAAGATCGACGACCGACTGCTCGACGAACGACGCGCCACCGGGGTGAACGCCCAGACCTTCTGCCTGGTGAAGTCCGGATGATCAAACGGATCCGAGCGCAGCTCGACGAGCACCAGGACCCGCACGTCAAACGGCCGTTCTTCGCGCACATGCTGCGTATCTTCGCGGTGCCGATCATCATCGCCTGGATCGTGTTCACCGTGCTGGTCAATATCCTTGTGCCCCAGCTGGAAGTGATCTCCGAGGAACACTCGGCCCCGCTGGCGCCGATGGACGCGCCGTCGATGGTCGCCAGTCAGCTGGTGGGTGAGAACTTCCAGGAATACAAATCCAACAGCACCGTGATGATGGTGGTGGTCGGCGAGGACGAACTCGGCGAGGACGCCCACCACTACTACGACGAAATCGTCAAGAAGCTGGTCGCCGACACGGAGCACGTCGAGCACGCGCAGGACTTCTGGCGCGACCGGCTGACCGCGGCTGGTGTGCAGAGCTCCGACGCCAAAGCCGCTTACATCATGCTGAACCTGGTCGGCAACCAGGGCATGACCGAGGCCAACGACTCGGTGGCAGCGGTCCGCAAGCACATCGATGACACCCCCGCCCCACCCGGCGTGCAGGCCTATGTCGCCGGTCCGGCAGCGCTGACCGCGGATCTGCGCGAGATCGGTGACGCCAGCCTGGTGAAGATCACCCTGTTCACCATCGCCGCGATCGCAATCATGCTGCTGATCGTCTTCCGGTCCATCTCGGCGATGCTGACGCAGCTGTTCCTGACGCTGCTGGAACTGATCTGCGCGCGCGGCGTCGTCGCGGTGCTCGGATTCAACAACGTGATGGGCCTGACGACGTTCGCGGTCAACATCATGGTGATGCTGGCGATCGCCGCCGGTACCGATTACGGCATCTTCCTGATCGGCCGCTACCGCGAGGCCCGGCTGGCCGGCGAAGAGCGGGTCGACGCCTACTACACCACCGTGCGCAGCGTCACCCCCGTCGTGCTGGGGTCGGGCCTGACCATCGCGGGGGCGTCGGCGGTGTTGTACTTCACCCGGCTGCCCTACTTCCACACCATGGGGATCCCGGTCTCGGTGGGCATGATCGTCGTGGTCGCCGCCGCACTCACCCTGGGACCGGCGTTGCTGGTGGTGGTCACCAGCTTCGGGCTGCTGGAGCCCAAACCGGCCAAGCCGGGTGGGTTCTGGCGGCGCGCCGGGGTTTCGGTGGTGCGCTGGCCGGGTCCGATCGCGGTGGCCAGCCTGGCGGTCGTCATGGTCGGACTGGTCGCCCTGCCGGGGTTCAAACCGGGATACGACGACCGGAAGTACCTGCCGAAGGACACCCCGGTCAACGTGAGTTATGCCGCCGCCGAGAAGCACTTCTCGGCCGCCCGGATGGCCCCCGACATCACCATGGTGACCTCCGACCACGACATGCGGAACCCGGCCGACATGCTGGTGCTGGACCGGGTCGCCAAGAACATCATGCGGGTGCACGGCATCGCGATGATCCAGGACATCACCCGGCCGTTGGGAATCCCGTTGCAGCACAGCTCGGTTCCCTTCCAGCTCAGTGCGTCCAATCAGTTGATGATCCAGAACATGAAGACGCTCAAGGACCGGATCAAAGACATCGACACGATCTCCCAGCAGCTCGACAAGGACATCGAGTTGCTGATCCAGATGTACGGCTACCTGCAGGAGGTCGACCGGACCTTCGATGACACCGCCGAGGTCACCGAGCGCACCGTGGAGGTCTCCGACCGGATCCGCGACCACCTGGCCGACTTCGACGACCAGTTCCGGCCGCTGCGCAGCTACTTCTACTGGGAGCCGCACTGCTTCGACATCCCGATGTGCTGGGCGCTGCGGAGCACCTTCGACACCACCGATGGTGTCGACCAGCTCACCGAGCAACTGCACCACCTGTCAGCCGACATCACCAAGACGGCCCGCCTGCTGCCCCAGGCGGTGGAGTTGCTGCCGGCCGTCGTCGACACCATGAGGATCATGCGCGGCTTGGTGCTGACCGTGCATTCCACGTTCTCGGCGTTCGTCAACCAGATGGAGGATCTGAGCAACACCCAGATCATGATGGGGCAGAGTTTCGACGACTCGAAGAACGACGATTTCTTCTACCTGCCCGCGGAAGCGTTCGACAACAAGGACTTCCAGACGGGTCTGCGCCTGTTCATGTCGCCGGACGGCAAGTCGGCGCGCTTCTTCGTCACCCACCAGACCTACCCGGCCACCGCGGAGGGCATTGCCCGCGTGGAGCCGGAGCGCATCGCCGCGCAGGAGGCACTCAAGCAGTCCTCGCTGTCCGACGCCAAGGTCTACGTCGGCGGGATGGCCGCCCTGTACGAAGACATGAGCGACGGCGCCAAGTACGACCTGATGATCGCGGTGGTCGCGTCGCTGACGCTGATCTTCTTGATCATGATGATGATCACCCGCAGCATGGTGGCCGCGCTGGTGATCCTGGGTACCGCTTCCAGTTCGATCGCGGCGTCCTTCGGTATCTCGGTGCTGATCTGGCAACACATCTTCGGCCAGCACATCTACTGGGTGACCCTGGTTTTGGCGGTGATCGTGCTACTGGCGGTCGGCTCGGACTACAACCTGCTGCTGGTCTCGCGGTTCGAAGAGGAGATCCACGCCGGGCTGAAGACCGGCTATATCCGGGCGATGGCCGGCAGCGGTGGCGTGGTGACCTCGGCGGGCATGGTGTTCGCCGCGACCATGGGCATCATGTTCTTCAGTGATCTCAAGGCGATCGGCATGTACGGCACGACCGTGGCCATCGGGTTGCTGCTGGATACCTTCGTGGTCCGGGCGTTCTTCATGCCGTCGATCGCGACGCTGCTGGGCAAGTGGTTCTGGTGGCCTCAGGTGGTCCGCCCGTGGGGGCCCAACAAGAACATCCGTGGGATCGCGGCCCACACGCCCCGCCCCGATCCCGCCGCAGACACCGACAGGTTCGCCACGCAGTAGCCCGCGGGTCGGGTCAGACGCCGGCCGGAGCCCCTCCCGGATTCAGGTCCACGCACACCGCGACCGCGCCGGCCCCGACATGCAGGGCCAACGTCGGTCCCAGGTCGGTGATGATGGCCGGCTCGCAGGACGGCAACCGCTCCGCCAGCGCACCGGCCACCTCTTGTGCCCCGTGCGGATTGGCGACATGTTGCACGGCCAGCCCGGCGGGACGATCGCCGACCGCATCGCAGACCCGATCGATCATCGATGCGACGGCCTTGTTGACGGTGCGGATCCGCTGGGCCAGTACGAGTTTCCCATCGTCCACTGCCAACAGCGGCTTGAGCGACAGTGCGGTTCCCAGCCAGGCCGCCGCACTGCCGATCCGGCCGCTGCGCCGCAGATTGTCCAGCCGCTGTACCACCAGGTAGGCGCGGCTGCGCTGCACGGCCGCCTCGGCGGCGGCCGCCACCCCGTCCAGATCGGCGCCGCCGGCGGCAGCGCGGGCGGCGGCTAGCGCCACGAATCCGGTGCCCATCGCCGCAGACCTCGAGTCGATAACCCGGACACCGGGGCCGATTTCGGCGGCGACGTGCTCGGCGGCGCCGAACGTGCCGGACAGTGCCGAGGAGATGTGGATCGCCACCACTCCGGCGCCGCCGCTGTCGGCCAACCCGTTTCGATAGGCCTCGGTCAGCTCCTCGGGGTTGCTTCCGGCCGTGCTGACGCCGTCCCGGGCATAGATGTCCTCGGGCACGTCATCGATGCCGTCGCGCAGGTCGGCGTCGTCGAGCAGAATGTGCAGCGGCGCCACGCGGATGTCCCACCGGTCCCGCAGTTCAGTGGGTAGGCACGCCGACGAGTCGGTGACCACGACGACGGAGGGGCCGGTCATTCCGCCTGTCCGGGAACGCCGGCCTCGGCCAGCGCCTTGAGCATCAGTTCGGCGACGCCCCGGTGCGCTTCGAAGTTCCAGTGGATGCCGTCCGGATTTGCCCGCCCGCTCATGACCTCGTCGGCCACGCCCAACTTCAGGTCGACCAGCCCGACATCGTGCCGCTGCGCCCATTGCGTGATCGCCCGCACCGTCGGCTCTCGCCCATGGTGGGCGCGGCCATAAGTATCGGCGATGTGAACCGACGGCAGGCAGGCCACGATCGGGATCCCCGGCCGATTGAAATCGAGTGCGCCACGGGTCATTTCAAGATAATCAGCGGTCAGCCGCGGCGGCAGCGCCGCCCGGGCCAGCGGCGAGAGCCGAGGCTGCAGCCAACCGTAACCGTCGCGAACCCAGCGTCGCAGCCAGGGCGGCCGCACATACCGGATCAACTCGCGCACCGCGGTCGGCCACACCGAGGGCAGCGAATCCATCCCGCTGGTGGCGATGATGACGGCCCCGGCCCGGGGCAGGGCGGCCCAGGCGCGCGGATCCTGGGTGGCCGCCCACCAGACGTCCCGACTGGTCCAGCCGATCCGCCCGATCAACTCGACATCCCAGCCCAACTGCGCGCCAACGATGTTCGGCCAGATCCGCGGGTCGTCGGCCGGCAGCCCGCCGGTGGGCCCGTAGTACGACAGGGAATCGGCGAAGACCAACAGCGTCGGACGGGAGGGCGAGGACATCCGCGCGTCGTAGGACTTAGAGTTCACAGTCGGCTACCTGTGCTGACGCGTTCCAGACATCCAGGCGCCAGCGCACCCCGGCCGGATCGGTCACGTCGACATCGGAGTACCCGCTGAGCTGGGTCCAGCTGGCGTTGGCCATTCCGCCCAGCACCGGCCAGTTCTCCACCGGAAGGCGCAGCAACGCCGCGGTCAGGGCGGCGATCAGGCCACCATGGGCCACCAGCACCGCCGGCCGGTTCGCGTCACCGCTCCCCCATTCGGGCTCGCCGGCCACCAACTCGGCGACCAGCGGTTCACTGCGCGCGGCCACATCCACTCTGCTCTCGCCACCATGCGGAGCCCACCGGGCGTCGTCACGCCAGGCCAGCCGGGCACCCGGCGCCACGGCGTCAACCTCCTCGTGGGTCAGGCCCTGCCAGTCGCCCAGGTGTGTTTCGCGCAGGCGGGTGTCCACCCGGACCTGCAGCCCGTTGTGCTCGGCCAGCACCGTGGCGGTGTCGTAGGCACGCCACAGATCCGACGACACGATCAGCAGCGGATGGCGCTTTCGCAGTACCTCGGCGGCCGCCTCCGCTTGCGCGCGACCCAGATCGCTCAAGACGGTGTCCAATTGACCCTGCATCCTGCTGCCGGCATTGAACTCGGTCTGGCCGTGCCGCAACAGGATCAGTCGGCGGACCCTCACGGGGCTCCCTCCGACGCCGACGCGTCGTCCGGCTCGGCGGCTGAGTCCGCTAAGTCCACCGGCACCAGTGGGCAGTCCTTCCACAGCCGGTCCAGCGCATAGAAGTCCCGCTCGTCCTGGTGCTGGATGTGCACCACGATGTCGACGTAGTCCAGCAGCGTCCAGCGCCCCTCCCGGGTGCCTTCGCGGCGCGCCGGCTTGTACCCGGCCAGCCGCATCTTCTCCTCCACATCGTCGACGATGGCGTTGACCTGACGTTCGTTGGACGCCGAGGCGATCACGAAGCAGTCGGTGATGACCAAGTGGGCGGATACGTCGATGACGACGACGTCGGTGGCGAGCTTGGACGCGGCGGCCACCGCGGCCACCGTGGCCATGTCGATCGCTTCGCGGGTCGCTGTCATGCGTTGTTCCCGGCGGCCAGGCTGGTGGATCGGCCGACGGCCTTCTTGGCGCCCGGGTCACTGCGGTAGAGCCGGCGCTTGGACACGTACTGGACGACGCCGTCGGGCATCAGGTACCACAGCGGCCGGCGCTGCTCGGCGCGTTGACGACACTCGGTCGACGAGATTGCCAACGCCGGGACCTCCACCAAGGTCAACGCATTCTCCTCCAGTTCGCCCAGCACGCCGGTGATGTGGTCATGCCGCAGCTCGAATCCGGGCCGGCTGACCCCGATGAAACGCGCCAAGTCGAACAGCTCCTCCCAGCCCTGCCAGGACAATATCGAGCCCAACGCGTCGGCGCCGGTGATGAAATACAGCTCGGATTCGGGGTTCAGCGCGTGCAGGTCCCGCAACGTATCGCGGGTGTAGGTGGGGCCGGCGCGGTCGATGTCCACCCGGCTCACCGAAAAGCGCGGATTGGACGCCGTGGCGATCACCGTCATCAGGTAACGGTCTTCGGCGGCCGAGACGTGCCGATCCTTTTGCCAGGGCTGACCGCTGGGCACGAACACGACCTCGTCCAGCGCGAACTTGTGGGCTACCTCGCTGGCTGCGACCAGGTGGCCGTAGTGGATGGGATCAAACGTCCCGCCCATCACCCCCAGCCTGCGCAGCCCGTCATGCATGGTTCGCCAGCTTACTGGACCAGCGGAAACGGCTGTCGCCAGACGGCCGCGGACAGCTCAGCGCGATTGTCGAGGCAAAGCGGTCCACGGTCGTGTAGAAGAGGGCTGTGGAGAATTTGCCGTCGTCATCGGTTGATCGAGCGCAGGCCGCCAAGGACGCCATGTTGCGGCGTTTCTATACCCGCGCGCGGATCGGTGGCCAGGTCGTGCTGCCGGCCGTCCCGAGCATGCTGGACGAATACGTGTCGATGTGCGACACGGTATTCGCGGGCCTGGGCAAACGCTTCAATGACGCCGAACTCGCCCATCTGCGCCAGGTGTTGGAGGGCCAACTGGCCGCCGCCTACGCGGCATCGCCGCGCTCGAACATCGTCATCTCATACGAGGCCCCGATCGGTCTCACCCTGAGCTACACGGTCCGCGCCGAATGGACCTCGATCGCCGAGGCGTACGAACGCTGGCTGGCGACGCGGGAGCCGCCGTTGTTCGGCACCGAGCCCGATGCCCGAGTCTGGCAGCTGGCGTTAGAAGCTGAAGATCCAGCCGCGCATCGCATCCTCGAGATCGGTGCGGGCACCGGGCGCAACGCCCTGGCGCTGGCACGACGCGGGCATCCGGTCGACGTCGTGGAGATGACCCCGAAGTTCGCCGAGATACTCACGCATGAGGCGAACCGGGAACTGTTGGACGTGCGCGTCATCGTGCGGGACGTATTCGTCGATGGCGACGACCTGCGCGACGACTACCAGCTGATCGTGCTCTCGGAGGTGCTGACCGATTTCCGGTCGACGCAACAGGTGCGCAGTCTCTTCGAGCTCGCCGCCCGCTGTCTGGCGCCCGGCGGCCGGCTGGTGTTCAACGCGTTCCTGGCGCAGGACGGCTACGAACCCGAAGATGCCGCCCGCGAATTCTGTCAGCAGGTGTACTCGAGTCTGTTTACCCGCGAGGAGATATCCGCCGCGACAGCCGGCTTGCCGCTGGGGTTGGTTGGCGACGAGTCGGTCTACGAGTACGAGAAGGTTCATCTGCCCGAGGGCGCCTGGCCGCCCACCAGCTGGTACGTCGACTGGGTGAGCGGGCTCGATGCGTTCCGTACGTCGCGTGAAGACAGCCCGATCGAGTTGCGTTGGTTGGTGTACGAGCGCACGCGCTGACCAGGACATATTAACGCGATCGTCAACGTTTGTTTTTCGCGGCGGAAATATCTACACCCTCCCGTAAGTGCGGCGTATTTTTGCGCCAAACGCAGTTGGCCCCGGGGGAGGTCGGACCCTTTGCGAAGCAAGGCTGAAGCAGTTTCGGCGTGGCCGATCGTGGGCCGCGACGATGAGCTGCGCGAAGCATTGGCGACACTCGAGCCCGATTCCGGGTTTCAAGGCGTCGCCCTGGTCGGCGACAGCGGTGTCGGCAAGTCGACGCTGGCACGCGCGCTCGGAGCCCGTCTCACCGCCGCCGGGCGCACGGTTCGCTTTGTGCTGGGCACTCAGACCGGCCGCGACGTGCCGTTGGGCGCGTTCTCCCGGTCGGTGACTGTCGATGCATCGTGCGAGCCGGCAGCGATGTTGGCGATCGCGCACCAAAACCTCGAGGCCGCCGAGAACCCGGTGATCGTGGTCGATGACGCCCAACTGCTGGATCCGTTGTCGGCCACCTTGGTCTACCAGCTTGCCGCCGAAGGCACGGCACAGGTGATCGTGGTGATCCGGTCCGGTGAAACGCTTCTCGACGCGGTCACTGCACTGCTCAAAGAACAGTTGCTGTTGAACATGCGCATCAATCCGTTCACCCGCGAACAGACCGGTGAGCTCGCCCGCCGGGTACTCGGTGGTGTCGTGTGCCCGCAAGCGATCAACCGGTTGCACGACCGAAGCGGCGGAAGCCCGCTGTACCTGCGCGGACTACTGCGGGCCGGCCGCGACCACGGTGTCCTGGTGCAAGACGAGTACGGCTGGCAGCTCAAAGGTTCCCTGCACGCCGACCAGGAATTGTCTGTCCTACTCGGCTTTCGGCTCCAGGCCCTCACCCCCGAAGAGCTTGAGGCACTTGAGATCCTGGCGACCGCCGAGTTGCTCGACTGGGAGGTCTTCCGTGAGCTCTGTTCTCCCGAAGCTGTTTCCGGGCTGGAGCGTCACCGGCTGATTCATCTGACTTCCGATGCCGGGGGAACGCTGGTCCAGGTGACCCACCCCGTCTTCGGCGAAGCGGTGCTCGAGCGTGTCGGGGTGGTGCGCGCCCGCCGACTCAACGGTCTGCTGTTCAACGCCTTCGACAAGTACCTTCGTGGTGGCGGGCGGCGCTTGCGGTTGCCCGATGTGCGCGGCAAGATCCGGATGGCTCAATTCATGATCTGCAGCGACTTGGATCCCGACTTCAAGCTGATCATCGGCGCGGCGGTGAGGGCGGCGGCGATGTCCAACCTCGGCCATGCAGAAGAGCTGGCCCGCTTCGCCTTTGACCGCGACGGTGGCTTACCCGCGGCCCTCGTTCTCGGAGAGGCACTGTTGTGGCAAGGGCGAGGCGACGACGCCGAGTCGGTGTTGACCGATGTCAGCCTCGACGGCGCCGACGATGCGTCAACAGTTCAGTGGGGTTGTCTTCGCGCGTCGAACCTGTTCTGGAACTGCAGTGAGATCGATTCCGCATGGGCGGTTCTGGCCGAGGTAAAGGACCGCGCGCACTCGGAGGTGACCGCCGCCCAGTGCCGCGCCCTGGAAGTGGCTTTCACGTTCTTCGCTGGCAACCTCGCAAAGACGATTCGGTCCGGACCACCGTTCTGCGCGGCGGACGTATCGCCGGAGTCAACCGCCTTGGCTGCGGTGCCCACCGCGCACGCGCTGAGCACAGCGGGGCGCTTCGGCGAAGTCTCCGGAATCGCCGACCTGGGGCTGCAGGCGGCTGCGCGTAGTCGCTCCGGGATGATCCGATTCGCACTCGGTATCGCCGAGGTCATGGCGCTGGTCACCGCCGGTGACTTGGCCGCGACCGAAATGGTCGCCGAACGCTATGCCACTATGGCTGCCGGCGTGCCGGAACCCGATGCGATGGTCGGAGTGCTGTTCGGCCTGGTACAGCTGGCACGCGGTCAACTGCCGTTGGCGTGTTCGTTGTTTCAGGACTCGATACCGGTGTTGTCGGGCGCTTCCCTATCGCTGTGGCCGATGCTGGCCAACGCATGGGCAACCCAAGCCGAAGGGGCACGAGGCAACGCTGCGTCGGCCTCAGCTGCATTGCGGCACTGCGAAGAAGTTTATGGAGCGCAAATCGCTGCTTTCGCACCGGAACTCGAGATAGCACGGGCCTGGGAGCGGGCAGCGCACGGTCAGATCTCCGATGCGCGCGCTCACGCGCTGCGGGCGGCGCAGAGCGCACGCCGATCCGGGATGCACGCGGTCGAGTTGCGGGCGCTGCACACCGCGGTCAGGTTCGGCGACCGCTCGCACGCCGACCGGCTGGCAGAGCTCGCTGAGACACTGGACTCCCCGTTGCCCAATGCGGTTGCGGCGCATGCTCGCGGTCTGGCCGACCACAACGCCGACCTATTGAGCACCGCGTCGGACAAGTTCGCGACCCTGGGGGCATTCGCGCTCGCTGCAGATGCGGCGGCCCAGGCATCCGCCGAATACGCGCGCAGCGGTCAACGCGGCAAGCAATTGGAGTCCTCAACGCGGACACAGTGGTTGGCCCGCCAAGGTGACATCCACACTCCGGCAGTCGAGGCGGTGACTCAGCCCCTGCCGATCACCGACCGGGAGCGCGAGATCGCGATGCTCGTCGCCGCCGGTCTGCCCAACCGTCAGATCGCCGATCGGCTCTCGGTCTCGGTACGCACCGTGGACGGGCATCTCTACCGGATGTTCGCCAAACTGGGCATCGAGCGGCGCGATCAGTTGGTCCGGCTGTTTGCCGAGGGCCGGCCCCGGGCCTGAGCTCCGAGCGTCAGAAAGGCCGGCGGTAGCGGGCTTTTCGCGGTTCTCGGACAACCACCACACAACAACGAAGAGACCCGCCGTAGCGGGCCTCTCCGTTGTCGGGCTTGGCGACTCCTTAGGTGGCAGGTGCTCCGACACCCGGGGCGCCGCCGCTGCCACCCGCGCCGCCGGCCCCTCCGGCCCCCGCGCCCGCGTGGCCGGGCTGACCGGGTGTACCGGGCGTCGGACCGCCGGTGACGCCGAGCCCGGGAGCCACGCCGCCGGGGGTCCCGGCGCCGTTGGCGCCGCCGTTGCCGCCGATACCGCCGTCTTGGCCGTCGCCACCGCTACCGGTGTTGCCACCGGGCTGGCCAGCGCTGCCGCCGGTGCCGCCGGTGCCGCCGGACTGGCCGGCCGTGCCGTCGCCGCCCTTCCCGGCGCCCCCGACCGTTCCGGCACCGTTACCGCCGACCAGCGGTTGACCGGCACCGCCGGCCCCGCCGGTGCCACCGGCGCCACCGACGCCGGCGGTTCCGCCGTCGCCGCCCTGACCGCCGGTTCCGGTGCTGACAGAACCGCCATCACCGCCCTGACCGCCGGCCACGGTCGTGCCGCCGTTACCGCCGGCCCCGCCGTGGCCGCCGTCGCCGCCGCCGACTGCAGTGCTGGCTGCGCCGCCGGCGCCGCCGGTGCCGCCCTGACCGGCCGCGCTGGCGTTACCGCCGTCACCGCCGGCCCCGCCGGTGCCGCCGGTGGCGTTGCCACCGTCGCCGCCGCTGGCGGGCGCGCCATTGACGTTCCCGCCGGCGCCACCCTGACCGCCCTGCCCGCCGTTGGCTCCCGCGGCGTCGGCCTGGCCGCCGGCCCCGCCGGTGCCGCCGTTGCCGGCGGTGCCGGTGTTGCCGGCGTTACCGCCGTCGCCCCCGGAGGCGCCGACGGCGCTGGTGCCGCCGCCATCGCCGCCGGCGCCTCCCGCCCCCGCGTTGCCGCCGGTGCCACCCTGGCCACCCTGGCCGCCTGCCACCGCACCGGCCGCGTTGCCGCCGGTACCGCCGGTGCCGCCGTCGGTGCCGTTGCCACCGTTGCCGCCGACGCCTCCCGCGCCGCCGTTGCCGGTGGACCCGACGCCATGGCCGGTGGGGTTGTTGGTTTCGTTGCTGCCGGCGGCGCCGCCGCGACCGCCGCTGCCACCGGCGCCGCCCTGGCCGCCCTGAGCACCCGCGCCGCTGGCGTTACCGCCGGCGGCACCGTTGGTGACCGCGTTGCCGCCGGCCCCGCCGTTACCGGCGTTGCCGCCGGTAGTGCCGAAGCCGCCGTAACCACCCTGGGCGCCGTTGCCGCCGGTGCCACCGGAGCCGCCGGTGCCGGCAGTGCCGTCCACCGAGTTGCCGCCCGCGCCGGCCGTCGCCCCGGCGTTGCCGCCGGCGCCGCCATTGCCGGCGTTGCCCCCGGCGCCGGCCGGTGCGGTGCCCGTGGCGTTCAGGCCGCCGTTCCCGCCGTTGCCGCCGTAGTTGCCGTCGCCGCCGGTTCCGGCGTTGCCACCGGTACCGCCTGTGCCGGTGTCCAGCGCGTTGCCCCCTGCCGCGCCGTTGCCGCCGACACCACCCTGGCCGCCGTCGGTGCCATTGCCGCCGGAACCGGTCCCGGCGCCCTTGCCGCCGTTGCCGCCGTAGCCGGCCTGACCGCCGGTGCCGCCGTTACCGGCGTTGCCGCCGTTGGCCGGGCCACCCAGGTGCGTCGGGTCGTTGGCGTTGCTGCCGGCCCCGGCGTTACCGCCGGCGCCACCGTTGCCGGCCACGCCACCGTCACCGCCGTTGCCGGTCGCGCCGGCGCCGGTCGCCAGCGCATTGCCGCCGTTGCCGGCGTGGCCGCCGTCACCGCCGGTACCGCCGCTGCCGCCGTTGTGGCCCACCGAGGCGGACCCGGCGGTGTTGCCGGTGTTCTGGAAGCCCGCTGTGCCGTTGCCCGCGGCACCGCCGTCGGCGCCGTTACCGCCGAGCCCGCCGTTGCCGCCGAACGCGCCGCTGTCGCCGCCGTTACCGCCGGAGCCGCCGGCGCCACCTTGGCCGCCGTTGAAGCCATCGAGTGCGTTGACGCCGTCGGGGGTGAACCCGTTGCTGCCGGTGCCGCCTTCAGCGCCGTTACCGCCGTTGCCGCCGTTTCCGTTGCCCAGACCCGCCGGCCCGCCGCTACCGCCATTGCCGCCGTAACCGCCGGTGCCGCCGGTCATGCCAGTGCCGGTGCCGACGTCGTAGCCGATGGCGTTACCGCCGATCGCGCCGTTGCCGCCGTTACCGCCGGAGCCGCCGTCCCCGGTGGCACCCGCTTGTCCGGTGGCGCCACCGGCCAGGCCGCCGCTACCGGCTGCGCCCGCGCTGCCGCCGTTGCCGCCGTAGCCGCCGTTGCCGCCGTTGAGTCCGACCGTGTTCCCCACCATGTCGCCTTGAGTGGGGGTGTAGCCCTTACCGCCGTCACCGCCGTTGCCACCGGTACCCGCCGAGCCACCGTCACCGCCGTTGCCGTCGGTGCCCGCCGCGCCGTTGGTGGCGGTACCCGCGACACCGCCCTTACCGCCGCCGCCGCCGCTGCCGGCCGAGCCGCCGTTGCCGCCGTGCCCGCCGTTGGGGTTGTTGGCCGCCAGCGCATCGGCGCCGTTGCCGCCGTTGCCGCCGCTGCCGGCGGTGCCGCCGGTGCCGCCCTGGCCGCCGTCGCCGGCGTTGCCGCTGACCGTGCCGCCGGCACCACCGTTACCGCCCTGACCGCCCAGGCCGCCGCTGCCACCGGTGTGGCCGTCGGTGCCGTTGCCGTCGGCGCCTGTGCCGCCGTTGGCGCCGGTAATGCCTTGACCACCCTGACCACCCTGGCCGCCGTCGCCGCCGTTGCCGGTGGTGCCGCCGGCACCACCGTTGCCGGCCGTGCCGCCCGTACCCGCGGTCAGGTGTCCCGCGGTGGCATTGGCACCCTGACCGCCCATACCACCGGTACCACCGGTGCCGCCGGGGCTGGCGACCCCGCCGTCGCCGCCGTGACCGCCCATGCCTCCGTTGTGCGCCCAGTCACCCGCGGCGCCCACGCCACCATCTCCGGCCTGACCGATGGCACCCACGCTGCCGTCGGTACCGGCCGCACCGTTGCCGGCTCCGCCGGTCCCGGCAGTTCC
Source organism: Mycolicibacter sinensis (assembly GCF_001667375.1). Classification (GTDB taxonomy): domain Bacteria; phylum Actinomycetota; class Actinomycetes; order Mycobacteriales; family Mycobacteriaceae; genus Mycobacterium; species Mycobacterium sinense_A. The sequence goes on along the minus strand of NZ_LZIN01000091.1, from coordinate 37,718 downwards.
GGCGTGACCGACGTCGGTGCCGCCGGCGCCACCGGCGCCACCGACGCCGCCCGAACCGTCGCCGTACTCTCCGTTCACGCCCCACTGCCCGGCCGCACCGGTGCCGCCCTGGCCGCCGTCACCGGCGTCACCGCCGTTACCGGCGTTACCGCCATGGCCCTCCGACCCGCCGTTGCCGCCGTTGCCGCCGTCGCCGCCGGCCGCACCGGTACCGCCGGCCTCACCGGTGTTACCGGTCTTGCCCGCAGCGCCGTTGCCGCCGTTCCCGCCGTTACCGCCGTTACCGGTGGCGGTACCGGCGTTGCCGCCGTTGCCGCCGGTACCGCCAGCCGTGCCTGGGATAAGCGGGGTGAAGCCGTCCGCACCGTTACCGCCGTTGCCGCCGCCGGTGCCATCGGGCCCGGCAACGCCGGCCTTGCCACCACCGGCGCCCGCCGCGCCACCGGCCCCACCGTTGCCCTCGGCGCCGCCGTTACCGCCGTTGCCGCCGTTGAGGTGGGTGGCGTCGGCCGCTGCGCCGTCGCCGCCGTTGCCAGCCGAGCCGCCGGCGCCACCGTCACCGCCGTTACCGCCGTGGCCACCGAACCAGCTGTTGAGGAAGCCGGTCGCGGCACCACCGGCACCGCCGGCACCACCGTCAGCGCCGTTCCCGCCGTCCTGGCCGGCACCGTCGACTCCGCCGCTGCCGGGCACGCCCCACACGCCGTCGGCGCCGTTGGTGCCGGCCGCACCGGCGTCACCGTCGCCACCGTTGCCGCCGTTGCCGAACCAGGTGCCACCGGCACCACCGTCGCCACCGGCAAGGCCGTCGGCGTTCGGGTCGAGAGCCGCGTCGCCACCGGCGCCGCCGCTGCCCCAGATGTTCGCGTCGCCACCGTTGCCGACGATCCAGTCGCCGTTCGCGTCCAGACCGGAGTAGCCGGCACCACCGTTGCCGAAGAAGAGTCCGCCGTCTTGGCCGTTAGGGTCCGCCGCGGTGCCGGCGGCACCGTCACACCACAAACCACAGGAGTTGGCAAACGACCAGGCGCCGCCGGGCACAGAGCCGGCCGCGTCACCGGCCTGGCTGGGGCCGGCGAACCAGCTGTTGACCGTAGCCATGAGTGAGTTCCAGGTCGCGTCCCAGCCGACCTGGTCCGCGGTCGCGCTGCCCGCAGTGGCCGCGTCGAATGCCGAGGAGTCGAACAGGGACGACCAGGCCGCCGGATCGACGAACGAATTCCAGTCGATGCCGTCGTAGGGCAGTGCCCACGCCGACGGATCGAACAGATCGCCCAAGTCGAAATCATCGGCTTGGGCGGACGGCATGTGCGCCAATGGCCCCATCCCGAACGCCAAGAACGCACTTACCGCTGCGCCGGCACCGGCGACGCGGCCACCGCGACGCTCCTTGCCTTTGCGCGTGGAATTCCGCTTCGCACTGCGGTTCCTGTCAGACATCACACGACCTCCCCGTGAACAACGAGATGCTTAAAGCTTGCTAAGACGCCTTAGGCTATTTCGGTATTCGGCCGTGATCATAGAGTAATCAACTACCCTAGTTTTTCCGAGAAAGGCCTCTTGCTTACTCGCATTCTCGAGAGGTGGCCAGCTGGACCGTCCGACTCCACCGGGTCAGTGGCAAACCCGCTCGTCGGGGAAGACCAGCTCAGAAGGTTCTACTAGGAAACCGATCAGACCGGCAGGAGCTGGTCGATGACCGCCGCCAGTTGCTTGGCCGAACGGCACTCATGCATGGCGATGACGTCCTCGTATCGCGGTACCGCGGAATCCCCGCTGCCCCACAGGTGTCGGGGCTCGGGGTTGAGCCAATGGGCGTGGCGGCTCGCGGTCACCAAATGGCTCAGCACGTCGGTGCCCGGGTCCCGGTAGTTGGTGCGGCCGTCGCCGAGCACCAGCAGCGCGCTGCGCGGTGACACCACGCTCGGGTACTTCTCCACGAACGAGACGAAGGCGTGGCCATAGTCGGAGTGGCCGTCACGGGTGTAGACCCCGGACTCGCGGGTGATCCGCTGAATGGCCACCGCCAGGTCGGCCTCCGGCCCGAACAGATGCGTCACCTCATCGGTGGTGTCGATGAACGCAAAGACGCGAACCCGCGAGAACTGTTGGCGCAGTGCGTGTACCAGCAGCAGGGTGAAGTGACTGAACCCGGCGACCGACCCCGAGACGTCGCACAACACCACCAGCTCGGGCCGGGCCGGGCGCGGTTTGCGCAGTACCACGTCGATCGGCACGCCGCCGGTGGACATCGAGCGGCGCAACGTCTTTCGCAGATCGATGGTGCCGGCGCGGGAGCGGCGCCGACGGGCGGCCAGCCGGGTGGCCAGGGTGCGGGCCAACGGCGCCACCACCCGGCGCATCTGGCGCAGCTGTTCGCCGGAGGCACGCAGGAACTCGACGTTCTCCGACAGCTGCGGGATGCCGTACATCTGCACGTGCTCACGGCCCAGCTGTTCGGCGGTGCGCCGCTTGGTCTCGGCGTCGACGAGCTTGCGCAACTGTGCGATCCGCTGCGCCGCAACCGCTTTGGCGATCTGCTCCTGCGTCGGACTGGGCTCGTCGCCGTACGGGGTGAGCAGCCCGGCCAGCAGTCTGCCTTCCAGCTCGTCGAGTGCGAGCGCCTTGAGCGCCTGGTAGGCCGAGTAGGACGGGCCGCGGCTGGACCGGTACTGCCCGTAAGCCCCGACGATCGCGGCGATCATCGCCGACAACCGTGCGTCGGTATCGGCCAGATCGGGATTGGCGGTCAACAGGTCGACCAGCATGGCCCGCATGTCCTCGACGTCCTCGGGCAGAGGTGCGAATTCCGACGGGTCGGCCACATCTCCATCGAGGATCACGGTGCGCCCACCCAGCGCGGCGGGGAACCACAGGTCGAACATCGCATCGTAGGTGTCGCGATGATCGGGCCGGCGCAGCACCGCGCAGGCCAGCCCCTCGCGCAGCACCTCCCGATCACCCAGCCCGAGCGCGGCGAGCACCCGCCCGGCATCGACGGTCTCCGATGGCCCCACCGAAATCCCTTGCCCCCGTAATGCTTCGACGAACTCCACCAGGTGCCCCGGGATACCGTGCGGGGCCAGTGGCTGGGGTGGGCGGGTTCTACGCACCATCTAGGCGACCATCAGTTCAACCGGAGTTCCCCGGATGCGCGCACCTGATCGGACTGGTGCTTGAGCACCACCCCGAGGGTGGCGGCCACGGTGGCGTCATCGATGGTGTCCAGGCCCAACGCCAGCAGCGTGCGGCCCCAGTCGATGGTCTCGGCCACTGAGGGCAGCTTCTTGAGCTGCATGCCGCGCAGCACGCCGATGATGCGCACCAGTTCGGCGGCGAGGTGTTCGGGCAACTCCGGTACCCGGGACAGCAGGATGCGCCGCTCCAGGTCCGGGTCGGGGAAGTCGATGTGCAGGAACAGGCAGCGGCGCTTGAGCGCTTCGGACAACTCCCGGGTGGCATTCGATGTCAGCACCGTGAACGGGGTGCGGGTCGCGGTGATGGTGCCCAGTTCCGGCACGGTGACCGCGAAGTCGGAGAGCACCTCCAGCAGCAGGCCCTCGATCTCGATGTCGGCCTTGTCGGTCTCGTCGACCAGCAGCACGGTGGGATCGGTGCGCCGGATCGCGGTCAGCAGCGGACGCGACAGCAAGAACTCCTCGGAGAACACGTCCATCTTGGTGGCGTCCCAGTTACCGGCGCCTGAGCCGGACTGAATACGGAGTATCTGCTTGGCGTGGTTCCACTCATATAGCGCGCGGGCCTCGTCGACGCCCTCGTAGCACTGCAGCCGCACCAGCCCGGCGCCGGTAGCGGCGGCCACCGCGCGGGCCAGTTCGGTCTTGCCGACCCCGGCCGGTCCCTCCACCAGCAGAGGCTTGCCCAGCCGGTCGGCCAGGAAGATCGCGGTGGTGGTGGCGGTATCGGCCAGGTAGCCGGTCTCGGCCAGCCGGCGGGCGACGTCGTCGATGTCGGTGAACAGCGAGGCGTGCTGCGCGGGGATGGCGGGCTTTTCCATGCGAGGGTGTGGCTCCTTTAGACGGGACGAGTGTGGCCGTCGCCCCACACGATCCATTTGGTCGAGGTCAGCTCGGGCAGGCCCATCGGTCCGCGCGCATGCAGTTTCTGGGTGGAGATGCCGATCTCGGCGCCGAAGCCGAACTGCTCGCCGTCAGTGAACGCCGTCGAGGCGTTGACCATGACCGCGGCGGCATCGACCTGCTCGCTGAACCGCTGGGCGGCGGCCATGTTGGTGGTGACGATGGCCTCGGTGTGGCCGGTGCCGTACTCGTTGATGTGGTCGATGGCGTCCTCGAGCCCGTCGACCACCGACAAGGCGATGTCCATCGCCAGGTACTCGCGGCGCAGATCGTCTTCGGCGGCGGCGTCATCGGCGTCGCCGTGCACGGTGACACCGGCGGCGGTCAACGCATCGACCAGCCGCGGCAGCGCGGTCTCGGCGATGGCCCGGTCGATGAGCACAGTCTCGGCAGCGTTGCAGACGCTGGGCCGCCGGGTCTTGGAGTTCAGCAGAACCTCTTCGGCGACGGCGAGGTCGGCGCCCTCATGGATGTAGACGTGGCAGTTGCCGACCCCGGTCTCGATGGTCGGCACCAGCGCATCGCGCACCACAGCCTCGATCAGCCCGGCACCCCCGCGCGGAATCACCACGTCGACCAGCCCGCGGGCCTGGATCAAGTGGGTGACGCTTGCGCGGTCGACCGCCGAGAGCAGCTGCACGGCGTCGGCGGGCAGATCCTCACCGGTCAGCGCGCCCCGCAGGACGTCGACCAGAGCCTGGTTGGAGTGTGCCGCCGACGAGCTGCCCCGCAGTAGTGCGGCGTTGCCGGACTTCAGCGTCAGCCCGAAGGCGTCCACAGTGACGTTGGGCCGGCCCTCATAGACCATGCCCACCACGCCGAGCGGCACCCGCTGCTGACGCAGCTGCAACCCGTTGGGCAGGGTGTAGCCGCGCAGCACCTCACCGACCGGATCGGGCAGCCCGGCCACCTGGCGCAGTCCGGCAGCGATCCCCTCGACACGCTGGGCGTTCAGCGCGAGCCGGTCCAGCATGGCCTCCGGGGTGCCGGCGGCCCGGGCGGCAGCCAGGTCTTCGGCGTTGGCCGCCAGGATGTCATCGGAGTGGGCCAGCAGCGCGTCGGCGGCGGCGTTCAGCGCATTGTTCTTCGCCGCGGTCGACAACGACGCCAGCGCCCGGGAGGCGATCCGGGCCCGGCGGGCGGCATCGTGGACCTGTTGACGCAGGTCGGGAAGCACGGGGACGCTCATCGTCCCAGCGTATCGGCGAACGCGGGATCCGGCGAAACGGCCCCACGCAAGCCCCGCTGCGGCGTCGACTCGACCGCAGTCTTGTCCGACGCCCTCCAGGGGATCCGTGCCGCTCCGCGTTCGGGATGGGAAGCTGGCAGCATGGCGACGCGGGTGTGCGTGGTGGGCAGCGTGAACCTGGATAGCGTGTTCACGGTGGCCGCCCTGCCCGCTCCCGGCGAGACGGTCCTGGGCTCGGCACCGAGCATTCACCCCGGCGGCAAGGGCGCCAACCAGGCGGTCGCGGCCGCTCGGGCCGGTGCGGATGTCTCGTTCGTCGGCGCGGTCGGCGACGATGACGCGGGCGAACGGTTGCGCCGGCACCTGCAGGCCAACGGGGTCGGCACCGAAGGATTGACGACGGTGCCCGGGCCCAGCGGATCGGCGGTCATCACGGTGGACCCCGCCGGGGAGAACACCATCGTGGTGGCGCCGGGAGCGAACGCCTCGCTGACCATCGATGGCGATCTCGAGCTCATCGCCGGATCCGACGTGCTGCTGCTACAGCTGGAGATTCCGATCGCCACGGCCACCGCCGCCGCCCGGACCGCTCGGCAGGCGGGCGCGACCGTGATCGTCAACGTCTCCCCGATCCGCGGCGATGTGACCGAACTGGCCGGGCTGATCGACGTCGCGGTCGTCAACGAGACCGAATCCGCACAGTTCGACCACCTAGTGCCGCACCGGGTGGTCACGCTCGGCGCGCGCGGGGCGCGCTACACCGGGGCCGACGGCACCGCCGAAATGCCGTCACCGGTGGTGGATGCCGTCGACACCTCCGGCGCCGGAGACGTGTTCGCCGGCGTGCTGGCCGCCGAGTGGCCGCGCGGCACTGCGCATGCGTTGCGCCGCGCCTGTGCGGCCGGGGCGCTGGCGACGCTGGTGCCCGGCGCCGGGGATTGCGCCCCGAATGCAGCGGCGATCAGCGCGGCGTTGAGCGACGACAAACCCGAACGCTGACGTGCACAGGTAGAACGCAGGCGGTTGACTACGGACGTAACTCGACGAATCCCGCCGCGCTCAAATCCTCGTCGAAAGCAAAGGCGTTGACCAACTTCTTCTTTCGCATCAGTGCGAAACTCGTCGCGTCGACAAAGGAGTACTCCCGTTCGTCGTGACGGGCCAACCATTCCCACGCCTGCTCTTCAACATCCGTCGTAATGTGTTCGATCCGAACACTTGCGCTATGCCGGATGCTCGCAGCGGCTACTGCAGCTCGATGCCCGCAACGTCGATTAAGCAGTGTCCACGTCTCACCGAGGACGTGATTGGAAGTCACAACCGCGTCGGTCTTCGTGTTCCAGAGCTTCTTGGCCGTCTCATGCCGCGCATCCCGCGCATTGCCGAGGGCCGCCCAGAACGACGTGTCGACGAAGATCATCCAGCTGATCCGTAGACCACGTCGTCGACCGTCGCAGAGAGATCGGGGTCCCCCTCGAAAGACCCGATGAAGGACTCCACAGGGTCTGGGCCCGGCGCGCGAAGACGGTCTGCGACGTACTCCCGGATGAGCGCCGCTTTCGACTTGCGCTGGCGCCGGGCTTCGGCGCCCAGCGCCTGGTCAACGTCCTCTTCGATGTAGATCTGCAATCGCTTCACAACCCGGAATCTTACGCCGGATTTCGAATTGATGTATACATCACTACCGTTTGCCCCGCACCCACTGGATGGTGCCGACGCTCTTGACCCGCACGCTGGTGAAACCCTGGCTTTCCAGGGTGTCGGCGATCTCGTCGTCGCCGAACACCCGCGCACCGGCCTTGGGCAGCAGCCGCCACAGCCGGGCGGCCGAGCCGGCGGTCGGCACCATCAGCGCGATCCGCCCACCGGGCTTGAGCACTCGCGCCATCTCGCCCAGCGCCGCGGCCGGGTCCGGGATCAGCTGCAGCACTGCGATCGAGGTGATGGCGTCAACGGTGTTGTCGCGCAGCGGGAGCCGCTGGGCATCGGCGCGCAGGAACCCGGCCTGGGCGCCGGCCTGCAACCGTACCGCCCGGGCCAGCATCGGCTCGGAGACGTCCATGCCCAGCGCCAGCCCGTCCGCACCCACCGCCCCGGCCAGCGAGGCGGTGATGCTGCCCGGACCGCAGCCGACGTCCAGCGCCACCCCGCCGGCCGGGATGTTCAGCCAGTCGATCGGGTGCTGCCAGGCTTCGAGCAGCCGGCGGGCCAGCGCCTGGGCGTTGTCGTAGAACATCGATCCGAACGGCGAGGCCCACAGCTGCTGGATGGCACCGGCGTTCTGTGGGGTGTTGGAGCCGGCTCCCGCGCCGAGCAGGTCGAGATAGCCTCGGCTGACGTCGGGGTCGGATGGCGGATCGCTGAGCAACTCCATGGCCCGCTGCAACGCCGGTGACAACGGAAACCTTCGAACCTCGGCCATATTCGGTGCTCCTGCCTAGCCGTGCGGAATCTCCCGTTCGATCTCGTCGAGCCAGACCCGCGCCGACATGTCCGACGGAGCCCGCCACTCCCCCCGCGGCGACAGCGAGCCGCCGTGGGACACCTTCGGCCCGTTCGGCAATGCCGAGCGCTTGAATTGACTGAACGAATAGAACCGCTGCGCAAAGACTTTCAGCCAGTACCGGATCTCGGCCAGCGAATAGGCCTGCCGCTTGTCGGCCGGATATCCGGGCGGCCAGGACCCTGCTTCCACGTCGTGCCAGGCGTGCCAGGCCAAAAACGCGGTCTTAGCCGGCGAGAACCCGTGGCGCAGCGCTTGGAACAGCGCGAAGTCCTGCAGCGAGTACGGGCCCACCTTGTCCTCGCTGCGCTGAATCTCCTCACCCTCGCCCGCCGGCACCAGCTCCGGGCTGATCTCGGTGTTGAGCACCGAGGCCAGCACCGCGCACACGTCGGCGTCGAACTCCCCGGAGTTGATCACCCACCGGATCAGGTGCTGGATCAGGGTTTTGGGCACGCCGCCGTTGACGTTGTAGTGCGACATCTGATCACCCACCCCGTAGGTGGACCAGCCCAGCGCCAGCTCCGACAGGTCGCCGGTGCCCAGCACGATGCCGCCGCGCTGGTTGGCGATCCGGAACAGGTAGTCAGTGCGCAGGCCCGCCTGCACGTTCCCGAAAGTGACGTCGTAGACGGCTTCACCGCCGGCGAACGGATGCTCCAGATCGGTCAGCATCAGCTTGGCGCTGTCGCGGATGTCGATCTCGGCGAACGTCACCCCCAGCGCCCTGCTCAGCGCGGCCGCATTGGCCTTGGTGCGTTCACCGGTGGCGAAGCCGGGCATGGTGAACGCCAGAATGTCACTGCGGGGCCGGTTTTCCCGGTCCATGGCTCGTGCGGCGACGATCAGGGCGTGCGTCGAATCCAGCCCGCCCGACACCCCGAGCACCACCTTGGGAAAGTCCAGTGCCCGCAGCCGCTGCTCCAGGCCTGATACTTGGATGTTGTAGGCCTCGTAGCAATCCTGTTGCAGCCGCTGCGGATTCGACGGCACGAACGGGAATCGCTCAACCGTGCGCCGCAGTCCGATGTCCCCGGCCGGCGGATCCAGAACGAACTCCACCCGCCGGAACGCCTGCACCGCATCCCGGTAATGACGCCGGTTGTCGTCGAAGGTGCCCATCCGCAAGCGCTCCGAGCGCAGCAGCCCGAGATCGACGTCGGCGACCGACCGGCGAGAGCCGCTGGGGAACCGTTCGCTGTCATCGAGCAGCGTGCCGTTCTCCCAGATCATGGTCTGGCCGTCCCAGGCCAGGTCGGTGGTCGACTCCCCCTCCCCGGCGGCGGCATAGACGTAGGCGGCCAGACACCGCGCCGAGGCCGAGCGGGCCAGCAGGCAGCGGTCCTCTGCGCGCCCGACGGTGATGGGGCTGCCGGACAGGTTGGCCAGCACCGTCGCGCCGGCCAGGGCGGCCTGGGCGCTGGGCGGGACCGGCACGAACATGTCCTCGCACACCTCGACGTGCAGCACGAACCCGGGCACGTCGGTCGCGGCGAACAGCAGATCCGGGCCGAACGGGACCTCGGCATCACCCAGTCGGATCACGCCCCGCTCGCCGGCGCCGGCGGCCAGCTGGCGGCCCTCGTAGAACTCCCGGTAAGTGGGCAGGTAGGACTTCGGCGCCACCCCGAGGATGCGCCCGCGGTGGATGACGACGGCGGTGTTGTAGATGCGATGCGTATAGCGCAGCGGCGCCCCGACCACCAGCACCGGCAACAGCTCCGCCGATGCGGCGGCCACGTCGAGCAGCGCCGCCTCGACGGCACTAAGCAGGCTGTCCTGCTGCACGATGTCCTCGATGGAGTATCCCGACAGGGTGAGCTCGGGAAAGACGGACAGCGCGACGCCGTCGTCGTGGCACTCGCGCGCCAGCCGCAGCATCGACTCGGCGTTGGCGGCCGGGTCGGCGAGCGTCGTGCGGTGTGTGCAGGCGGCGACCCGCGCGAACCCGTGCCGGTAGGCGTTGTAGAAGTCTCCGGAGCGGTCCATTGGTCCCCATTGTTGCCCGGCCAGTGTCAATCTGCAGCTTTCGGGTATCACCAGGATCATGACCGGTACCGCGGTGGTCGTCGTCGACATGCTCAACGCCTACCGGCACGACGACGCAGCAGACTTGGCCGGAAACGTCGCGAACATCGTCGGACCGCTGGCCGACCTGGTCGAACGCAGCCGGGCCGATGACGACGTCGACCTGATCTACGTCAACGACAACTACGGCGACTTCACCGCGGGATTCGCCCAGATCATCGACTCGGCGCTGCACGGGGCGCGCCCCGAACTGGTTCGGCCCATCGTCCCGGTGACCGGCGATCGGATGGTGACCAAGGTGCGCCACAGCGCATTCTTCTCCACTCCGCTGGAGTACATGCTCGGCCGGCTCGGCACCCGGCGTTTGATTCTGACCGGGCAGGTCACCGAGCAGTGCATTCTCTACACCGCCCTGGACGCCTACGTGCGGCATATTCCGGTGGTGATCCCGGTCGATGCCGTCGCTCACATCGACGCCGAATTGGGCGCCGCGGCGCTGGAAATGATGTGCCGCAACATGGGAGCCGAGCGGTCGGCTGCCGACAAGTGCCTACGCTAGGCCGATGGGCGACTCCGAGCCGACGGTCTGCGATCTGCTGGAGCTGCTGGCGGGCCGGCGGGTCGCGGCGCTCACCGGTGCCGGCATCTCCACCGATTCGGGCATTCCGGACTATCGCGGCCCGGACTCTCCGCCGAGCAACCCGATGACGATCGCACAGTTCACCGGCGATCCGGTCTTTCGGCAGCGGTACTGGGCCCGCAACCACGTCGGCTGGCGCCACATGGCCGACACCGCGCCCAACCTCGGGCACCTGGGGCTGACCGCACTAGAAGACGCCGGGGTGGTGACCGCGGTGATCACCCAGAACGTCGACTTACTGCACACCAAAGCCGGCAGTCGCCGCGTCATCGATCTGCACGGCAACTATGCGACGGTGGTCTGCCTGAGCTGCGGGAACCGTGTGAGCCGCGCGGCGTTGGCCGAGCAGTTGGAGGAACTCAACCCCGGGTTTCTCGAACGGGCGGGCACGCTCGGCGGCATCGCCGTGGCCCCCGACGCGGACGCCGTCGTCACCGACACCGCGTCATTCCGCTTTGTCGATTGCCACCACTGCGGCGGAATCCTCAAGCCCGACATCGTCTACTTCGGCGAAAGCGTCCCCAAAGACCGCGTCGCCCGGTCCTATTCTGTGGTCGATGAAGCCGACGCCCTGCTGGTGGCGGGCTCGTCGCTGACGGTGTTCTCCGGCTACCGGTTCGTCCGCCACGCCGCAGCCCGCGGTATCCCGGTCGCGATCGTCAACCGCGGCCCCACCCGCGGCGATGCGCTGGCGGCCGTCAAGATCGACGGCGGGTGTTCCGCGGTCCTGGCACTGCTGGCCTCCGAGCTGGCCCCGGCGGTTCAGCGAGGCTCGACGGAGGAGAGGCGAAGCTGGGACCGCCGCATCAGCCGAGCGGTTCAGCGAGGCTCGACGGAGGAGAGGCGAAGCTGGGACCGCCGCATGACCCCTGCGATTCCGGCGCGGTAATCCTCAACGAGGCCACCCGTAGGAGCGCTGAGTCCGGCACGATGTCTCTGGTGAAACAGCGCTTGGACGCCGATCAGCGCAACGCGTTCTTGGCCGCCTTCCTGGGCTGGTCGATGGACGCCTTCGACTACTTCATCGTGGTGTTCGTCTACGCCGATATCGCCAAGACCTTCGGCCACACCAAGACCGAAGTCGCGTTCTTGACCACCGCCACCCTGGTGATGCGTCCGGTGGGGGCGCTGCTGTTCGGCCTGTGGGCCGACCGGGTCGGCCGGCGACTGCCGCTGATGGTGGACGTGATCTTCTACTCGACGGTGGGGTTCTTGTGCGCGTTCGCGCCCAATTTCACGGTGCTGGTAATTCTGCGCCTGCTGTACGGGATCGGCATGGGAGGTGAATGGGGACTGGGCGCCGCGCTGGCCATGGAGAAGATCCCGCCCGAGCGGCGCGGATTCTTCTCCGGGCTGCTGCAGGAGGGCTACCTGTTCGGCTACCTGGCGGCCACCCTGGCGTCATTGCTGGTGACCGACTGGCTGGGATTGTCCTGGCGCTGGCTGTTCGGGCTGTCCATCCTGCCCGCCTTGATCAGCCTGCTCATCCGCTACCGGGTGTCCGAATCCGAGGTGTGGCAGGCCACGCAGAATCGGATGCGGCTGACCCGCACCAGGATTCGCGATGTGTTCACCGACGCCAAGGTGATCCGCCGGTTCTGCTACCTGGTATTGCTGATGACCGCCTTCAATTGGATGAGCCACGGCACCCAGGACATCTACCCGACGTTCTTGACCTCCCCCGAGGGAGCCGGTCTGCCGCCGGTGACCGCCAAGTGGATCGCGGTGATCTACAACATCGGCGGCATCATCGGCGGGCTGATCTTCGGTGCCCTGTCGCAACGATTGGGGCGTCGGTACGCAATCATCTGGTGCACGGTGATGGCACTGCCGATCGTGCCGCTGTTCGCGCTGTCGCAGAGCGCGGCGATGCTGTGCCTGGGTTCGTTTCTCATCCAGTTCTGCGTACAGGGCGCCTGGGGCGTGATCCCGGCGCACCTGACCGAGATGTCCCCCGACGCGATCCGCGGCTTCTATCCGGGTGTGACCTACCAGCTGGGCAACCTGCTGGCCGCGTTCAACCTGCCGATTCAGGAGCACCTCGCCGCTTCGCACGGTTACCCGTTCGCGCTGGCGGCCACATTGTTCCCGGTGCTGATCGCCGTCACGGTGCTGACCGCGGTCGGCAAGGACGCCACCGGGATCCGGTTCGGCACCGACCACCTCACCCCCAACCCCGCCGAGCAGACGTGAAAGCCCCCTTTTGCGGAGCGATTTAGGGGCTTTCGCGTCTGCTCGCGCCCATGGACCGCGCCCCCGATCAGAACGTGCAGGGCATGGCACGGATACCGTGGATGAAGCTGCCCGCCACGTACTCCGGCTCACCGGCCTCGATGTCCGGCAGCTCGCGTAGCAATTCGCCGAAGATGGCGCGCAGCTGTGCCCGCGCCACATGCGTCCCCAGGCAGTAATGCTGCCCGCCGCCACCGAAACCGAGGTGCGGATTGGGGTCACGGCTCAGATCCAGGCGGTCGGGGTCCTCGAACACCGTCTCGTCCCAGTTGCCGGACGCATAGAACATCGCCACCTTGTCGCCGGCCCGGATGGTCTGACCGCCGAGCTCGTAATCGGTTGCGGCGGTACGCCGGAAGGTCATCACCGGGGTGGCGTGGCGAATGAACTCCTCGACGGCCATCCCGATACGCCGGTCGAAATCCTCCAGCAGCCAGGCCCGTTGGTCGGGGAAGGTGGTCAGTGCCCGCAGCGCGTGGCTGGTGGTCTGCCGCGTGGTGTCGTTGCCCGCCACCGAGAGCAGCACGAAGTAGGCGGCCACTTCCGCGTCGGTGAGCCGATCACCGTCGACCTCGGTGTTCACCAGGCTGCTGAACAGGTCGTCACCGGGGTTCTCGCGGCGCTGCGCGGCCAGCGTGCCGGCCACCTGATGCAGGTACGTCACGGACTCGAACATGACCTCCAGCGGGTTACGGCCGGCCAGACAGACCGGGTCGTTGGCCGTCACCAGTGCATCCGCGGCCTCAGCGACCCGCTCCCGCTCGGATTCGGGGATGCCCATCATGTCCGACAGCGTGCGCAGCGGCAGCTCCTTGGCGCAGTAGTCGACGAAGTCGGCGCCGCTGCCGGCAGCCTTCAACTCTTCGACGATGGCCGTGGCACTGGCCTTGATCGAGTCCTCGATGCGCCGGACCTGCCGGGGAGTGAAGGCCGCGGTGGCCAACTTGCGCAGCTTGGTGTGCCGGGGCGGATCCATGGCCAGGAAGGACTGCGTCGTCTCCAGCAGCTCCGCGGGAACGTTCTCGAACTGCACGCCCTTGCCGGACAGGAACACGTCGTTGGCGCGGCTCACCGTGACGATGTCGGCGTGCCGGGTGACCGCCCAATAACCCGGGTCATCGGGATCGTTGAGCATCGAGTCTTCGACCGGAGGGTGCCAGCTCACCGGTCGTTCGGCACGCAGGACGGCGAACGCTCGTTCCCGATCGGCGGCGGTGGTCGACCAGAACGCCCGCGAGGACAGGTCGATCAGGTCGTAGCTGCGGGCGGAAGCGGTCGTCGCGGTCATGGTTGCCCCTTTGCGGTCTGTGACTTCGCCCACAAACCGTAATTTAGACACTGCGTCTAGTCAACATGTCGATTGCGGTTTACCCTGGACCCATGCCCTCCGTCACCCGGAAGCCGCAAGCGGCCCGGCAGGCCCGTCGCGAGCAGATCGAGCGCCGCCTGCTGGACGCCACCGAGCGGCTGATGGGCGACGGCGCCAGCTTCACCGAACTCAGCGTGGACCGACTCGCCACCGAGGCCGGGATGTCGCGCGCCAACTTCTACATCTATTTCGAGGACAAGGGCCATCTGCTGCGCCGGCTCGCCGGCCAGGTGTTCGGCGATCTCGCGTCGGGCGCCGAGCGCTGGTGGAATGTCGCCCATCGCCGCGATCCCGACGATGTGCGCGCCGCAATGACCGCGATCATCGCCAGCTATCGGCAGCACCAACCGCTGCTGATCGCGCTCAGCGAGATGGCCGGCTACGACCCGCAGGTGGCAACCACCTACCGGGAGTTGCTGGCCGGCATCTCGGACCGGGTGGCCCACATCATCGAGGACGGCCAGGCCGGCGGCTCCATTCGCCGCGCATTACCGGCGGCGGCCACGGCCAGTGCGCTGACCTGGATGGTCGAGCGGGCCTGTCAGCAGAACCTACCGGCCCGGGGTGCGGATTACGATTCCGAGCTCGCCACCGCGCTGACCGAAATCGTCTGGGGCGCACTCTATCTGAACGCCGGGCCGTCCCAGGCCGAGCGGTCGTAGCAGACCTCGATCTTGCGCCGCTGCTTGGTGCGCCGGGCGCCGAACGTCGCCGTGAACCTGCCGACCGGCGGCACGCGCGTCGGCGAGAACACGTAGGTGATGTTGCCGCGGCTGGTGCGGAGGTTGCCAGGGCTGTTGATATCGACCCTGAAGTAGTTGTTGTGGACGGTGACCAGCCCCAGCAATGCGTTGGTGACAGCCCTCGAATCGACTTGTGCAGCGGGCAGATTGGGGAAATCGGCCATGCCGTCGTACTGGCGGCACAGGTCCGTCACCGCGAAGGGCGTGTTCTGCGGCACGCCCACGCCGCCGTAGTCGGGCAGCTTCATGAACCAGACCAGTTTGGGGTCGGCCTGGTAGATGCCGTGGAAGGGCTGTTCTGGGTTGGCCAGCAGCAGGAACGACACTTTGCCGGCGGGGATCGAGGAGGCCGGCCCGTAGTCGCGCAGCCATTTGCAGGCAACCTGCGACCCCATGCTCACCGCGTAGACCAGCACATCATCGGCATCGGGGTTCCCGTTGAAGTGGGCGACCAACATGTCGTCGAGGGCTCGGGCGCCGCGTTCCACCGCTTTGACCGCGGGCACATAGCGCAGGCCGTCGAAGTAGGTGTTGGGGTACTCGACGCTTCGGATGGTCTTGCCGTTGGTGACAGCACCTCGGCACATGAACCGCAGGAATCCGCTCCAGCCCGCCCCGTCGATGGTGAATACCGTGCTCACGCAGGCACGGTCCTACACCGCGACCAGGTCGTCAGCATGGACGACGGGGCGGCGGGCATCCGCCGACAACTCGGCGGTGGAATGACCGATCATCCCGGTCAGCTCCACCGCGTCGTAACCGACGACGCCGCGCGCCACCACCGAGCCGTCCGGGCCGCACAGGTCGACCACGTCGCCGCCGTGGAATCGTCCTGATGCGCCGGTGATCCCCGCGGCCAGCAGCGAGCCACGCCGCCTCAGCACCGCCTCGACGGCCCCGGCGTCCAGCGTCAGCCTCCCCGCCGCGTCGGCGGCATGGCGTACCCAGAACTTGCGCGCCGACAACCGCTGCGCCCGCGGCGCAAAGACGGTGCCCACCGAAGCGTCACCCAGGGCCGCGCCGGCTGCACTGGCGGCGGCCAGCAGCACCGGAACGCCCGCGTCGGCGGCCAGCAGCGCCGAAGACAGCTTCGACACCATGCCGCCGGTGCCCAGGTGACTGCCCTCGCTGGCCACCACGTCGGCGAGATCCTCCGGTCCGGACACCTCGGGGACCAGCCGGGCCGGGCCCTTGCGCGGATCGGAATCGTAGAGGCCGTCGATGTCGGAAAGCAGCACCAGCGCATCGGCGCCCACCAGGTGGGCCACCAGCGCCGAGAGCCGGTCATTGTCGCCGAACCGGATCTCGCTGGTGGCCACCGTGTCGTTCTCGTTGACGATCGCGACCGCGTGCAGGGCCCGTAGCCGGTCCAGGGTGCGGGCGGCATTGGTGTGCGATACCCGCATCGACACGTCCTGCGCGGTGAGCAGCACCTGCCCGACGGTGCGGCCGAACCGGCCGAAGGCGGCACTCCAGGCATTGACCAACGCCACCTGGCCCACGCTGGCGGCAGCCTGTTTGGTGGCCAGATCGGTTGGCCGCTTCAGCAATCCCAGCGGCTCCAGACCGGCGGCGATGGCCCCGGACGACACGATCACCACATCCGACCCGGACTTCATCCGGGCTTCGATCACCTCGGCGAGACCGGCCAGCCGGGCCGCATCGAACATACCGTTCTCGGCGGTCAGTGCGGTGGTGCCGATCTTGACCACGACGCGACGCGCGCGCCGAATCGCTTCGCGCGCACCGCCGCCCGTCACGGCTCCTCCGAGTGCTCTCGGCGCTGTTTGCGCGCGACCTTGCGTTCGGCGGCCCCGACCCGATCAGTGCGCTCCAGCCTGCTGTCGGTGCCCCGACCAGAAAGCGTCATATCGACCCCGGCCGGTGTTGCCGGCTCCCAGTCGAAGGTCATCTCCCCGATCGTCACGGCGCAGCCCGGCTTGGCGCCCAGCCGCAGCAGCTCGTCCTCGACGCCCAGGCGCGCCAGTCGGTCACCCAGGTAGCCGACCGCCTCGTCGTTGTCGAAGTTGGTCTGATGCACCCAGCGCTCGGGCTGAATCCCATGCACAACGAAAGCCCCGCAACCATCCTCTTCCACGGTGAACCCGGTCTCTCCGGCGGGTACCGGCCGGATCACCGGCCGGCGCGCCACCGGCTCCGGCCGCGCCGCACGATAGGCCGACACCATCTCGGCCAGCGCGAACGTCAACGGGCGCAATCCTTCCCGGCTCACCGTCGATACTTCGAACACCGGCCAGCCACGCTCGGCCGCGATGTCGTCCCGGACGAATTCGGCCATCTCTCGCGCTTCGGGTATGTCGATCTTGTTGAGCACCACCGCGCGCGGCCGGTCCACCAGGTCGCCCAGCGCTGAATCCCCTTGCATGGTGGGCGTATAGGCGGCCAGTTCGGCTTCGATTGCCTCGATGTCGGAGATCGGGTCGCGGCCCGGTTCCGCAGTTGCACAGTCGATGACGTGCACCAGCACCGCGCAACGCTCGATGTGGCGCAGGAAGTCCAAACCCAGCCCGCGCCCGGCCGACGCGCCCGGGATCAGACCCGGCACGTCGGCGGCGGTGAAAGTGTTGTCCCCGGCGGAGACCACCCCCAGGTTGGGCGCCAGCGTGGTGAACGGGTAGTCGGCGATCTTCGGTTTGGCCGCCGAGATCACTGACACCAGTGCAGATTTGCCCGCCGACGGGAAGCCGATCAGACCGACGTCGGCGACCGTCTTGAGTTCCAGGGTGAGATCGCGGGTTTCGCCCTTCTCCCCCAGCAGCGCGAATCCCGGCGCCTTGCGGGCTCGCGACACCAGTGCGGCGTTGCCCAATCCGCCGCGGCCACCCGAGGCGGCTTCGAAGCGGGCGCCGGAGCCCACCAGGTCGGCCAGCAGCCGCCCGTGTTCGTCGAGCACGACGGTGCCGTCCGGCACCTTGATCTCCAGGTCGGACCCGGCAGCGCCGTCCTTGTTGCTGCCCTGCCCCTGTTTTCCGGACGCGGCGTTGATGTGCGGCCGGAAGTGGAAGTCCAACAGCGTGTGCACGCCGCCGTCGACAACCAGCACGACGCTGCCGCCGCGACCACCGTTGCCCCCGTCCGGACCGCCGAGCGGCTTGAACTTCTCCCGGTGAATCGACGCGCAGCCGTTACCCCCGTCGCCCGCGCGCACATGGATGACGACGCGGTCGACGAACCGGGACATCGGGCTTCCTCTCACCCGTCCCACGCGTCGAGCGGGTAACCACTGCGAGTTTCGTTGCTCTTCTTCGCAGTCAGTGCACGCTCGCGACGCGGGGCCGGTTGGTTAACTCTCCGCGCGGGCGACAGGCACGATGCTGACGGTCTTGCGGCCGCGCTTCTGGCCGAACTCGACCGAGCCGGGTGCCGTGGCGAACAGCGTGTCGTCGCCGCCGCGCCCGACGTTGATGCCCGGGTGGAAATGCGTACCCCGCTGCCGCACCAAAATCTCGCCGGCCTTGACGACCTGGCCGCCGAACCGCTTGACCCCGAGTCGCTGCGCGTTTGAATCGCGGCCGTTCCGTGAGCTGGAAGCGCCCTTCTTGTGTGCCATCTCGCTGCCTCCTGCTACTTGATTCCGGTGACCTTGAGCACGGTCAGCTGCTGACGGTGACCCTGCCGCTTGTGGTAGCCGGTCTTGTTCTTGAACTTGTGGATGCGGATCTTGGGGCCCTTGGTGTGCTCGAGCACCTCGCCGGTGACCGCGACCTTCGCCAGCTTGGCGGCGTCGGTGGTGACGGTGGTGCCGTCCACCACCAGCGCGACCGGCAGCGATACCGATGCACCCGGCTCGGACTCGAGCTTCTCCACCTTGAGCACGTCGCCGACGGCAACCTTGTACTGCTTGCCGCCGGTTTTGACGATTGCGTACGTCGCCATCGTTGGTGTCTTCCTCTTCTTTCGGAGCGCGCGCTATCGAGGCTCGCGTACAGCTGGGGTTTGTCGGCCGAGTCCACCGGCCTGGTGACAACTGGTCTAGGGTACTTGACCAGCGACTAAAGGGTCAAACCGGCCCTTCTCAGCTGGGCGGCCCGGCCGGACGGGCCGCCGCCCGCCGCCGCCGGGGACGTTCGTAGGGCGCCGCCGCGGCCAGCGTGTCCTGGTCGGACTCGTCGGCCTCATCCGAATCGTCCGACTCGTCGATGACATCCAGATCGTCGTCGAAGTCGTCGTCATCGTCGTCCAGATCGACCTCGACGTCATCCTCATCGGAGTCGTCGTCGGCGTCCTCGGTGTCTTCGTCGGTGTCCTCGGAGTCTTCGGTGTCCTCGGTGTCCTCGTCGTCAGCCGCCTCCTCGACGGCCTCCACCGGCAGCTGCTCCTCGGTATCGGCGTCGGGCTGCTCGTCGGTGTCGGTCGCGTCCTGCGGCTCGTCCGCCTCGTCGTCGTGGCGGTCGCTGGCCGCGGCCATCGCCTTGAACATCGGATGGTCACCGGGGGTGTGCACCGGAACCTTGGCCACCACCGGTTCGTCGACCTTGGGCTTCTTCGACCGCTTGCTGCGACGGCTGCTCGGCTCGGACTTGCGCCCCGGCGCGGCCGAGTCGACCGGGTCGGCGTGCACCATGATGCCGCGCCCGGCGCAGTGCTGACACGACGTCGAGAACGCCTCGATCAGCCCGGTGCCCAGCCGCTTGCGGGTCAGCTGGATCAAACCGAGCGACGTCACCTCTGAGACCTGGTGGCGGGTGCGGTCCCGTCCCAGCGCCTCGGTCAGCCGGCGCAGCACCAGGTCGCGGTTGGACTCCAGCACCATGTCGATGAAGTCGATGACGATGATGCCGCCGATGTCGCGCAGGCGCAGCTGGCGCACGATCTCCTCGGCGGCCTCCAGGTTGTTCTTGGTCACCGTCTCCTCGAGGTTGCCCCCGGATCCGGTGAACTTGCCGGTGTTGACGTCGACGACCGTCATGGCCTCGGTCCGATCGATCACCAGGGTTCCGCCGGAGGGCAGCCAGACCTTGCGATCCATCGCCTTGGCCAGTTGCTCGTCGATGCGGTGCACGGCGAACACGTCCGGGCCGGCTTGACCGGCTTGCTCTTCCGCGCCCTGCGCGGGCCCAGGGTAGCGGGTCAGCTTCGGCAGCAATTCCGGCGCCACCGATCCCACGTACTCGTTGATCGTCGCCCAGGCGTCGTCACCGGAGACCACCAGCTCGGAGAAGTCCTCGTTGAACAGGTCGCGGATCACCTTGACCAGGACATCGGGCTCTTCGTAGAGCGCCACCGCAGCGCCGGCGGCTTTCGCCTTGGTCTCGGCCGCGGTCGCCTCGATCTGGTTCCAGCGCTCCTGGAGACGTTCCACGTCGGCGCGGATGTCCTCTTCTTTGACGCCCTCCGACGCGGTGCGGATGATCACGCCGGCATCGGCGGGCACCACCTCGCGCAGGATCTCCTTGAGCCGCTGACGCTCGGTGTCGGGCAGCTTGCGGCTGATCCCGGTCGACGACGCTCCCGGCACATATACCAGGTAGCGGCCGGCCAGCGAGACCTGCGTGGTCAGCCGGGCGCCCTTGTGCCCGATCGGATCCTTGCTGACCTGCACCACGACGTAGTCGCCCGGCTTGAGCGCCTGCTCGATCTTGCGGTTGGCGCCGCCCAGGCCGGCGGCCTCCCAGTTCACCTCGCCGGCATAGAGCACGCCGTTGCGGCCGCGACCGATGTCGACGAACGCGGCCTCCATCGACGGCAACACGTTCTGCACGATGCCCAGATAGACGTTGCCGACCAGGGAGGTCGATGCCGCCGAGGTGACGAAGTGCTCGACCATCACGCCGTCTTCGAGCACGGCGATCTGGGTGTAGCGGGCGCCGATGTGCGGCGGCTCGGTGCGGACCCGGTCGCGGACCACCATCCGGCGTTCCACGGCCTCGCGGCGGGCCAGGAACTCGGCCTCGCTCAGGATCGGCGGGCGGCGGCGCCCGGCGTCACGCCCGTCGCGGCGACGCTGACGTTTGGCCTCCAGGCGCGTGGACCCGGTGATGCCCTGGATCTCGTCGTCCGAGGAGCTCTTCTCGTTCTTGGCGTTCCTGGCGGTCTTGGCGCGCGGTGTCCGTTCGTGCACGACGGTGTTGGGCGGGTCATCGGCGGACCCGGTGTCGTCGTCGTCGCCGTTACCGGTCTTTCGGCGACGGCGGCGGCGCCGGCGCCGGCTACCCGTCTCGTCGGCGGAATCGGTCTCGTCGTCGCCGCCGTCATCGGTATCGGTGGTCTCGTCGGATTCCGCGGCCGAATCGTCGTCCTCGGTGTCCTCGGTGTCATCGTCGGAGTCGGCGGTGTCGGCCGTGTCGTCTGGGGCGCCCCCCTCGGAGCCGCGGCCCCGACCGCGTCCGCGCCGGCCGCGACGGCGGCGACGGCTGGCGGGACGGTCCCCGTTCTCGTCGTCGGCGTCGGCGTCGGCGTCGGCGCCGAGGTCGTCGTCATCGTCGGAGCCGTCGTCGCTGTCGTCGCTGTCGTCGGACGCGGGGGGCTCGAAAGTGACCGGCTGCGGCGCCACGAACAGCGGCATGTAGTCGGCGACCCGCGCGCTGGCGGCCTCCGGGGCGGTCTCCAGCAGCAGCCGGGACTCGGGCTCCTCGGCGACATCACCGGTCTCCTCGGCCACCTCGGCGGTCGGCTTCCCGATCGAATCCAGCAGGTCACGCACGCGGACTGCCTCGACGCGGTCCACGCTGGAGTGGGCGCTGCGCGCCCGGCCATCCAGCTCGATGAGGGCATCCAGTACCCGCTTGCTGGTGGTTCCCAGCACCCGGGCCAGGGAGTGGACCCTCAGCCGGTCGGGCAAGTCCTCGTGCTCGGCCGGCACCGCCGGTGCATCTGAAAAAGGGCCCTTAAAAAGCGAGGGGTCTGCCACGTACGTCTCCTCAAGCCCCCGGGCGCGTAACTACGACGCGGCCACGCGAGGGCTTCTCGTTATTCGCCCGGCTCACTTCCCCCGGGCTTGTGGTGGTCTCGCTCCGAGGGGCTCGGGTGGAACCGACTCGGTGCCTGGCTGAATGAGGACCCGCGATCGGCGCCGCATCACATATCGCGACCGTCGCACTCGCTAAGTCTTCATTCGGGTGTCCGACACCGGTCCGGTGACGTTCACCCGTTGGTCAGTATCCCACACAACCCGAGCAACCCGGGCCAAAGGCATTAACTGCGACGTCAGGCCAGTGTCATGGGTGAGGTCGGCGTCGACGGCTTCAGGTCGGGGAACCACAGCGCGATCTCGCGCTCGGCCGACTCCGGCGAGTCGGAGCCGTGCACCAGGTTGTACTGGGTCTCCAGTCCGAAGTCACCCCGGATGGTCCCGGGGGTGGCCTTGGCCACCGGGTCGGTACCGCCGGCGAGCTGCCGGAACGCCTCGATGGCCCGCGGTCCCTCCACCACGGCGGCGACCACCGGGCCGGAGGTGATGAAGTCCAGCAGGGAGGCGAAGAACGCCTTGCCCTCGTGTTCGCCGTAGTGCTGCCGGGCCACGGCCTGCTGCACCGGCCGCAGCTCCAGCGCCGCCAGCGTCAGGCCCTTCTTCTCGATCCGGCTGATGATCTCGCCCACCAGCCGACGGTTCACGCCGTCCGGCTTGATCAGCACCAAAGTCCGCTCAGTCACCGCGTCAGCGTACCGAATAGCCGCCCCGCTATGACCGGCGCAACACCTCGGCACGGAAGTAGGCGATCAGCGCCCACACGCCGGTGAACACCAGGCCCATCACACCCACGCCCGGATAGACCGCGAACCCGGCGACCAACACCAGTTGCACCGCCAGATTGGCCCAGATCGCCCAGGACCGGCCCTGGATTCCGGTGAACAGCACCAACACCAGCGCCAAGCCGAGCAGGTAGGCCAGCGACGCCGGTGTCAGCCCGCCGCCGACCACGTGGACCACCGGCAGCGCCAGCAGCACCACGATCGCCTCGAGGATCAGGGTCGCCGCCATCACGCCGCGGAAACCGCGCCACGGATCGGGCGCCGCGGTGTGGTCGGTCATGCCGGGTCCTTTCCGAACAAGGTGCGGGCGGCCCCGGCGGTGACCACCGAGCCGGTGATCACAATGCCGGTTCCGGCGAACGGTTGCTGTCCGGAGCCCTCGGAGTCGAACTCGTCGACCAGCGCGGTGGCGGTGTCGATGGCGTCCCCGAGCGTCTCGGTGGTCACCACCCGGTCGTCTCCGAACCACCGCACCGCCGCCGCGGTCAGCGTCTCGATGTCCACGGCCCGCGGAGATCCGTTGTGGGTCACCACGATTCGGTCGAACACCGGTTCCAGGGCGGCGAGGATTCCGCTGACGTCCTTGTCGGCGAGCACGCTGACCACCCCGACCAGGAACCGGAAGTCGAACTCGTCGGTCAGCGCCTGGGCCAGGGCGGCCGCGCCGGCCGGGTTGTGCGCGGCGTCGACGAACACCGTGGGCGAACTGCGCATCCGCTCCAGCCGCCCGGGGCTCGTCGCCGCGGCGAAGCCGGCCCGGACCGTGTCGACGTCGAGCTGACGCTCGGCACCGGCACCGAAGAACGCCTCGACTGCCGCCAACGCCACCACCGCATTGTGGGCCTGGTGTTCGCCGTGCAGCGGCAGAAAGATATCGGCGTACACCCCGCCCAGGCCCTGCAGCTCCAACAGCTGGCCACCGACCGCCAGCCGGCGGCTGCGCACCGCGAACTCGGAGTTCTCCCGCGCCACCGCGGCATCCGCGCGCACCGACTGGGCCAGCAGCATCTCCATCGCCTCGGGGGCCTGACGGGCAATCACCGCCACGGTATCGACGAGCTCATCGGCGGAGCGGTGAATGATGCCGGCCTTCTCCGCGGCGATGCCGGCGATGTCGTCGCCCAGGTAGTCGACGTGGTCGATGCCGATCGGGGTGATCACGGCAACCGGGGCGTCGACGACATTGGTCGCGTCCCAGCGGCCGCCCATGCCGACCTCCACGACCGCGACGTCGATCGGGGCGTCGGCGAACGCCGCGAACGCCATTGCGGTGAGCACTTCGAATTTGCTCATCGCCGGCCCGCCCTGCTCCTGCGAGGACGCGTCGACCATCTGCACGAACGGCTCGATCTCGGCGTAGGTCTCCACGTATCTGGCCGGGGTGATCGGGACCCCGTCGATGGCGATGCGCTCGACCGCCGATTGCAGATGCGGGCTGGTGGTGCGACCGGTACGACGGCTGAACGCCGTCAGTAGCGCATCGATCATCCGGACCACCGAGGTCTTGCCGTTGGTACCCGCCACGTGAATCGAGGGATAGCTGCGCTGCGGGGAGCCGAGCAGCTCCAGCACGGCGTTGATCCGGGTCAGGCTCGGCTCGATCTTGGTCTCGCCCCACCGCTGGTCGAGCAGGTGCTCGACCTGCAGCAGCGCCGCGATCTCATCCGGGGTCGGCTCGGTGGTGCCGACCGGGTGCTCGGTCATGTCAGCCCCGAAAGACGCACGGTGATCCGGTCCACTTCGTCGCGGGCCGACTGCTGACGGGCCCGGATCTTTTCGACCACCGCTTCGGGCGCCTTGGCCAGGAAGGCCTCGTTGTCGAGCTTCGCCGCGGTGGCCACCAGCTCCTTCTCCGCGGCCGCCAGATCCTTTTCCAGGCGGCGCCGTTCGGCGGCGAGATCGACGGTGCCCGAGGTGTCCAGTTCGACCACGACGGTGCTTCCACCGCCCGTGGGGCCCAGTCGCACCTCGACGGTGGCCGATGGCGCGAAGTCCTCGCCCGGCTCGGTCAGCCAGGCCTGCGACGTCACCGCGGCGACCTGGGTGGCCAGATCGGCGCCGTCGATACCGGTCAACCGGGCCGGTACCTTCTGCCGGTCGCGCAGGCCCTGATCGCTGCGGAACCGGCGCACCTCGGTCACCAGCTTCTGCATGTCGGCGATCCGTTGTGCGGCAACCTGGTCCAGAACGATTCCGGACGGCTCCGGCCAGTCGGCGATCACCAGGGACTCTTCACCGGTGAGCTCCTGCCACAAGGTTTCGGTAACGAACGGGATCACCGGATGCAGTAGGCGCAGCAGCGTATCGAGCACCGCGGCCAGCACCGCGGTGGTGTGCGAAAGGCCCTCGCCCAGCTGCGTTTTGGCCAACTCCACATACCAGTCGCAGAACTCGTCCCAGGCGAAGTGGTAGAGCGCCTCGCAGGCGCGGCCGAACTCGTAGCCGTCGAAGGCCGAATCCACTTCGGCGCGAACCTCTTCCAGCCGCCCCAGGATCCAGCGGTCGGCATCGGTCAGCTCCTCGAGCGACGGCAGCGGCGCGGGCCGGGCGCCGTTGAGCAGCGCGAAGCGGGTGGCGTTGAACAGCTTGGTGACGAAGTTGCGCGACGCCCGGGCATGGTCCTCGCCGATCGACAGGTCACCACCGGGGCTGGCGCCGCGGGCCAGGGTGAACCGCAGGGCGTCGGCGCCGAACGTCTCGACCCAGTCCAGCGGGTCGATGCCGTTGCCGCGGGATTTGCTCATCTTGCGGCCGTGCTCGTCGCGAATCAGGCCGTGCAGGAACACGTTGTGGAACGGAACCTTGCCACCGTGCAGTGCGTCGTCATCGCCGACGAAGGTGCCGAACATCATCATCCGGGCCACCCAGAAGAACAGGATGTCGTAGCCGGTCACCAACACGGTGGTGGGATAGAACTTCGCCAACTCCGGCGTGGCTTCCGGCCAGCCCATCGTGGAGAACGGCCACAGTGCCGAGGAGAACCAGGTGTCGAGCACGTCGGGGTCCTGCTCCCAGCCTTCCGGCGGCGTGTCATCCGGGCCGACGCAGACCTTCTCGCCATTGGGCCCGTGCCAGATCGGGATGCGGTGACCCCACCACAGCTGGCGGGAGATGCACCAGTCGTGCATGTCGTCGACCCAGCTGAACCAGCGCGGCTCCAGGCTTTTGGGGTGAATGATGGTGTCGCCGTTACGGACGGCGTCACCGGCCGCCTTGGCCAGCGAGGACACATCGACCCACCACTGCATCGACAACCGCGGCTCGATGACCTCGCCGCTGCGCTCGGAATGTCCGACGCTGTGCAGGTAGGGCCGTTTCTCGGCGACGATGCGGCCCTGGGCGGCCAGCGCTTCGCGCACCGCGACCCGGGCCTCAAAGCGGTCCATGCCGTCGAACTGCGTTCCGGTGCCGGTGATCCGGCCCCTGGTGTCCAGGATCGTCGGCATCGCCAGCTGGTGGCGCAGGCCGATCTCGAAGTCGTTGGGGTCATGGGCAGGAGTGACTTTGACGGCGCCGGTGCCGAATTCGGGGTCGACGTGGGCGTCGGCGACCACGGCGATCTGCCGCTCCAGGAACGGGTGCGCCAGGCTGGTCCCGACCAGGTCTCGGTAGCGGTCGTCGTCGGGGTGCACCGCGATCGCGGTGTCGCCGAGCATGGTCTCGAGCCGGGTGGTGGCGACCACCAGGTGCGCCTGTGCGTCGTCTAATGAGCCGTACCGGAACGACACCAGCTCGCCCTCGATGTCCTCGTATTTGACCTCGAGGTCGCTGATCGCGGTCTCCAGCACCGGCGACCAGTTGACCAGCCGCTCGGCCTGGTAAATCAGACCGGCGTCGTAGAGCCGCTTGAAGATGGTGCGGACAGCGCGTGACAGGTGCTCGTCCATGGTGAACCGCTCACGGCTCCAGTCCACGCCGTCGCCGATCCGGCGCATCTGGGTGCCGATGGTGCCGCCGGAGT
The DNA here is from genome assembly GCF_001667375.1 of Mycolicibacter sinensis. Classification (GTDB taxonomy): domain Bacteria; phylum Actinomycetota; class Actinomycetes; order Mycobacteriales; family Mycobacteriaceae; genus Mycobacterium; species Mycobacterium sinense_A. The sequence continues at coordinate 11,240 of NZ_LZIN01000091.1, read as the reverse complement.
CGCGCTTCCACTCCCACACCTTCTCGATGAAGGCCGCGCGGCCGAGGTCCTCTTTGGTCTTGCCCTCGGCCGCCAGACGCCGCTCCACGACGCTTTGAGTCGCGATACCGGCGTGGTCCATGCCCGGCAGCCACAGCACCTCATAACCCTGCATCCGCTTGCGGCGGGTCAGCGCGTCCATCAGGGTGTGGTCGAGGGCGTGGCCCATGTGCAGGCTGCCGGTGACGTTCGGCGGGGGCAGCACTATCGAATAGCCGGGCTTGGTGCTGGCCGGATCCGCGGTGAAGTAGCCGGCATCCACCCAGCGCTGGTAGATCGCGTCCTCAACCGCACCCGGCTCCCAGGATTTGGGCAGGTGATCGGTGTTCGCGGCATCGGGGGTCACGGTCACCGCTCAATTCTAGGAACGACGGCCCAGCACAGGCCAAAGCCCCCGGACCGCCATCGGTCCGAGGGCTGGTGAAGACTGGCTACTTCTTGCCGCCGAGCAGTCCGCCGAGGATGTCGCCGATGGCGCCGCCGGTCTTGCCGCCGAGCATGTTGCCCAGGATGCTGCCCATCGACTGGTTCTTGGCACCGCCGCCACCGGCCATGCCACCCAGGATGCTGCCCAGGACGTCACCGAGGCCGCCGCCGGAACCCTGCTGTTGGGCCGGCTCCTCCTTCTGGCCGCTCAGTTGCTTGCCGATGTAGGCGAGCACGATCGGCGCGATGATCGGAAGCAGCTTTTGCAACAGGTCGTTGTTGCCCGCGCCGGCGCCCGACAGCGCCGAGGCAACCTGGCTGGTGTCGTTGCCGCCGAAGATGGTCGAGATCACCTGCTGACCCTCGGCCTGGTTGCTGCCGAGCGCGTCGCCCAGAAAACCCTGGGCCGCGAAGCTGTTGGCCGTGCTGGCGATGTTGTCGGCCTGGCCCGGGTCCTGGGCGTTGTGGTTCAGTCCGCTGACCAGCACCGGCACCAGGGTGCGGATGGTGCTCTCCACCTCACCCGAGTCGGCACCGAGCTGGTTGGCAATGTCCTGGATGGGAATCTGCGCGAAGAGATCGTCAAGGCCGGCCATGGGAGTATTCGTCCACCTTCGTTGCTGGGTGCTGACGTAAGAGCGGTCGCAAAAAACACTAGCGGAAACAACGGCTACCGACACCGGTCGTGTCAATACCGGTCAGCGCAGCCGCGACACTTCTAACGTCACCCCCGCCGCGGGCAGCCGGGCCAGCAGGGCGTCGCCCATCGCGGCCGCCGGGGTGAGCACTCCGTAGTGATCGGACAGAGCGTCGCGATCGAGTGCCAGCGCCAGCGCGCTCTCGGCCAGCAGCACCGAGGTGGCCTGGTAGCCGGGGTCGCCCTGCTGCGCCATGACCGCCAGATAGCGAGCTCCGCTGGTCGTTTTCGTGTAGGTCTCGAGGCGGTAGTAGCCGTTTTCGCGCGTGCTTTGGCTCGGCCCGGTGCCCGGTTTGGGCAACACCCGCTCGAGCAATTCGGGCGGCAGCAGCCGGAAGAGGTGGCCGCCGAGTCCGAAGGTCACTTTGCCCAGCACGGTCGCGATTGCCGACAGCACAGGGGCCGCGGCCGACGACCCGACACTCATGTGTTCGGCGTAGCGGAACCGGCGCCCGTAGGCCCAGCCCAGCAAGCCGTTGCTGCGCCGCACGATGCGGGTGTTGTAGGGCGCCATGGCGAAGCCGGCGGTCCAGATTCCCTCCAGTTCCGGCGCGATGTCACGGCCCCGGTGCCAGGCCAGGTCGGGTTCGCGGCCCAGCCGGGGTTCTGCCGGCCGGTCGACGCTGAGCGTATGGGGATCGAACAGCTGCCGCCGGGCCTCCGGGTCGCTGGCGACGGTGCTCAGGACCTCCACCATCGAGGCGAGGGTGCCGCCGGACACACCGCCGGAGAAGCCCCGCACGACGAGGTCGGTGTCGAGTAGGTCTCCGGTGCCCTCGTCGCGGGCCGCCCGGTAGAGCGCATAGACGCTGAGATCCGAGGGAATGGAGTCGAAGCCGCAGGCGTGCACGATGCGCGCTCGGTTGTCTGCGGCCTGCTTGTGGTAGAGGTCGATGCTCTCCCGCACGAACGTCGCCTCGCCGGTGAGGTCGACGTAGTCGGTGCCCGCGGCGGCGCAGGCGGCGACCAGGGGTATGCCATAACGGGTGTAGGGGCCGACGGTGCTGATCACCACTCGGGTGCGGGCCGCCATCGCCTCCAGCGACGCGGGGTCTCCGGCGCCGGCGACCACGATCGGCCAGTCCTGCGCCGCGGCACCGAGCTCATCGCGCACCGCCTGCAGTCGCTCCGCCGAGCGCCCGGCCAGCCCGATACGCGCGGCACCGCCGGCGCGAGACAGGTACTGGGCGGTCAGCTTCCCGGCGAAGCCGGTGGCCCCGTAGACGATGACATCGAGCTCACGTGGCGTTTCGGACATGGTCCCGACGCTACCGGGCGCATTCCGCCGCCGACGACGACGGCGCCGGGCTCATCGCCCGGCGCCGTGTCGTCCGGAGGTCAGCCGCGACGGCCGCAGACCGGCCACGCGCCGATGCCCTGGCTGCGCAGCACGTTCTCGGCCACCCGGATCTGCTCGGCCCGGCTGGCATTGTGCGGCATACCGCTGCCGCCGTTGGCACGCCAGGTGCCCGCATTGAACTGCAGGCCGCCGTAGTAGCCGTTACCGGTGTTGATCGACCAGTTACCGCCGGACTCGCAGGCTGCGACGGCGTCCCAGTTGACGCCGTCCGCCTTGGCGGTGGCGTCGGACAGGGCGACCGCGCCGGTGATCAGGGCTCCGGCGATCGCGGCCAGGGTGAGGGGCTTCCGGACGTTCTTCAACATCGTTCCTTTCGCTGCGCGCGCGCCGAAGTGCAGGTGAGCTGGCGGGCCTGGTGGCCCAGGTGGAGTAGTTTTCGAGACGTGCCGTCTTGGTCGGGCACGACAGCGGGGGCAGGGTCTGCCCGCCGGGGATGACACCCGGCACCGCGGAAGCATTCATGGGGCCGCCCGCGGCCCCGCTCACACGCGGTCCGTGGATTCAATTTGTTTGCCCGACATTCGGGCGAAGGGAAATTTACGAAACGCTCATACGTCCCGTCCAGCCGGATGTCGCGAGCATCTCGGGCAGATAACGAAACCATCACAGCGGACTATTGAATGGTTACAGCAGGTCAGCAATAACTTTCCGCTTCCGGACGGGGCCGGCAGCCCACCCGATTTTCGTGAGTCAAATCACGGTTATTTTGTGGGCTGGGCCACGGAAAGGGATGCGGTTTTTCCGGTCATTTGCGTGCCGGCGCGAGCGACAGCACCACCCCACCGGCCCCAAGGGCATCATCTGCCCCAGCAGCATGCAGGTCAGAACATCATCGACCCTGCATGCCCCGCCCCGCCCGCCTCTCCCCGCTCGCCGGGTCGCGGCTTCACCCATTCGCCGGATCATCGAGATTATTTGTTTTCGTTACGAAAGCTGTCGGGCCATTGCGGACTGGCATTTCAGCCGATCGGCGCCGACAGCGTCCCTTCCGTTGCCGACGACCGAAATTCGCTCCCCGACAGATGCTTTCGCCGTCCGAGCGCAGGCATACCGGCCGCGGGGCCACGGCCCCCCGGCGATGATAATCGCCGTATGTCGGCGAGATAACAGAAAAGTTTGTTTACACCTAGCGCGGCGTCACAAAAACCGTTATCAGAATCGCCCAGTGATATTTGCTGTCAACAGCTCAAGTCCCGAGGGCTTCGCCGGTGCGCTCACGACAGTCCGGCCACATCGTCCGGAGAGTTGAGGTTGGTCAGCGGGGCCGCATCGGTCACCACGATGCGCCGGACGTCGACCAGATCGACCAGCGCCCCTACTCGCCGCTCCCCTGCGGCGACCAGCGCGTCGACGGTCTCGGCCAAGGCTGTGCGGTAAACCCCGGCCAGATAGTGGTCGCGGACCGCCCGCGGTAGCACGACGTCGGCGGGTGCGCGCGTCCCGGCCAAGTGGGCGATCAGTTCTGGCGTCAGAAACGGCATGTCGACCGCGCAGACGAAGGCGCGTTCGGCGCCCGCGTGCGCCGCGGCCCGCAGGCCCAGTCCGATGGCCGGCAGCGGACCCAGGCCGGGCACCTCGTCGCGCAGCACCTGCGCGGCAAGAGCGGGCAGTGCCTGCTCCTGGGCGGCCACCACGAAGACCGGATCGCAGCGCCGGGAGACGACCGATACCAGGTGCTCCACCAGGGTGCGGCCGTCGAACATCCCGTCGACGGTCAGGACGGCCTTGTCGCGGCCCATCCGGCGCGAGGCGCCGCCGGCCAGTACGACCCCGGCCAACCGGCCGGTCATGGTGTCAGCCTCGCCTTAATCCACGGTCCAGGTGTCGCGGCCACGCAGCAGCGCCTGTAGTGCGGCGGAGTCGTGCGCGCTTGCCTGCCGCGCCGCGGCGACCTGCGCGCGAGCCAGGTCGTCGTAGGTGGGCTTGGTGATCTTGCGGAAGATGCCCATCGGGAAGTGCGACAGGTCCTGCTCGGACAGCCGCGACAGCGCGAACGCGTAGGAGGAGTCGGCCAGGGTGGCGTCGTGCACGACGATCTGGTCGGCCGACACGTTGGCGGTCTTGGCGACCTCCAGCCCGTAGCCGGTCTTGATCACGCAAAACTCACCCTCGGCGCCGAAGATGATCCGCTCGCCCTGGCGGACGTTGATGAGGCGGTTCTCCGCACCCTCCTTGCGCAGCAGGTCGAAGGAGCCGTCGTTGAACACCGGGCAGTCCTGCAGGATTTCCACCAGCGCCGAGCCGCGGTGCTCCATCGCCCCGCGCAGCACCTCGGTGAGGCCCTTGCGGTCGGAGTCGAGGGCGCGCCCGACGAACGTCGCCTCGGCGCCGATCGCCAGCGAGACCGGGTTGAACGGGTTGTCCAGCGACCCGAATGGCGTCGACTTGGTGATCTTGCCGGTCTCCGACGTCGGCGAGTACTGGCCTTTGGTCAGGCCGTAGATCCGGTTGTTGAACAGCAGGATGGTGATGTTGACGTTGCGGCGCAAGGTGTGGATCAGGTGGTTGCCGCCGATCGACAGCGCGTCGCCGTCACCGGTGATCAGGAAGACCTTCAGGTCTTCGCGGGCGGTCGCCAGCCCGGTGGCGAACGTCGGGCCGCGGCCGTGGATCGAGTGCACCCCGTAGGTGTTCATGTAGTACGGGAATCGGCTGGAGCAGCCGATCCCGCTGACGAACACCACATTCTCCCGGCGCAGCCCCAGCTCGGGCAGGAAGTTGCGCATCGTGTTGAGGATGGCGTAGTCGCCACACCCCGGGCACCAGCGCACCTCCTGGTCGGAGGTGAAGTCCTTGGACTTCTGCGGCTCGTCGGTGGTGGGCACCCCGCTGAGGGCGGTCAGCCCCAGCTCGGTGCCGACCAGCGATTCGGTCGTCGGTTCTGCGGTCATGACTTCGCTCCTGCTGTACCCGCAATGGTGACCGCCGTGGCCTTGGCCAGCGACGCCTTCTCGTTCTCCCGCGCGGCCAGCGTCCCGGACAGCGCGTCGTCGATGATCCCCTCCACCTCTTCGGCGAGGAAGGCCTTGCCGGCCACCTTGGTCACCGACTGGATGTCGACCAGGTAGCGGCCGCGCAGCAGCAGCGCCAGCTGGCCCAGGTTCATCTCCGGCAGCACGACCTTCGGGTAGCGCCGCAGCACCTCGCCCAGGTTGGCCGGCAGCGGGTTGAGGTAGCGCAGGTGCGCCTGCGCGACCTTGACGCCGCCGCGCCGGACCCGTCGGCACGCCTCGGCGATCGGTCCGTAGGAACTGCCCCAGCCCAGCAGCAGCAGCTCCGCGTCACCGGTCGGGTCGTCGACGACCAGGTCGGGGATCTTGATGCCGTCGATCTTGGCCTGACGCAACCGCACCATCAGGTCGTGGTTGGCCGGCTCGTAGGAGATCTCCCCGGAGCCGTTGGCCTTCTCCAGCCCACCGATCCGGTGCTCGAGCCCTGGGGTGCCCGGGATGGCGAACTGCCGGGCCAGGGTCTCGGGGTCACGGGCGTAGGGCTGGAAGGGCTCGCCGGCCTTGGCCAGGTTGCGCTCGATGGGCTCCATCGAGGCGACGTCGGGGATGCGCCACGGCTCGGAACCGTTGGCGATCGCCCCGTCGGACAGCAGCACCACCGGCGTGCGGTAGGCCAGCGCGATCCGGACGGCCTCGATGGCGGTCTCGAAGCAGTCCGACGGCGTGCACGGCGCCAGCACCGCGACCGGCGACTCACCGTTGCGGCCGTACAGCGCCTGCAGCAGATCCGCCTGCTCGGTCTTGGTCGGCAGGCCGGTCGACGGGCCGCCGCGCTGAACATTGATCAACAGCAGCGGCAGCTCGGTCATCACGGCCAAGCCCAGCGCTTCGGCCTTGAGCGCCAAGCCCGGGCCGGAGGTGCTGGTGACGCCCAGCGCGCCACCGTAGGAGGCGCCGATCGCCGCACCGATCCCGGCGATCTCGTCCTCGGCCTGGAAGGTCAGCACGTTGAAGTTCTTGTGCTTGGACAGCTCGTGCAGGATGTCCGAGGCCGGGGTGATCGGGTAGGTCCCCAGCACCACCTGGGTGTCGGCCAACTGGCCGGCGGTGATGACGCCATAGGCGAGAGCGGTGTTGCCCGAGATCTGGCGGTACTCGCCCGCCGGCAGCTTGGCCGGTGAGATCTCGTAGGTGGTGCCGAACGCCTCGGTGGTCTCGCCGTAGTTCCAGCCCGCCTTGAGCGCCAGCACGTTGGCCTCGGCGACGTCAGGCTTCTTGGCGAACTTCTCCCGGATGAAGCGTTCGCTGCTCGCCAGCTCCCGGCCGTACATCCAGGACAGCAGGCCCAGGGCGAACATGTTCTTGGCGCGCGCGCCGTCCTTCTTGGTCGCGCCGATCACCTCGACCGCGCCCAGCGTCAGCGAGGTCATCGCGACCGGGACCACGACGTAGTCGGTGAGTTCCTCGGTGTCCAGCGGGTTGTTCTCGTAACCGATCTTGGCCAGGTTGCGCTTGGTGAACTCGTCGGAGTTGACGATCACCATCCCGCCGCGGGGCAGGTCGCCGATGTTGGCCTTCAGGGCCGCGGGGTTCATCGCCACCAGTACGTCGGGGCGGTCGCCGGCGGTCAGGATGTCAAAGTCGGCGATCTGGATCTGGAACGACGACACGCCCGGCAGGGTGCCCTGAGGTGCGCGGATCTCGGCCGGGTAGTTGGGCTGGGTGGCCAGGTCGTTGCCGAACAGCGCCGCCTCGGAGGTGAAGCGATCGCCGGTGAGCTGCATACCGTCACCGGAGTCCCCGGCGAAACGGATGACGACTTTCTCGAGTTTTTGGCGCCCGGGCGCCGACCCGGCTCCGTTACCGCTCGGACCCACGGCCCCGCCTTCCATCACTGTCTCCCCGGGCCCGCGCAGCGCGACTGGCGCACCCACATTTTTTTCTGTCACTGGCGGTACCGATTATTGCATCGTTCTTAGAGACGGTTCGACGCCACACCGTGTCGAAACGGCACCGGTTGACGGTGAAACCCCGACGTCAGGGCCGAGTTCGCACCCGACCACGACCAAGAATGTGGTTTTCATCACTATAGGCGGCGGCCGAACTTTAAGAAAGATCGCTACCGGCGAGTAAGGTTTGGCCGCGCGGCGCCGTCGCCAGCGCATGAACGCCCGGCACAGCTGGGATTACTTTGTGTCGCAGAGATGCAGCTGACCAGCGGCTCCCGGTGTCCCGCTCGCGTCGCACCGAGGCAGATCGTCGCGTAGGGTGCGGGCCAGATCGACAAAACAGCCCTGGCTCCCCGTCGACGTACCCACCACCTTAGGAATCGTCACGTGGCAATCAGCCAGGTCGGCCGCTACGCCCATCTCAGCGAATCCGACGTCGAAGCGCTTGGCCTTGAGCTGGACGCGATCCGCCGCGGCGTCGAAGCCTCCCTCGGCGCCCGAGACGCCGCCTACATCCACCGCACGATCGTGTTCCAACGGCTGCTGGATGTCGCGGCGCGGGTGGTGATCCACCGCAGCAAGACCAGGCTGGGCTGGATGCTGGGCACGGCCGCGCTGGCGGTGGCAAAGTGCGTCGAAAACATGGAGATCGGCCACAACGTGACTCACGGCCAATGGGACTGGATGAACGATCCGGAGATCCATTCCAACACGTGGGAATGGGATATGACGGCCGTCTCGGCACAGTGGCGCTACTCCCACAACTATTCCCACCACGTGTTCACCAACATCATCGGGATGGACGAGGACATGGGGTTCGGCATCATGCGGGTCAGCCGTGACCAGCCTTGGGGACCCGGCAACCTGTTACAGCCGCTGGCCAACCTGGTGCTGGCGGTGGGGTTCCAATGGGGCGTCGCCCTGCACACCCTGGCCTCTGGGCGCAGCCGCGCTCGGACCGACGCCGAGAAGTCCGCGGCCACCCGGACGTTCCTCCGCAAAGCCGCCCGCCAGGTGACCAAGGAATATCTGCTCTTTCCCGCGCTGGGTGGACAGCGCTGGCGCCGGACCTTCGCGGCCAACGCCAGCGCCAATCTGATCCGGAACGTGTGGGCGTACCTGGTGATCTTTTGTGGCCACTTTCCCGACGGCGCCGAAAAATTCGACCCGGCGGTGCTGGAGCGCGAAACCCGCTCCGAATGGTATCTGCGACAGATGCTGGGCTCCGCGAACTTCGACGCGGGACCTGTACTGGGATACCTGAGCGGCAACCTGTGTTATCAGATCGAGCATCATCTGTTCCCCGACCTGCCCAGCAACCGCCTCCCGGAGATCGCGGTCCAAGTGCGGGCGTTATGCGAGAAGTACGACCTGCCGTACACCACTGGTCCGCTGCCGCGCCAGTACCTGATGGTCGCCCGCACCATTGTCAGGCTGGCCCTGCCTGACCCCCAGGCAGCCGGCCCGGGTGCTCGGCGACACCGACTGCGAACCGCCCTGAAACGGACCGCCGCGCCCGCTGTCGACTAGGCGCTCTTGTCGCGACGTTCGGACCGCGACGCCTTGCGCGGCACGATGGTCGGCAACACGTTGTCCTGCACCGTTTCCTTGGTCACCACGACCTTGGCGACGTCATTGCGGCTGGGAATGTCATACATCACCGGCAGCAACACTTCTTCCATGATCGCCCGCAGGCCCCGCGCCCCGGTGCCGCGGTGGATGGCCTGATCGGCGATCGCCTCCAGCGCGTCCTGGCTGAACTCCAGCTCCACCCCGTCCATCTCGAACAGCCGGGTGTACTGCTTCACCAGAGCGTTCTTCGGCTCGGAGAGGATCTTGACCAACGACTCCATGTCCAGGTTGGTCACCGAGGCCACCACCGGCAGCCGGCCGATGAACTCCGGAATCAATCCGAACTTGATCAGGTCTTCGGGCATCACCTCGGCGAAGTGATCGACGGTGTCGACCTCCGCCTTGGAGCGAACCTCGGCACCAAATCCCAAGCCGCGCTTGCCGACCCGGTCGGAGACGATCTTCTCCAGGCCGGCGAATGCCCCGGCGACGATGAACAACACGTTGGTGGTGTCGATCTGGATGAACTCCTGGTGCGGGTGCTTGCGCCCACCCTGCGGCGGAACCGACGCCTGGGTGCCCTCCAGGATCTTCAGCAGCGCCTGCTGTACGCCCTCGCCGGAGACGTCGCGGGTGATCGACGGGTTCTCGCTCTTGCGGGCGATCTTGTCGACCTCGTCGATGTAGACGATCCCGGTCTCGGCGCGTTTGACGTCATAGTCGGCGGCCTGGATCAGCTTGAGCAGAATGTTCTCCACGTCCTCACCCACGTAGCCCGCCTCGGTCAGCGCGGTGGCGTCGGCGATCGCGAATGGCACGTTGAGCATCTTGGCCAGGGTCTGGGCCAGGTAGGTCTTGCCGCAGCCGGTGGGGCCCAGCATCAAGATGTTGGACTTGGTCAGCTCTACCGGCTCACCCGAGCGCGAATCGCGGCTCTTCTCGCCGGCCTGAATGCGCTTGTAGTGGTTGTAGACGGCCACCGCCAGCGTGCGTTTGGCGGTGTCCTGACCGATGACGTAACCCTCCAGGAAGTCCCGGATCTCAGCGGGCTTGGGCAGCTCGTCGAGCTTGACGTCGTCGGCGTCGGCCAGCTCCTCTTCGATGATCTCGTTGCACAGGTCGATGCATTCATCGCAGATGTAGACGCCCGGACCCGCGATGAGCTTCTTGACCTGCTTCTGACTCTTTCCGCAGAACGAACATTTCAGCAAGTCACCGCCGTCTCCGATGCGCGCCATAGTGCGTTACGACCTACTTCCTGTTCGCCGTTAGTCGTCGGGGTGTCGGTGTCTGCCCCGACGCTACCCGCTCATTCCGGTGCGAGGCGACCGATAAGGCCGAATCGCGTCGTTGGTATTTCGTTTGTGGGCCTGTACGTCTGCTCCAAGAAGATATCGCCCGTACCGCCATCCCGGCGTCTGACGCGCTGGCGCGTGTCGTCGGCGTTATCCAGCCGTAAGACGGCCGGCGCCCAGGAGCCCTACAGTGGCGAACGTGGGGTTCGCCGTGCCCGACGATACCGTGCTCGTCGCCGATGGGGGGCTGGCCACCGAGCTGGAAGCCCGCGGCGCCGACCTGGCGGATCCGCTGTGGTCGGCCCGACTGCTGCTCGACGCCCCCGATGCGATCGCGGCCGTACACGCCGCGTTCTTCACCGCGGGCGCGCAGATCGCCACCACCGCCAGCTATCAGGCGAGCTTCGCGGGCCTGGCCGCCCGCGGGGTCGACCAGCGTGGTGCGCTGGCGCTGCTGCGCCGCAGTGTGGAACTCGCCCGGGAGGCCGGCGGCGCCGCGAGTGGGCACTGGGTGGCGGCCTCGATCGGGCCCTACGGTGCCGCCCGCGCTGATGGCTCGGAATACGTTGGCCGGTATGGGCTTTCGGTTGCCGAGCTGGCGGCGTGGCACCGCCCCCGACTGGAGGTCCTGGCCGCCGCCGGGGCTGACGTGCTCGCGCTGGAAACCGTGCCCGACATCGACGAGGCCGAGGCCCTGGTGGGCCTGGTGCGCGAAGCGCAGGTACCGGCCTGGCTCAGCTACACCATCGACGGCACGGCGACTCGTGCGGGCCAGCCGCTGACCGACGCCTTCGCGGTCGCGGCCGGGGTACCACAGATCGTCGCGGTCGGGGTGAACTGCTGTGCACCCGCCGATGTGCTGCCGGCCATCGAGATCGCCCGCCGGGTCACCGGCAAGCCGGTGATCGCGTACCCCAACAGCGGGGAACGCTGGGGCGCCGGGGGCTGGGC
>NZ_LZIN01000090.1 GCF_001667375.1 Mycolicibacter sinensis | reverse complement strand
CCGCCGCCGAACGACTCGCGCAGCCGCCGCGCGACGGGGGCTTCCACGGTCGAGGACGCCGACTTGACGAATTCGCCCTGCTCGCTCAGACGAGCGAGGACTTCCTTGCTGGTGACACCGAGTTCCTTGGCCAACTCGTGTACGCGGGCCTTTGCCACTACTTCTCCTGTCTATGAGGCGACAGCGGTAGTGGGCCGCGCCTCGGGCTTAGCTATGACGCATGGTCATCGGGACTTCACGGTGTGCTCATGTTCTTCGCTACCTGTTCTGTTGCCCGGGGCGGCGAGCCGATCTGTTGATCGAAGTACTCCTCCACCCCGGATACATCCGGGGAACCGCTGATCCGCAGCGCGTGCGCGAACGCTCGTCGCCGGATCGCCGCCTGCAGGCACTGCGGCCGGGGATGCAGCCATGCACCCCGGCCCGGCTGGCTGCCCGCCCTGTCAACGGTGACGGCCTCGTTGCCATTCCCCGACACAGCGACCACCCGAAGCAATTCGGCGGCCAACTCGCGTTTCCGGCACCCGACACACGTGCGCACCGGTCCCCGCGGGGAGCGGTGCGTTCGCGAGGCGGCTGCCGAAGTCTCGCGCTGGATCACGGCTCAGTCTACCCATACGGCGACGCTGTTCCGAACACGCTCGGCACAGCCGGTCGCCGCCCGCCGCGCGGCAGTTCAGAACAGGGTGCCGATATCCAGCAACGGGCTTAGATCCGCCAGCCAGCCGGTGTCGGCGGCGTCCGTATCAAACGAGCTGGACAGGTCTGACGTGTCCCCGGCGAGCTGAGCCACGGTGGCTGCCGCCGTCGATGCCTGATCATCGGGGAGGGTATCGAAAAGTGGGAAGACATTGTTGAACAGCGTGACGTAGTCGGATGTCCCCTCCGGATTCTGGATGTAATGATTCCCGAAGATCGTCAGAATGCCCCCGAGCGGTGCGACCGTTTGGAATGCGAAATTCTCATCCACCGATCCGGTCCACGCCGCAGCGGTACCGGTGCCATTGGTGATCTCGTCGCGCAAGTCGTTGGCGGTCAGGAAGGGAATGCCGCGCTGACAGCGACCGCGAGGCCGGGGGAGCCGGCGAGAAGCGCGGCACCCAGACCGGCACCGATGGCAAGCACAAAACGATGACTATTCATGACAAACATCCCCGTTCGACTCACGCTCAGTTATGACACCCCGGTTACGAGCATGAATCGACGCTACACCGCGCATAACAAATCACCTGGGGTATTCCACAGGATTTGACGGACGAACAAATAAGAACGCTTATCCGGGAACGTGGTCGGGTTCGCTGTCGGAGTGGGTCGGCGCGTCGCTGCGGATATCGATGCGCCACCCGGTCAGCCGGGCCGCCAACCGGGCGTTTTGGCCCTCCTTGCCGATGGCCAGCGACAGCTGGAAGTCCGGAACCACCACCCGGGCCGCACGCGCCGCCTGGTCGATCACCGTCACCGACATCACCTTGGCCGGCGACAAGGCGTTGCCGACGAACCGCGCCGGGTCCTCGTCGTAGTCGATGATGTCGATCTTCTCGCCGGCCAGCTCGCTCATCACGTTGCGCACCCGCTGGCCCATCGGACCGATGCAGGCGCCCTTGGCGTTGAGCCCGGGTACCTGCGAGGCCACCGCGATCTTGGACCGGTGGCCGGCTTCCCGGGCCACCGCGACGATCTCCACCGACCCGTCGGCGATCTCGGGGACCTCCAGGGCGAACAGCTTGCGCACCAGGTTCGGGTGGGTGCGCGACAACTCGATGCGCGGCTCGCGCAGCCCCCGGGTCACGCCGATCACGTAGCAGCGCAGCCGGTCGCCGTGCTCGTAGCCTTCGCCGGGCGCCTGCTCGGCGGGCCGGATGACACCGTCGAAGCCCTTGGCTTCGGTGCCCAGCCGCACCACGACGACGCCGCGGGCGTTCTCCCGGGCATCGCGCTGCACGACGCCGGCGACGATGTCGCCTTCCCGCGCCGAGAACTCGCCGTAGGCCTTCTCGTTCTCGGCGTCGCGCAGCCGCTGCAGGATCACCTGGCGGGCGGTGGTCGCCGCGATCCGGCCGAAGCCTTCGGGCGTGTCGTCGTATTCGCTGATGACATTGCCGTCGACGTCGGTCTCCCGAGCCAGCACCCGCACCATCCCGGACTTGCGGTCGATGTCGATGACCGCGTCGGCCTGGTGCCCTTCGGTGTGCCGGTAGGCGGTGAGCAACGCCGTTTTGATCGTTTCCACCACGACCTCGACCGGGATGCCCTTGTCGGCCTCGATCGCGTGCAGCGCAGCCATGTCGATATTCATCCGCTCGCCTCCGTTCCCGCATCCCCGGCCTTACGGCCCGTCAACTCCAACTCACGTGCGCTCGGCGGCGAGAACTCGACTTGCACCACCGCCTTGCTGATCTCGCTCAGCGGCAACCGGCGCCGGTTCCAGTCCCGCCCGGCGCGCACCACGAGCGTCACGAGGTCGTCCTCGACAACACCCACCCGACCGGTCACGCCGGTTCCATCGGACAAGGTCACCTCGACCTTGCGGCCGTGCGCGCGCCGAAAATGCTTCGCGGTGGTCAACGGTCGTTGCACCCCCGGGGAACTGACCTCCAGCACGTACTGGCCGTCGAAGTCGAGGCCGTCGAGCAGGTCCGACGCCGAGCGCGACAACGCCGCAGCGGTGTCGAGGTCCAGCGGGGTGTCGCCGTCGGCGACCACGGTGATCCGGGGCAGCGGCGCACCGTCGTCGACGACGACGTCTTCGATCTCATATCCGGCGCGGGTGAACTCAGCGTCGAGCAGCTCGATCACCTGTGTCTGCGAAGGTAGCCCGGTGGCCACGGCGAGCTCCTCGTCTTGAGTTGTCCGGACGTTTCCCGTGCGACTGGCGCGGCTAGGAATCAGCCACCAACGATACGCCGTGGCGTGCACAGCCACAGCAAACCGCCGAAAAGCGCCGCCACGCCGGCGGTCGGCGCCGCTACCGGCCACGCCGCGATCCTCCGGCGGCGCCGGGGTGGCAGGATGTCTCAGGTGCCCGGCCCCCTGACCGCCATCGATCGGCGGCGCGTGCTGACCGGCGCCGGCATGCTCGCCCTGATCGCCCTGGCGGCACCGGCGTGCGGCTCGTCCCCGATGCCGCCGGCGCTCGACGACCTGGAAGCGCAGTTCCAGCTGGCTCGGCGCGACAGCGAGCTGGCGGCCGCGGCCGGGGCGGCACTGACCGGACCGGGCTCGCAAGCGCTGGCCGCGGCGCTGGACCAGGTGTCGCTGGAACGGGCCGAACACGCCCGCGCGCTGGCCACCGAGATCGCCCGGGCCGCCGGGCAGCCGGCGCCGGCGGCCGCCGAGACCACCGCCTCGACCAGCACGCCGGAGGGGACCGCCCCGACGGTGTCCCAGGTGGTCAACGCGTTGCGGTCCGCGGCTGAGGGCGCCGGAAAGCTGGCCATCGCCTCGTCGGGCTACCGGGCCGGGTTGCTGGCCTCCATCGCAGCGGCCTGCACGGCCTCCTATGCGGTCGCCTTGGTGACGCAGTCATGACGTCGGTCGAACCCGGTGCGCTCAGCGGCCCCGACGCCGCCCTGTGCGATGCGCTGGCCACCGAGTACGGGGTCGTCTACGGCTACGGGATGGTGTCGGCGTACTCGGTGCCGGAGCTCAACGATCTGGTGGTCCCCACCATCCGTCAGCACCGCGAGCGCCGGGACGCGACCATCGCGATCCTGACCGCCCGCGCGGTCCCGGTCCCGCCCGCTGCCGCCGGATATCAGTTGCCCCTGCCGATGAGTACGTCCGACGACGCGGTGCGGCTGGCGGTCCGGATGGAAAACGACACGGCGACCGCCTGGCGCGCCGTCGTTGAGCAGGCTCGCGAACCCTCGGACCGGGAGTTCGCGGCAACGGCGCTGGGCCAAACCGCGGTGCTGGCCGCGCACTGGAGCCAGGCGTTGGGCACCTGGCCGATCACCCGGGCATTCCCGGGCGGGCAGGACTAGGCGGCCTCGCCGCGGATCGCGGCGCCGATCTGCCGGGCCAGGTCGGCGCCGACGGACAGCTCGCGGGTCTGCCCGGAGAACCGGTCGCGCAGTTCGACGATCCCGTCGGCCCAGCCGCGTCCCAGCACGACGATCCACGGCACGCCGAGCAGCTCGGCGTCCTTGAACTTCACTCCCGGTGAGGCCTGCCGGTCGTCGAGCAGCACGTCCATCCCGAGCCGGTCGAGCTCGGCGGCCAGGGCGGTGGCCCCGGCGCGGGCGGCCTCGTCCTTGTTGGCGATCACCAGGTGCACGTCGAACGGTGCGACGGTCGCCGGCCAGCGCAGCCCCAGCTCGTCATGCTGTTGTTCGGCGATGACGGCGACCAGCCGGGACACGCCGACACCGTAGGAGCCCATGGTGAGCCGCACCGGGCGGCCGTCCTCGCCGAGGACGTCGGCGGCGAACGCGTCGGTGTATTTGCGGCCGAGTGAGAAGATGTGGGCGATCTCGATGCCACGGGCGCTGACCAGCGTGCCCGCCCCGTCCGGGGACGGGTCACCGTCGCGAACCTCGGCGGCTTCGATCGTGCCGTCGGCGGTGAAATCACGTCCGGCCACCAAGCCGACGACGTGCTTGCCGGGCGCGTCCGCGCCGGTGATCCAACTGGTGCCCGCCACCACACGGGGGTCGACTAGATAGCGAACACCGTTGTCCTGCAACGCTTTCGGGCCGATATAGCCCTTCACCAGGAACGGGTGCTTGGCGAAATCGCCGTCGGAGAGCAATGCGTACTCGGCGGGCTCGAGTGCGGCACCCAGCCGCTTGTCGTCGATCTCGCGGTCGCCGGGCACCCCGATGCCCAGCAGTTCCCACTCCCCGTCGGGCTGGCGCACCTTGAGCAGCACGTTCTTCAGGGTGTCGGCAGCGGTGACGGTGCGGCCCAGGCCCGCGCCGTTGGCCCAGTCCACCAGGGTGGCAATGGTGGGGGTATCACCGGTGTCGTAGGTCTGCGCCTCCGGCTGGCCCTCGATCGGCTGGGCCGGGGGGCGCGCGGTGGTCACCGCCTCGACGTTGGCGGCGTAGCCGGATTCCGCACAGCGCACGAAGGTGTCCTCGCCCACCTCGCTTTCGGCCAGGAACTCCTCGGAGGCCGACCCGCCCATCGCGCCGGATACCGCCGAGACGATCACGTAGCGCACGCCCAGCCGGTCGAAGATCCGTTGGTAGGCCTCGCGGTGCGCGTCGTAGGCGGCTTTGAGGCCGGTGTCGTCGACGTCGAAGGAGTAGGAGTCCTTCATCACGAACTCCCGGCCGCGCAGGATGCCCGCGCGCGGCCGCGCCTCGTCGCGGTACTTGGTCTGGATCTGGTAGAGAACCACCGGGAAGTCCTTGTAGGAGCTGTACTCCCCCTTGACCGTCAGGGTGAACAGTTCCTCGTGGGTGGGCCCGAGCAGGTAGTCGTTGTCGCGCCGGTCCTTGAGCCGGAACAGGCCCTCGCCGTACTCCGTCCAGCGGTTGGTGGTCTCGTACGGCGCACGCGGCAGCAGCGCCGGGAACAGGATCTCCTGCCCGCCGATGGCGTTCATCTCCTCGCGCACCACCTGCTCGATGTTGCGCAGCACCCGCAGGCCCAGCGGCAGCCAGCTGTAGAGCCCGGGGGCGATCGGCCGGATGTAACCGGCCCGGATCAGCAGCTTGTGGCTGGGCACTTCGGCATCGGCGGGGTCGTCGCGCAGGGTGCGCAGGAACAGCTGGGACATCCGGGTGATCACAGGCCGAGAGCCTATCTTTCGCCGTGAGCGACCGCGGACCCGCGTTCGGGGCCGTCATCGCGGTGCCCGGAAGTTACAGGTTGCCGGCGCCGAAGGCGTCCTGCGCGTCCTGGGCGTGCGCGACCTGCTTGGCGGTGTAGCCGATCAGCAGCGAGATGGCGCCGACCAGCACCGCGACCCCGGCCACCCACAGCAGTCCGTAGGTGTAGCCGGCGTCCAGCGCGGCGATCTGGGCGGGGTTCATGGTCTTGACCGGCATGTTGGTGCCGCCGAGGTACAGGGTCCGGGAGGTGATGACGGCCTGGATGACCGCGAGCACGATCGGGCCGCCGAGGTTCTGCAGCATCAGTGCGATCGCCGAGGTGGGGCCGATCTGGTCGAAGCCCACGCCGGCAATCGCCGACAGGGTCAACGGCACCACGATCACGCCCATCCCGAGACCGCCGAGCACGATCAGCGTCACGAAGTTCGGGAAGTACGCGATGTCCCGGTCAACGGTCGAGCCGTAGATCATCGCCCCCAGCACCACGACGCCGCCGGCGATCACCAGCACCCGCGGCGGGAACCGGCGCACCAGCTGGGATGAGACCCCGAGTCCCACGCCCAGCCCGATCACGAACGGGATGAACCCCACCCCGGCGTGCAAGGCCGAGTAGCCCATCAGATCCTGCACGTACAGGCCGATGGTCACGGTCACGGTGAACAGCACCCCGCCGGCCAGGAAGATCGCGGCGAAGGTAGCCAGCCGGTTACGGTCCCGGAAGAGACTGAACGGCACCACCGGATTCTCGGCGGTGCGCTCCACCACGGCGAATGCCAACAGGGCGGCCACCGCCACCGCGCCGGAGCCGATGGTGAGCACCGAGATCCAGCCCACCTCCGGGCCGATCGTGAAGGCGAACACCGCGGCGGTGCAGCCCAGGGTCGCCAGCAGCGCCCCGGCGGCGTCCAGCTTCATCCGCTCCCGGTTGGTCTCGGTCAGCGCGGTGCGGGCCAGGTAGATCATCAGCAGGCCGATCGGGATGTTGATGGCGAACGCCAGCCGCCACGACACCTCGGTAAGTGCGCCGCCGGCCACCAGGCCCAGCACCGAACCGATGGCGGTCATCGCGCCGAACACCGCGGTGGCGGCGTTTCGGGCCGGCCCCTTCGGAAAGGTGGTGGCGATCAGCGCCAGCGCGGTCGGTGAGGCGATGGCGGCGCCGACGCCCTGCAGCAGCCGGGCGATCACCAGGGTGGGGGCGTCCCAGGCTGCCGCACACAGCACCGAGGCGATGGTGAACAGCGCCACCCCGCTGATGAAGGTGCGCTTGCGGCCGATGGTGTCGCCGAGCCGGCCGCCGAGCAGCATCAGGCCGCCGAAGGTCAGCACGTAGGCACTGATCACCCAGCCGCGGCCGGCGTCGGACAGGCCCAAGTCATCCTGGATCTTAGGAAGCGCGACGATCGCGATGGTGCTGTCCATCGTGGCCAGCAACTGCATACCGCCGATGGCGATCACGGCGTAGATGAACCGACGAGACGGCAGCAAAGACGACACCAATCTGCTGGTCCGGCTCACGAGGGCCGAGCCGTGACGCCCCGGGGGCTCCGCTCCGGCGGCATCCGCCGGCCACTGCGCAGTCGCCCGTCCTGCATCATCGAGAGCGGTCATAGCTGGCTACCCTACAGTAATATTAAGAGATGTTTAAACCCCGAATCCCGCGACCGCGCCGATAACGACGATCGCGGGAGGTCGGATGCCCTCCGCGCGGATTTTCTCGGGCGCGTCGGCCAGCGTGGCTCGGAGCGTGTGCTGGGCGGGCGTGGTCCCGTGCTGGACCACCAGTACCGGAGTATCGGCAGGCCGGCCGCCTTTTTGCAGCACCGCGCTGAACTGCTCGATGCGTTCGACGGCCATCAGCAGCACGATGGTTCCGCGCATTGCGGCCAGCGCGTCCCAATTCACTAACGATTCGGGGTCGTCCGGCGCGACATGCCCGCTGACCACTACGAATTCGTGGTTCACGGCGCGGTGGGTGACCGGAACCCCGGCCTGCGCCGGCACCGCTATGGCACTGGTCACACCGGGCACCACCGTCACCGGGATTCCGGCCTCGGCGCAGGCCAGCACCTCTTCGTAGCCGCGGGCGAACACGAACGGGTCGCCGCCCTTGAGCCGCACCACGAACTTGCCGGCCGTGGCGCGGTCGATAATCAGGGCGTTGATGGCGTCCTGTGCCATCGCCCGCCCGTAGGGGATCTTGGCGGCGTCGATGACTTCGACGTGCGGCGCCAGCTCGGCGAGCAGTTCCGGCGGCGCGAGCCGGTCGGCGACCACGACGTCGGCGTGCGAGAGCATGCGCCGGCCGCGCACCGTGATCAGTTCCGGATCGCCGGGTCCGCCGCCGACCAGTGCCACCCCGCCGCGCACCACATCATCGGGCGCCTCGGCTGCCAAGGTGATTGTGCCGTCCTGCAGAGCCTCGCGGATCGCCGAACGGATCGCCGCCGACCGGCTGTGCTCACCGCCGGCCAGCACCCCCACCGACAGGCCGGCGTAGCCGAAGGTGGCCGGGGTGACCGCGGAACCCTCGACGGCCAGATCGGCGCGCACGCAGAAGATCTGGCGCCGGTCGGCCTCGGCGACCACGGCGGCGTTGACATCCGGGTCATCGGTAGCCGCGATCGCATACCAGGCATCGGCCAGGTCCCCGTCCCGGTAGCCGCGCGAGACCAGCGTGATGCCGGGCCTGCGCTCCCCCAGCGCCTCGACCGCCGGGGTGGCACTGGTGGCGATCACCACCACCTCCGCGCCGCTGTCCACCAGCAGCGGCAGCCGCCGCTGTGCGACGCTGCCCCCGCCCACCACGACCACCTTGCGGCCTGCCAGCCGCAGCCCGACCAGGTATGGGTTCTCGGTCACCCGGTCACTCTAAAGCGGGTCACCGGCCGCCGGGTGCAGCTGCAGCTGTCGGGTTCCCCACTTCCACACCTGCTCGAACAGGGCGGGCTCGTCGGAGAGCCGGGTGCCCAGCGACGGCACCATCTCGGTGAGCCTGGGCAGCCAGCCCGCGAACCGGCCGGCGAAGCAGCGCGCCAGCACCTCGAGCATGGCCGACACCGCGGTCGACGCCCCCGGGGAGGCGCCGAGTAGGCCCGCGATGCTTCCGTCGGCGGCGCTGACGATCGTGGTGTCGAATTCCAGCCGTCCGGCCCGAACCACCTGCACCCGCTGGCCGGCCCGGATCGGCGACCAGTCCCGGTCGGAGGCGCCGGGGACGAATTCGCGCAGCGCGTCGATCCGGGCGGCGTGGGTTTGGCGCAGCTGGCGCAGCAGGTAACCGACCAGCTCGCGCTCCCGGATCCCGGCGCCCAGCAGTGAGGCCGCATTGTCCAAGCGGACCGATCTCGGCAGATCGGTGGTCCGCCCGTGCTTGAGGAAGCGCGGTGACCACGCCGCGAACGGTCCGAACAGCAGCCACGACGCACCATTGACCACCCTGGCGTCCAGGTGCGGCGCGGTCGTCGACGGCGCGTCCGGGGCCGGGGCGCCATACACCTTGGCGCGGTGGGCGGCGGTGATGTCCGGGGCCCCGCACCGCAGGAACTCACCGCCGATGGGGAATCCGCCGAAGCCGCGAGCCTGCGGGATGCCGGCCTTGCGCAGCAGGCCCAGCGTGGCTCCCCCTGCTCCGACGAAGACGAATTTGGCCTTCAGCGTTCGGCTTTCACCGGTGCGGCGGTTGAGCAGTCCCAGTGTCCAGCTGCTGTCGGATTCGCGGCCGATGCTGCGCACCTCGTGTCCGAACAGCACCGCGGCGCCGTCGCGGGCCGCGTAGCCGATCAGCTGGGAGGCCAGCGCCCCGAAGTCGACGTCGGTGCCCTGGGGCGCCCAATCCAGGGCCAGCGGGACATCCGCGTTGCGACCCGCGGCCATCAGCGGCAGCCGCGCGGCGAACTCGTCGAAGTCGGTGATGAACTCGGCTCCGGCGAACAGCGGGTTGGACGCCAGTGCGCGATGGCGGCGGCGCAGGTAGTCGACACCAGCGGCGCCGTGCACGAAGCTGACGTGCGGGATGGCACGCACGAAGTCGCGCGGTTGCTTTAGCATGCGGTTTTCCACCGCGTAGGACCAGAACTGGCGGGTCACCTGGAACTGCTCGTTGACCCGCACCGCCTTGGCGATCTCGATCGAGCCGTCGGGCTGTTGCGGCGTGTAGAACAGTTCGCACAGCCCGGCGTGGCCGGTGCCGGCGTTGTTCCACGGGTCGCTGCTCTCGGCGGCGGCGGCGTTCAACCGCTCCACGACGGTGATCGAGGCCTCCGGCTCCAGCCGGCGCAGTATCGCGCCCAGGGTGGCACTCATGATGCCCGCGCCGATCAGTGCGATGTCGGTACTGGCGGCGGTGGGCACGGCTCTCAGGCTAACGGGCGGGCACCGTTTAGGCTGACGCCATGGAGAGCTACGACCTGGCCATCATTGGAACCGGTTCGGGCAACAGCATTCTCGACGAGCGGTATGCCGACAAGCGGGTGGCGATCTGCGAGCAGGGCACCTTCGGCGGGACCTGCCTCAATGTGGGGTGCATCCCGACGAAGATGTTCGTCTACGCCGCCGAGGTAGCGCAGACGATCGCCGAGGCGTCCCGCTACGGCGTCGAGGCCCGCATCGAGCGGATTCGCTGGCCCGACATCGTCTCACGGGTCTTCGGGCGCATCGACCCGATCGCCGCCGGCGGCGAGGAGTATCGGCGCAGCCTGGAAGGCGTCGACGTCTACGCCGCGCACACCGGGTTCGGGCCGGTCGGCTCGGACGGCAAGTACCTGTTGCGCACCAGCGACGGGGAGAAGTTCACCGCCACCCAGGTGGTGATCGCCGCCGGAGCTCGAACCTGGATTCCGCCGGTGATCGCCCACAGCGGCGTGCGCTACTACACCAGTGACGACGTGATGCGCATCCCCGAGCTGCCCGAGCGCCTGGTGATCGTCGGCGGCGGCTTCGTGGCCGCGGAGTTCGCCCACGTGTTCTCCGCACTGGGCGTCCGGGTCACCGTGGTGATCCGCAGCGACATGATGCTGCGGCACACCGACGAGACGGTGGCCCAGCGCTACACCGAGGTGGTGGCGCGCAAGTGGGATCTGCGGGCGCGACGCGAAGTGACCGGTGCCCGCCATGTCGGTTCGGGTGTCGAGCTGCAGCTCGACGACGGGTCACTGGTGCATGCCGATGCACTGCTGGTGGCCACCGGCCGGGTGCCCAACGGCGATCTGCTCGACGCCGAACAAGCCGGGGTCGACGTCGCAGCCGGCCGGGTGATGGTCGACGAGTACCAACGAACCAGCGCGCCCGGGGTTTTCGCGCTCGGCGACATCTCCTCCCCCTACGAACTCAAGCACGTCGCCAACCACGAAGCCCGGGTGGTGCAGCACAACTTGTTGTGCGACTGGGACGACACCGCCTCGATGCGGGCCACCGATCACCGCTACGTGCCGTTCGCGGTCTTCACCGATCCGCAGATCGCCGCAGTCGGGCTAAGCGAAACACAAGCAGTGGCACAGGGTTTCGACATCTCGGTGAAGATCCAGGACTACGGTGACGTCGCCTACGGCTGGGCAATGGAGGACACCACCGGGTTCGTCAAGCTGATCGCCGAACGTGACAGTGGCCGGCTGCTGGGCGCGCACATCATGGGCCACCAGGCGTCGTCGATCATCCAGCCGCTGATCCAGGCGATGAGCTTCGGCCTGACCGCGCCGGAGATGGCCCGCGGCCAGTACTGGATCCACCCGGCACTGCCGGAGGTCGTCGAGAACGCGCTGCTGGGCCTGAAGTGAAAGGACTCTCAATGAAGAAATCAAGCCGCCGATTTGGTGATCGGGGGTGAATCGGGTTGCCAGGTGCGGTTGTCACGGATGAGGGCGTAGAGGACGTTGGTGCGGCGCCGCGCCAGGCAGATCGTGGCGGGGATCGGACGCTTTCCTTCGTCTCGTTTTCGCTGGT
>NZ_LZIN01000089.1 GCF_001667375.1 Mycolicibacter sinensis | reverse complement strand
GGCGCGCGGCGGGGTCCGGGCCACCGGCAGAAGATCGGCGCCGCCCTCGGTGACGCGCTGGTGCACGACCGCTACTTCGACACCGTGCTGGCCCGGGTCCCGGGCCGCGCCGACGAGATCGTCGCGGGGGCCAAGGCCGCCGGAATCAACCTGTGGCGCGTCGACGCCGACCACGTCTCGGTGTCCTGCGACGAGGCCACCACCGACGCCCATGTGGCCACGGTGCTGGAGGCCTTCGGGGTGGCTGATCCGGAGTTCTCGGGGCGCGAGCCGGTGGGCGCCGACATTCTCACCCGCACCTCGGAATTCCTTACCCACCCGGTCTTTTCGCGCTACCGGACCGAAACGGCGATGATGCGCTACCTGCGCGCGCTGTCGGACAAGGACATCGCGCTGGACCGCAGCATGATTCCGCTCGGCTCCTGCACGATGAAGCTCAACGCCGCCGCGGAGATGGAATCGATCACCTGGCCCGAATTCGCCCGCCAGCACCCGTTCGCCCCGGCCGACGACGCCGCCGGGCTGCGCCGGCTCATCGCCCAGCTGGAGAGCTGGCTGGCCGGGATCACCGGGTATGACGCGGTGTCGCTGCAGCCCAACGCCGGCTCCCAGGGCGAGTATGCGGGCCTGCTGGCGATCCACGCCTTTCACGCCAGCCGCGGCGAGGCCCACCGTGACATCTGCCTGATCCCGTCCAGCGCGCACGGCACCAACGCCGCCTCGGCGGCGCTGGCCGGGATGCGGGTGGTCGTGGTGGCCTGCCGAGAGAACGGCGACGTCGACCTGGACGATCTGCGGGCCAAGGTCGCCGAGCACGCCGAGAACGTGTCGACGCTGATGATCACCTACCCGTCCACACACGGGGTGTACGAGCACGACATCGCTGAGATCTGCGCTGCCGTGCACGACGCAGGCGGGCAGGTCTACGTCGACGGCGCCAACCTCAACGCACTGGTCGGACTGGCCCGGCCGGGCCGCTTCGGCGGCGACGTCAGCCACCTGAACCTGCACAAGACGTTCTGCATCCCGCACGGCGGCGGCGGCCCCGGCGTCGGGCCGGTGGCGGTGCGTTCGCACCTGGCCGAGTTCTTGCCCGGGCACCCGCTGGCCGCGGAGCTGTCCGGCGGTTCGCCGGTGTCGGCGGCCCCCTACGGGTCGGCGTCGATTCTGCCGATCACCTGGGCCTACATCCGGATGATGGGGGCGCACGGTCTGCGGGCGGCGTCGCTGACCGCGATCGCCTCGGCGAACTACATCGCCCGCCGCCTCGACGAGTACTTCCCGGTGCTCTACACCGGCGAGAACGGCATGGTCGCCCACGAGTGCATTCTGGATCTGCGCGGGATCACCAAGGCCACCGGCGTCACGGTCGACGATGTGGCAAAACGGTTGGCAGACTACGGTTTCCATGCCCCGACTATGAGCTTCCCGGTGGCCGGGACGCTGATGGTGGAGCCCACCGAGAGCGAGAGCCTGGCCGAGGTGGACGCGTTCTGCGAGGCGATGATCGCCATCCGCGGCGAAATCGACCGGGTCGGCGCCGGCGAATGGACGGTCGAGGACAACCCGTTGCGGGGGGCCCCGCACACCGCCGAGTGCCTGATGGTCGACAAGTGGGAGCACCCGTACACCCGCGAGCACGCCGCCTATCCGCTGGGTCGCGACTTCCGCCCGAAGGTATGGCCCCCGGTGCGCCGGATCGACGGCGCCTTCGGCGATCGCAACCTGGTCTGCTCCTGCCCGCCGGTGGAGGCCTACGCCTGAGCTCGTCTCACTTGTGGTGTTTCGCATGCCTGCCGTCTGCGAGCGGTAGGTAATATCCTCCGAACGGCTGGCCCCCGCGGCGCGGGTTGCCGATGTTCGTTCGCCGCAAACGCGGCAGTGTAGCGACGACTGTGCTCGCTGTAAAAGTAACGCTGGTGAAAATCAGCAAAATTTCATGTGAAACCAAAAGATAGTTTATGCTGGTCTAACCTTAACGGTGATGGGGATCACACTTAGGAGAGAGACCATGCAACAGCTTGCGCTTCGCCCTTACTTCACCGCCGGCGTTGCCGTGGCCGGTGCCGGCATCATCGCGATCGCACCGGTCGCGCCCATTGCGCCGGCCGTGCCGGCAGCCGGCGCGCAGTACCACGCGGTGCAGCTGACCGATGCCTGGTCGGACCTGTTCACGCACACCACGGCGAACATAAACAACATCACCGACAACGCTGACTGGTCGGCGATCACCGCGGTCTTCGGCAAGCTGTTCACCGACCCGTTCGGGGTGATCTCGGCGTTCACCAGCATCACGCCGACGGTCACCACGGATATCTCCGAGCTCCCGGCGTCGGTCTCAGTACAGCTGCCGCCCGGGCTGGAACTGGCGATCGCCAGCATGGGCGCGCAGGCGCTGACCTTCCAGGCGATCAGCAACGCCGCGACCGACATGGCAGGCGGTAACTTCTCCACCCTGCTCAGCGCCCCGGCCACCATCGCCGATGCTTACCTCAACGGCGCGCAGAACGTCAGCCTGCTCGGCGGCATCATCAACATCCCGGTGCTCAACGGCATTCTGGCGCCGGTGCAGAACTTCGAGGTCAACCTCAACTTGCCCCAGCTGCTCGACGCCCTGGGGCTGGGCAACCTGGACCTGACCAACCTCAACGTGGACGACCTACTGGATCAGCTGGGCCTGGGCACCCTGACCCTGGGGGGCCTGCTCGGTGCCCTCGGGATCAGCGATGACGGCCTGGGTGACCTGCTCAAGGGCGGCAGCGACATCACCAACCTCGGCGGACTGCTCGGCTTCCTCGGACTCGGTGACCTCGGGCTGGGCAGCCTCAGCCTGACCGGCATCTTGAGCGGCCTGGGCCTGGACACCAACGTGAGCCTCAACGACCTGAGCCTCGATGACGTGCTGAACGTGTTCGGGATCAACGGCGACCTCAGCCTGGGTCTGGGCACAACATTGAGCAATCTCGGCTTCGGCGGCCTGCTCGACTCGTCGCTGGGTGTCCTTCTCGGCGGTCTGTCCGGCGGCGGGGTCCTGACCGGCATCACCGGCGTGCTGAACGGCGTTCTGGGCGGTCTGCTCGGCACGCTGACGAGTATTCCCGGGGTGAGCACGCTGCTCGCCACGCTGGGGTTGAACCTCGACGCCCTGCTGACCCCCCAGAACCTCATCGACGCTCTCAACGCCGTCAAGCTCGGGGACCTGCTGGGCGATCAGACGATCACCCAGTCCGTCAGCTCGCTGCTGGCGGCGTTCGGCGTCTCGCTGTCACCCGATGACCTGAGCATCGGCGGCATCCTGGAAGGCCTCGGCTTCGCCCCGTCGACCGGCGACCTGACGCTCAGCGGCCTGCTCGGCGGCCTGGGACTCGGCGGCCTGGACATCACCGGGCTGCTCAACGGCCTGAACCTGGGTGACCTGGTGAGCGGTCTGGGACTCGACAATCTGCCGCTGAACCTCGGTGACCTGGTTGGCGACCTGTCGAACCTGAGCCTGGCTGACCTGCTCAACGACCTGGGTCTGGGAAATCTGGATCTGGCCGACATCAGCGTCGGCTCGTTCGGCGGGATGATCACCCAGCTGGTGGACGTTATCCCGCAGCAGATCCTCGACATGCTAGGCGCCTAGCGCCGGCGTCAGCTCAGCAGCGTGTTCAGCGCGCCGGTCAGTTCGGGGGAGTTCGCCCCGCGCAGGTTCTGGTAGCTGCCGCCGGACAGCTGAGCCACCGCCTGCCACGTGGCCCGGTCGGCGTCAGCGCCGAAGTCGATGACGTTGACGGCGACCGGGCGCTCGGGGTCGGTGTTGGCCCGGATGAACTCCTGCAGTCCCGGGCCGTCCAGGGTCCGGTCGGTGTGCGGGCCCGCCGTGATGACCAGCACGGAGTTGCTCTGCCCGGCACGGTAATTGGCCAGCGCCTGGTTGTACACCAGCCGCAGGGTGGTGAACGACACCGCGCCGCCGGACGTCGAGCTCAGGCCATCGAGTGCCGCGACCAAGGTCTCGGCCCGGGTGCCGCCGTTCGCCGGCTCGTCGAGGGGGCCGGCGGCGACCACGTTGCGGCCCTCCACGCCGTCAAAAGCCCACAGTCCCACGGCGGAATGCGGCGGCAGCGCCTTGATCCGTTGATCCAGGGCGGCGATCACGTGGGCCAGCCGGGTCTTGCCGCCCTCGTCGGTGGTCATCGACTCGTCGAGCATGATCGTCACCGCGGAGCTGCCCGGCAGCGTGGTGAGCGCATTGGCCAGGGTGGCCCGCATCGCGTCGTCGCCCACCGACAGGGTGTCGGTCACCGCCGGGAACCCGGTGACGTCACTGTCGGGCGGCGCGACGCCTTCCACCCGGAATCCGGCTTTGGCCAGCTCCGCGAGCTGATCGGGTTTGCGGGCGAACCGGGCGAATTCGCTGGCCGCGCTGACCTGTTCCTGCGACAGCCACGACCCGGCGAGCAACACCGTCGGGTAGTCGGCGACTGGCACCGGCCCCGGTGGCAGCCAGGAACCGAGCGTGCTCGCAGGGTCCGAAAGCGATTGCCCTCGGGTGAACAATTGCTGCTCGGTGGTCACCACCGCGTGCACCGGCGCAGCCGCGGGAACGCCTTGGCGCAGCAGGACGTTCATCGCTTCGGCCAGCGAGCTGTCGGCGAGTTGGGGCTGGGCGCCGGCCAGCCGGTGCACCGCGCCGGTCCCGTCGGTGGCGGGGGCATCCTTGGGGGCGGCACCGGCCGCCACCGCCTCGCCGGCCAGGAAAGCGGCGTCGCCGTTGCCGCCGATCGGCAGCGCCATTCGCAGCTGGCCCCAGCCGGGCAGCCCGAGCCGGCCCAAACCGTCGGGGTCGGTCTGCAGCTCCGGCAGGCTCGCCCAACTTTGCTGCTGCAGAGCGGGCTTGAGTTCGGGGCGGACCGCCAGCAGCACGGGCGAGGTGACCAGCGAACGACTGTCGCTGACGGTTTCCGCACCCGCGGAGGCTTGCAGGCGGGCCGCCGAAATCGAGCTGCCCGGAATCCACAGTGCGGGACGCTGGCCCAGCTGGGCCGGCCAGTCACCGATGAAACCACTGACGACGGCGTCGGAATCCACCGGCTTGACGTGCACCGAGACGCAGCGATCGCCCACCGGCTTGGCGGTCTTGTTGAACCGATCAGCGAAGCCCTGGACGTGGTCGGCGATCGAGGGGTCCGCGACGACGGCGACGGTCAGTTCACCTTCGGCGCATGCCCCGGCGGCAACCGCGGAACGATGCGACAGCGAGTTGCCGAAGAAGCGCCACAGGATCACCGCGCCCACCAAGACGATCACCGTCACCAGTGCGGCGATCACACCGACGCTGACACCGCGGCGCGCGGACTCGTTGCGGTGCCGGCGCCAGCGGTCGAGGTTGCGGCGGCCGCCGCGCGGTTCGTCCCGCGCGGCCGACGACGCTTCACCCGCCCGGGCATCGATGGCACCGAAAGGCCCGGTGCGATAACGGGTTTCTTCCTCGTCGTGTCCGCCTCGGCGCATGTACTGCGCCGGGTCGGCGTCATAGGCCGCTCCGCCGCCGAACGACTCGCCGCCGAACGACTCGTCGTAGAACGCGTCGTGATAGTCGTCGACGTATTCGTCGTCGTCCGGGTCGCCGAAGCCGACCTGATCCGGCGCTGAGGTGTCGTCGTCGCCGTGGTCGGCCTCGTCGCGCCCGAGCGGCTCCTCGTCGAAATCGTCCGGGCCGGGGAAACTGTGCCTACCCACGGTGGATGCGTCCTCTCCGCCCGGTCAGTTCTCCGGTCACGCTCAATTCCACTGCAGATCCGCCCAGGGTCAGACGCCGGCTCGGGCTTTGAACTCTCGGCGACGCCGGTGCAGGATGGGCTCGGTGTAGCCGTTGGGCTGGCTGGTTCCCGACAGGATCAGCTCGCGCGCGGCCGCGAACGCGATGCTGTCGTCGAAGTCTGGGGCCATCGGCAGATAACTCGGGTCGCCGGCGTTCTGCCGGTCCACCGCCGGAGCCATCCGTTCCAGGCTGGACTGCACGTCGTCGGCGGTGATCACCCCGTGCCGCAGCCAGTTCGCCAGCAGCTGAGACGAGATCCGCAGTGTGGCACGGTCTTCCATCAGGGCCACATCGTGGATGTCGGGAACCTTCGAGCAGCCCACACCCTGCGAGATCCAGCGCACCACGTACCCGAGGATCGACTGGCAGTTGTTGTCGACCTCCTCGCGGATCTCGTCCGGGGCCCAGGCCAGGCCCTCGGAGAGCGGGATCGTCAACAGCTGATCGATTGTGGCGCGACGCTTTCCGGCCAACTCCTGCTGCACCGCGGCGACGTCCACCTGGTGGTAGTGCATCGCATGCAGGGTGGCGGCGGTCGGCGAGGGCACCCACGCGGTGCTGGCGCCAGCGCGCGGGTGTCCGATCTTCTGGGTGACCATGTCGGCCATCAGGTCGGTCATCGCCCACATGCCCTTGCCGATCTGGGCGTGGCCGGTGAAACCGGTCGCCAGGCCCGCGTCGACGTTGTTGTCCTCGTAGGCCAGGATCCACGGCTGAGATTTCATGGTGGCCTTGCGCACCATCGGCCCGGCCTCCATCGAGGTGTGGATCTCGTCGCCGGTGCGGTCCAGGAAGCCGGTGTTAATGAACACCACTCGATCGGCGGCGGCCTTGATGCAGGCCCGCAGGTTGACGGTGGTGCGCCGTTCCTCGTCCATGATGCCGATCTTGAGAGTCGCCTGCGGCAGCCCCAGGACATCTTCGACCCGGTTGAACAACTCGGCGGTGAACGCCACCTCGTCGGGCCCGTGCATCTTGGGTTTGACGATGTAGATCGACCCGGTGCGGCTGTTGGTCAGCGGCCCGTTGTCCTCGGACGCGGACAGGCCGTGCACGGCGATCAGGCCGGTGAACAGCGCGTCCTGGATGCCCTCGAACACCTCGGCGCCCTCGTCGCCGGAGATGATGGCGTCGTTGGTCATCAGGTGGCCGACGTTGCGGACGAACATCAGGCTGCGACCCGGCAGGGTCACCGTCGCCCCGTCCGGCCCGGTGAACTCACGGTCGGCGGAGAGCGTGCGGGTGAAGGTCTTGCCGTCCTTGCTGACCTGCTCGGCCAGATCTCCTCGGTTCAGGCCCAGCCAGTTGCGGTAACCCAGCACCTTGTCGTCGGCGTCGACGGCGGCCACCGAGTCCTCGAAATCCATGATCGTGGTGACCGCCGACTCCAGCACCACGTCCTTGATGCCGGCGGCGTCGGTCGCCCCGACCTGCGACGACGGGTCGATCAGGATCTCGATGTGCAGTCCGTGGTGGGCCAACAGCACCGCGGACGGCGACTCGGGATCCCCGGTGTAGCCGACGAATTCCGCCGGCTCGGCGACCGCGGTCTCCGTTCCGTCCGCGAGGGTGACCACCAGCGCGCCGTCGGTGACCGCGAAGCTTTTGACCTCAGTCCACGCACCGTTGGCCAGCGGCACCGACTCGTCGAGGAACTTGCGGGCGTAGGCGATGACCTTGTCGCCGCGCACCTTGTTGTATGAGGTGCCTTTCTCGGCGCCGTCGTCCTCGCTGATCACATCGGTCCCGTACAGCGCGTCGTACAACGACCCCCACCGGGCGTTGGCGGCGTTGAGCGCGAACCGGGCGTTGAGCACCGGCACCACCAGCTGCGGGCCGGCCTGCACGGCGATCTCGTCGTCGACGCCCGCCGTGGTGATCGTGAAGTCCTCCGGTTCGGGCAGCAGATAGCCGATCTCGGTGAGGAAGGCACGGTAGGCCTCGGCGTCCAGGGGCTCGATCACCCGGTGCCGGTGCCACTTGTCGATCTGCGCCTGCAGGTCGTCGCGACGCGCGAGCAGTTCGGCGTTCTTGGGTGTCAGATCGGCGACGACCTTGTCCACCCCCGCCCAGAAACTGTCCGGGTCGACGCCAGTGCCTGGCAGCGCCTCGTCGGTGATGAAGTCATACAGCACGCGGGCCACCCGCAAATCGCCCACCGACACCCGGTCCGTCATGATTTCCTCCCTCATAGCCAATCCACCACCTTACCGGCCGACGGCACGGCTATCCGCATCCGGCGACTGCCAACAGCAGGTCACACCGCTTGAGCAGGGCAGCGCGCAGCGGCACGGCCCGCTGCGCGATCCCGGTTTGGCAACGAACGTATTCGGCACGGCCGGCCGGGTTTTCGACGCGGATCGGGGTATAGCCGTAGCCACTCAGGTCATACGGGCTCGCGCGCATGTCGATCTCGCGCGCCGCCGCGGCCAGTTGCAGGCAATCCAGCAGCAACTCGGAATCGATCAGCGGCCCCAGCTTGTAGCACCATTTGTACAAATCCATATTGACGTGTAGGCAACCCGGCTGCTCCCAAGCGGTTTGGGTGGCCCGGCGCGGTGTCCCCGCATTGCGCGGGGCCGCCGCCGAGGTGAAGAACCGGAACGCGTCGAAGTGCGTGCAGCGCAACGGGTTCGCCTCGACCACCCGGTCCGCTTCGGCCGCGCTGAGCCGCAGCGGAACATGACCGTGGCGGACGGTGTCGCTGCGATACAGCATCGCCCACTCGTGCAGGCCGAAACAGTTCAGCTGGGCCGGCCTGGCGGCGGTGGCCCGCAACAGCCGGGCCACGAATGTCACGGTGTCGGCCCGCTCGCGCAGGTAGTCCTCGGCGACCCGGACCGTCCCGTCGGCGGCCGCGGTGTAGCCCCGGCGTTCCCGGTAGTCGCGCCGCGCCGCGGCGCCGGTCAGCGCCACCCCGAATCCCGGGTGCCAGGTGCGCAACTGCCGCGGACGCAGGCTGTAGTAGCTGAACAGGAACTTCGGCACCGGATCGCCGGCGGCGATCCGGCGCGACAGCGGGTCCAGGAAACGCTCCAGGCGCAACCGGTAGGCCGCCGCGCGGGCCTGCCACTGCTCGGCTTCCAGGGCCGGTTCGCTCCGATCAAACATGATGCGTTCCGTCGCGGACGGTGCCGACGACGTCTTGCACCAGATCCTCGAGGGCCACCATGGCTACCACGGCGCCGTCGGTGCCCACCGCCAGGGCCAGATGGCTGTTGGTGCGCCGCAGCCGGGTCAACGCATCGGCCAGCGGCAGCGACGCGGGAAGCCGGGGCAGCGGCCGCACCACGCCGATGTCGACGATCGCTTCGGCGGAACTCCCGGGGCTCGCCGAGCTCTCGCTGAGCGGCAAGACGTCCTTGATGTGCAGGTAGCCGATGAATTCGCCCTGGTCGACGACGGGAAAACGCGAGTACCCGGTCTGGGCGAGGGCTTCTTCGACAGCGGCCACGGTGGGACCGCGGCCGGTGGCCGCCGCCGGAACGGTGCGGATGTCGCCGACCGGCAGCGCCACGTCGGCGACGGTCCGGGTACGGATCTGCAGCGCGCGGGTCAACCGGGTGTACTCCTCGAGGTCGAGCAGTCCCGCCGAGACCGATTCGGCGATCATCTCGCTCAGCTCGACGGTGGACACCGTGATCTCCAACTCGTCCTTGGGCTGCACCCGCAGGGCGCGCAGGGTCACGTTGGCGCACCAGTTGTAGAACGCGATGAACGGTCGGGCGGCCGCCATGTAGACCAGGTACGGCGGTGTCAGCAGCATGGCGGCCTTTTCCGGGCCGGCGAGCGTGATGTTCTTCGGCACCATCTCGCCGAACAGCACGTGCAACGTGACCACGATCGTCAACGCGACGACGAACGCGACGGTGTGCAGCAGCGGGTCCGGGATGCCCGCCAGCCGGAACGGCTGCTCGAGCAGGTCGGCGACGGCGGGCTCACCGATGCGGCCGAGCAGGATCGAACACACCGTGACCCCTAATTGCGCGCCGGCCAGCATTAGTGACAGTTGTTCGCCGGCGCGGATCACGGTGACCGCGCTGCGCCGGCCCTGTTCGGCCAGCGCCTCAAGCCGGTCGCGCCGCGCCGAAATCAGTGAGAACTCCGCGCCGACGAAGAAGGCGTTGGCCGCGATCAGCAGCAGGGTCAACACCACGTTGAACAGGTCAGCCATCGGCTGCCCCCAGTTGGATGAGCGCCAGCAGGTCGATGCGCCGGCCGTCCATCCGGACCACCCGGGCCAGCCAGCGCGGCGGGTGTGCGGACAGCTGGTCGGGGTCGAACGCGACCAGTTCGACGGTTTCGCCGGCCGCGGGAATGTGCCCGAGCTCTTGCAATACCAGCCCGCCGATGGTCTCGTAGGAGCCCTCGGGAGCCCGGTAGCCGGTAGCGGCCGCCACCTCGTCGATGCGCAGCAGGCCCGAAACCTGCCAGCCGCCGCCGGCCACCACCACGTCCGGGGTGGCGTCGTCGTGTTCGTCGCGGACGTCGCCGACGATCTCCTCGATCAGATCCTCGACCGTGACCATTCCCGCGGTTCCGCCGTACTCGTCGACGACCAGGGCCACCTGCTGACCGTTGGTTCCAATCTGTTCCATCACCGCGTCGCCGTCGAGGGTGGACGGCACCACGGCGACCGGTTGGACGACGGTGGTGACCGGGGTGATCGCCCGATCAGCGACCGGGACCGTGAACACCTGTTTGACGTGCACGATGCCGACGGTGGCGTCGAGGTCGCCGTCGACCACCGGGAAACGGGAGAAGCCGGTGGCGATTGCGGCCGCGGCCAGGTCGGCGACGGTGTCGCCGGCCTGCAGACTCACGATCTTTGATCGCGGCGTCATCAGCTCGGCCGCGGTCAGGGCACCGAATCGCAGCGAGCCGCCCACCAGGGCGGCGGTACTGGAGTCGAGGGCGCCGCTGCGCGCCGAATCGCGCACCAGCGAGGCCAGCTCCCGCGGGGAGCGGGCCGATGCCAGCCGGTCGGCGGGCTCGATACCGAGCCGCTTCAAGATCCGGTTCGCCGTCCCGTTGGTCGCCTTGATCGCGACGGTGAACAGCCGGGAGAACATCAGCTGCGGCCCCGCCACCGCACGGGCGGTCGGCAGCGGGAGTGCCACGGCCAGGTTCTTGGGCACCAGCTCGCCGAAGACCATGGACAGCGAGGTGGCGATCACCAGGGCGAGCACCAATGCCACCGCGGCGGCGGCCGACTCGGACAGGCCCAGTAGGGAAAGCGCGGGGCGCAGCCACCGCGCCAGCACCGGCTCGGCGAGGAACCCGGTGGCCAGCGTAGTGATCGAGATGCCCAACTGGGCGCCGGACAGCTGAAACGACAGGGTGCGGTGGGCGTCCTGGATGTATTTGTCGCGACGTCCGCCGCGGCGGGCGTTGGCCTCCACAGCGCTGCGTTCCAGTGTCGTCAGGGAGAACTCGGCGGCGACGAAGACCGCGGTGCCCAGGGTCAGGACCAGAAACGCCAGCAGGCTGCCCACGGTGACGGCGACAGTCATGGCCACCTACCTGCCGCGAGCAGACCTGAACGTCCCCACAATCCGGGCGTTCTGGGGGCCTTCGTGGGGGGCACCGCCCGCTCGCGGGGACTGCTCGCCCCGATGGGCGCACTCGCCACTATGGATCCTCTGGGTCTCACCAGCCGAACGGTAGCGGATGGCCTTCGGCGAAACCGGCGGCCGACTGCACCCCGAGCACCGCCCGCTCATGCAGCTGGGCCAGGTCGGCGGCGCCGACGTAGGTGCAGGTGCTGCGCAGCCCCGAGGTGATGTGGTCCAGCAAGTCCTCGACTCCACCGTGATCGGGGTCCAGCGCCATCCGCGACGTCGAAATCCCTTCCTCGAACAGGGCTTTGCGGGCCCGGTCGAATGCACTGTCGGCGGCGGTGCGGGCGGCGACCGCTCGTTTGGACGCCATTCCGTAGCTTTCCTTGTACGGCTTGTCGTCGTGGTCGAACATCAGGTCACCGGGGGATTCGTAGGTGCCGGCGAACCAGGAGCCGATCATCACGTTGGACGCGCCGGCGGCCAGCGCCAGCGCCACGTCGCGGGGATGGCGCACCCCGCCGTCGGCCCAGACGTGGGCGCCGAGTTCGTGGGCCGCGGCCGCGCACTCCAGCACGGCGGAGAACTGCGGGCGGCCGACTCCGGTCATCATCCGGGTGGTGCACATCGCGCCGGGGCCGACGCCGACCTTGACGATGTCCGCCCCGGCGGCGATCAGGTCTCGGGTGCCGTCCGCCGACACCACGTTTCCGGCCACCAGGGGGACGCCCGGTGTCAGCGCGGCCACCGAGCGGATGGCTTGGATCGCCTTCTCCTGGTGTCCGTGGGCGGTGTCGATGACCAGCACGTCCACCCCGGCCGACAGCAGTGCGGCCGCCCGGGCCGTCACCTCTCCGGTGATGCCGACCGCGGCGGCGATCCGCAACCGGCCGGCTGCGTCGGTGGCCGGGGTGTAGATACCGGCCCGGATTGCTCCGGTGCGGGTCAGCACCCCGGCCAGGGTGCCGTCGGGGTTGGTCAGCACCGCGACGTCGACCGGGGCATGCTCAAGCAGGTCGAAGACCTTGCGCGGTTCGGTGCCGATCGGGACGCTGAGCAGGTCGGACATCGCGACGTCGCGAACCCGGCTGAAGCGGTCTACGCCTTCGCAGCACGCCCGGGTTACCAGGCCCGTGGGACGGCCGTCGACCGCCACCACCGCGGCGCCGTGCGCGCGCTTGGAGATCAGCGCCATCGCGGCGGACACCGAGTCGTCGGGAGAGAGTACGACCGGGGTGTCGGCGATCAGGTCGCGGCTTTTCACGAAGGCCACGGTCTGACCGACGGCCTCGATCGGCAGGTCTTGGGGCAACACCACGATGCCACCGCGCCGGGCCACCGTCTCGGCCATCCGCCGGCCCGCCACCGCGGTCATGTTGGCCACCACCACCGGAATGGTGGCGCCCGAGCCGTCACGGGTGGACAGGTCAACGTCGAGGCGTGACTCGACCGTCGAGCGGTTGGGGACGATGAACACGTCGTCGTAGGTCAGGTCGTAGCTGGGGTCATACCCGCGGGCGAATCTCATCGGGCGCCCGCTCTCAGGCCGTTGGGTTCCGACGAGCCCATCTGTTCGCCTCCACAGGGTCTGAGAGCCGGATTTCGGGCAAACACCGGCGGCAACGCGCTGCCGGGCAATCTTTTCGGCACGGTCAGCCACGGTACCGCCAGCGCGTCGATGAGCACCACTGAGGCTTCGGGTGCAGCGAACAGAATCAAAAATTGATCTTCCTCACAGTCGCCTGGTCGGGTAAACTCATCACGTCGTTTAGGGGATCAGAGATGACGGTTAGCTACGGCGGGCGGGGTATGGCCATTGAGGCCCCGGTCGGAGCTGCTGATGCTTCACGACCCATCCGGCCCAGACGCCCTGCCTTCCGCCCGTGCGGGATCGGAGCCCCAGCGACGTGGCGGGTATGCCACGTCGAAAGCTACCTACAGCGCAAACTGCATCGGCAGTGGCGCAACCGCGGGTCGTAGCCGGCGACTCTCAGCGCGTTGTCCGGCCGGGGCGGCGGGCACCAGTGCGCGCCGGTTGGCTTGCAGCGCAAGATATCTCGTCCGCTTGGTGCTGTGGATGAACATGCCGAGCGGTACCCGGACCGCGCGAACCTTGGTCTGCCGGTAGCCGGACGCACGTCATGGACGAATAGCGCGGCCCGGCGCGTCGGCGCCGACACCGATCGGGTCCCGCGCCGGCACCGGCCCGAGGCTGCGGCGGCGCCGGGAGAGCACCGGACGATACAGCGGACGTGCTGTCGATCAAAGTTAGCTGCCAGCAATTCATCAAAACGCTCGCGATACTGAGAAATAACCAAACTGCGGAATACTCGACCGCGGATTCGCAGCCAACTGGACGCTATTTTCGCCGGAAAGAGGTACGAATCATGCAGGCAAATTACCTCCGGTCGCTCGCCGCCGGTGCCGTCCTGGTCGGCGGGGTCGCCGTCGCCCCGGTCGCTCCGCTGCCGGTGCCAGCGACCGCGGCGCTCCTCGACATCCAGCTCACCAGCGGCGAGAACCAAGACGTCGTGATCGATGTCATCCGGCACGCCCAGATGATCTCGCCTTATGAAAACCTGCTCACTCCGTCACCGGCGTTCCCCGGGGCTCCGCTGAGCGATCTGGGCCTGCAGCAGGCGCAGGACGTCGGGCAGAAGCTGTTCGACGAGCTCGGCCCGGTCGCCGGGATCTTCGCCGGGCAGGGCCTACGTGAGATGCAGACCTCCGCGCCGTTCGCCGCCCTCGAACACATGTCGGACAACGTGCAGATCTTGCCGGGTCTCAACGAAGTCGACAGCGGAATCTATGCGCTGGATCCGATCGAAAGCCTCGGCGGCCGGCTGGCCTTTCTGACCGTCGGTGCGTGGTCGCTCGGGTCGCCGCTGGGGTTGGCGCTGGTGCCCGGGCCGGGCTCCGAGGACGGCAACGGCTTGATGTTCAACGCACGGTTCACCGACGCCATCAACACCATGTACGACCACGCCATCGTCAACCCGATCGTCAGCGACAACGGTCAGATCACCGATGTGGCGTTCAACAGCGAGGCATCGATCTTCGCCTGGGTGCTGATGAACGTCAAAAACCCCGATATACCGTTCTTCCTGCAACGCATCATGGAGTCGCACACCGTCGCCAACGGGTTGTCCACCATCTTGTTGCCCAACACCGGCATCGTGCAGATCGAGGGCAATCCCACCGACGGGTGGACGCTGCTCAGCTGGGACGGTCAGGCGATCCCGCAGGATCCGGATCTGCTGAGTGCCCTGTTCGTCGACGTGCGCGATCTGGTGCTGCCGTCGCAGACCGCGCTGTGGAACATCGGCGAGGCCATCCTCACCAGTGACCCGACCACGATCACGGACGCGGTTCAGACCGGCTTCGAGCAGATCAGCTCGGCGCTGGTCCAGTTCCCGGGGGCGGCGCTCAACGACATCATCAACGCCTTCGGCGGTAGCGGCGACGCGCTGGTCGATCTGTTCGCCGGACTGTGATCAGGAGGTAGCCATGCAGGTACACGCACTCGCAGCCGGCATCGCGCTGGCCGGCGCCGGCGTCATCGGGATCCCGGCGCAGCCCGGCGGCGCGGCCGTGGCCGTTGCCGGCCTGACACTGGCCAGCGCTGACAACCAGGACATCGTCATCGACGTCGTCCGGCACGGGCAGCGGATGCCCCCGTTCAACGACGTCATCACGCCGTCGCCGGACCATCCGGGCCCGCCGCTCAGTGACCTCGGTGTGCAGCAGGCGCAGGAGGTGGCCGATCGGCTGCACAGCGAGCTCGGGGACCACGTCGCCGGGATCTTCTCCGGGCAGGCGATTCGCGACGTCGACACCGCCGCGCCGTTCGCCGCACTGGAACATATGGCGACCCAGATCCTGCCCGGGCTCAACGAGATCGACAGCGGCATCTACGCCGGCCAGCCGATTGCCAGCCTGTCGGGTTTCCTGTACCAGTTCACCCCGATGCTGTGGACGCTGTTCGGGTTGGTGCTGGTGCCCATCCCGGGCTCGGTCGAGGACCCCAACGGGGTGGTGATGAACCAGAAGTTCACCGACGCTGTCGATGCGATGTACAGCTCCGCGATGGCCAACCCGGTCGAGAGCGACAACGGGGACATCACCGTGGTGGCGTTCAACAACGAGGCCGACATCGCCGCCTGGGTGGCGCTCAACGTCAAGAACCCCGACATCTCCCTGCTGCTGCCGCTGACCCTGCAGACCATGTTCGCCAACGACGACGGGTCGCCGCTGTTGCCCAACACCGGCGTCGTGCAGATCGCGGGTAACCCGACCGACGGCTGGACGCTGGTCAACTGGGACGGGATCGCCGTCCCGGCGGATCCGGGGCTGCTGACGTCGCTGCTGATGGACCTGCGTGAGGTGATCATGGCCCCGCAGGTCGCGGTGTGGAACCTCTACCAGGCGCTGCTCGACGGTGATCCGGCCGGCATCGACACCGCACTGCAGACCGGACTGCAGGACGTGGCCTCGGCGATCCTGGGATTCCCGCAGGCCGTCTTCACCGACTTCACCGACGCGCTGGCGAATCTCGGTGACGCAGCCGGTGCCGGGTCCGGGCTGGACGATCTGCTGGCGTTGATCTGATCCATGGCCCCCACGAGCATGTCGCCCAGTCTGCGCGAATGGCAGGACGGCGGTTCCTTCGTGTCCACCGGCGCCGGGCGGGTTTTCGTACGATCAGGCGCCGGAGACGGGCCGACAGTGCTACTGCTGCACGGCTTTCCGTCCTGCTCCTATGATTTCCGGTCGGTCGTCGCTCGGCTGGCCGGCCGATCCTGGCTGACTATGGACTTCCTCGGGTTCGGGTTGTCAGACAAGCCGCGTCCACATCGATACAGCCTGTTGGAGCAAGCCGATCTGGTGCAGCACGTGGTGTCCTCGGTCACCACCGGCCCGGTGGTGCTGGCCGCCCACGACATGGGCACCTCGGTGACCACCGAACTGCTGGCCCGCGACATCGACGGCACCCTTACGTTCGATCTGCGCCGCGCGGTGCTGTCCAACGGCAGTGTGATCCTCGAGCGCGCCAGCCTGCGTCCCATCCAGAAAGTGCTGCGCGGCCCGTTCGGCGGCGTCGCCGCCCGGCTGACGAACCGGCGCAGCTTCATCCGCAGCTTCGGCCGGCTGTTCTCTGCACAGCTTCCGCTGTCCCCGGAGGAAGCCGCCGCGCAGTGGGAGTTGTTGTGCCACAACGACGGCCACCGGATCGCGCACCTGCTCTCGGCCTACCTCGACGAGCGGGTGCGGTACGCGCAGCGCTGGCACGGCGCGGTACGTGACTGGCCCAAGCCGCTGGGATTCGTATGGGGACTCGGTGATCCGGTCGCCACCACGAATGTGCTCGACGGCCTGCGCGAGCTGCGCCCCACCGCCGACGTCGTCGAGCTGCCCGGCATCGGGCACTACCCGCAGATCGAGGATCCGCAGGCTTTCACCGACGCGGTGCTGGGCCTGCTGGCTTAGGCGGGGACTTCGCTGCGGTCCCCGCTCCACAGCGTGTGGAACTTGCCTTCGGCGTCGACCCGGCCGTAGGTGTGGGCCCCGAAGAAGTCGCGTTGGGCCTGGGTCAGGGCGGCCGGCAGTCGCGCGGTGCGCAGGCCGTCGTAGTACGACAGCGCCGAGGAGAAGCCCGGAACCGGGATGCCCAACTGCGTCGCCGTCACCACCACCCGGCGCCAGCTGTCGATGGCGGCCTCCACAGCGCTGCGGAAATACGGGGCGGCGAGCAGACTCACCAGGTCGGCATCGGTGTCGAACGCTTCTTTGATCCGGTTGAGGAACTTGGCGCGGATGATGCAGCCGCCGCGCCAGATGGTGGCCAGATCCCCGGGGGTGATGTTCCAGCCGTATTCGGCGCTGCCGGCCTGGATATGGTTGAAACCCTGTGCGTAGGCGACGATCTTCGAGGCGTACAGCGCCTGGCGGACGTCTTCGGTGAATGTCGCGGCGTCGCTCGGCCGAGCGCCCAAAGACCCCGAGGCCAGCCCTGCGGCGGCACGGCGCTGCGGGACCGAGCCCGACAGCGCCCGGGCGAACACCGCCTCGGCGATGCCCGTCACCGGAACCCCTAGGTCCAGCGCGGATTTCACGGTCCAGCGCCCGGTGCCCTTCTGCTCGGCCTCGTCGACGATGACGTCGACCAACGGCGTGCCGGTCTTGGCGTCGACCTGGCGCAGCACCTCGGCGGTGATCTCGACCAGGTAGCTGTCCAGGTCGCCGGCGTTCCACTCGGTGAACACCTCGGCGATCTGCGGCGCGGTCAGCCCCAGCCCGTCGCGCAGCAGTTGGTAGGCCTCGCCGATCAGCTGCATGTCGGAGTACTCGATGCCGTTGTGCACCATCTTCACGAAATGGCCCGCGCCGTCCGGCCCGATGTGGGTGCAGCACGGCACCCCGTCGACGTGCGCGGAAATCTCCTCCAGCAGCGGGCCCAGCGACTGGTAGGACTCCTTCGGGCCGCCCGGCATGATCGAGGGTCCGTTCAGCGCGCCTTCCTCGCCGCCGGAGATTCCGGCCCCGACGAAGTGCAGGCCGCGGGCGGCCATCGCCTTCTCCCGGCGAATGGTGTCGGTGTAGAGCGCGTTGCCGCCGTCGATGATGATGTCGCCGGGCTCCATCGCGTCGGCGAGTTCATTGATGACGGCATCGGTCGGGTCACCGGCCTTGACCATGATCAGGACCCGGCGCGGCTTTTCCAGGGCGGCCAGGAATTCCGGAATCGACTCGCTGCGAACGAATTTGCCTTCGGAGCCGTAGGCGTCGAGCAGGGCGTCGGTTTTGGCGACCGACCGGTTGTGCAGCGCCACGGTATAGCCGTGGCGGGCGAAGTTGCGCGCGATGTTGGATCCCATGACGGCCAGTCCGGTCACGCCGATCTGGGCGGTGCCGGCTGTTTCCGACGCGCTCATACATTCGCCTTTCGGTTGGTTGGTGATCTGCGCGCGGCACGC
Organism: Mycolicibacter sinensis; assembly: GCF_001667375.1. Taxonomy (GTDB): domain Bacteria; phylum Actinomycetota; class Actinomycetes; order Mycobacteriales; family Mycobacteriaceae; genus Mycobacterium; species Mycobacterium sinense_A. The sequence continues at coordinate 21,575 of NZ_LZIN01000089.1, read as the reverse complement.
CCGCGGCGTGGGTTACCCCGCGATCAGTCGGTGCAGTTCGGTCAGCCACGGTACCGCGAGCGCGATCGTGGGTACCGTGAGCACCCCGGCTGCGGCGGAGTAGGCGGCGGCAGCCAGCGTGCGACTGTTGCCTCGACCCGACAGGCGCTGCACCCGCAGCACCGTGTTCGGCCCCCCGGCGGCCAGCGCCCCGGCCGGGGTGGCCGACGAAGCGCAGGTCACCAGGGCGCGGGCCAGGGGAGGAGCGCCGGCCACCCGAACGGCGGCGTCGTCGGCCAGCAGTTCCACCAGCAACCGCACCGCATCCAGGGCGCTGGCGCTGCGCACGAACCGCGGAAAGGCGGTGTGCACCGCGGTGAACGCCTCGAGCACCAGATCATGGCGGGCGCGCAGATGAGCCCGCTCATGGCAGAGCAGGGCGGCCAGTTCGGGATCGGTGAGAGCGTGCAGCGTCCCCGAGCTGAGCACCACCCGGCTGCGCACCCCGGGCAGGCAGTAGGCCAGCGGCTGCATCACCTGCAGAATCCGCAGGCCGCTGGTGCGCGCCGCCGGAGCGGTATCAGAGACACCGACCAAATCGACCAGCATGCGGTGGCGTGCCCGGCGCTGCCGGGTGCCGATCGCCACCCGCAGCACGGTCACGGTCAGGCGCAGGCCGACCAGCAGTGTCAAGGCGGACACAGCCGTGTAGAAGGTCCACAGCGGCCAGCCCAGCCGCTCGAGGGAGCCGAGGATCGTCGAGGTGGGCCGGCCGTCCGGACCCGGCATCAGCAGGCGGCTCGCAGTGGCGACACCGGCGCTGAAAGCCGACAGCACCGCGGCGATCGCGACGGCCTGCCAGAGCACCACCGCGGCCCGCGGGGCGCGCAACGGCCAATCGGCACGTGCCAGGAGGGCGGGCACCGGCCCCACGAGCACTAGCGCGAGGACGGTAAAGGCCAGCGCGGACACGCTGCCAGTCTCCCTCAGGACGTAGGTCGGCCGCCAGCGGGCAGGCCGACGTGGTGCTTGGCTTCCAACTCGTCGAGCGCACGGCGCAGAGCCGCGGCCTCGTCCACGCCGACGCGTTCGACGAAGTGCACCAGGGCGGCCCGGCGGTCACCGGAGTCGGCGGCCTGATCGAGAGCTTCGACCATCAGCCCGGCGACCAGCTCGTCGCGGCCCCGGACCGGGGTGTAGCGGTGCGCGCGGTCATCGCGGATCTGCGACACCAGATTTTTCTTGGCCAACCGCTGCAGGACCGTCATCACGGTGGTGTAGGCCAGTTCTCGTTGCGCGGACAGCGCTTCGTGAACTTGGCGCACGGTCTGGGCCTCGGGCGCGGACCACAGGTGGTCCATCACCGCTCGTTCTAAATCCCCTAGGTGGGTTTGCTTCGCCATTTGGTAATCAACTCCCTGGGCAACGGAGCAAGCCTACCCTTAATTACTACCGGCTGTCGTATCGGCGGCTGTGGGTCTGCCGGGGTGCGCGGACGCCGAGGCCGTCGTGTAAAACCAGGGCATGGCTGCCAGCGGTTCCCCGCCTTCCCACTTCGCGCCGTTCGACGGCGAAATCGGCTTGGTCTTCACCGAGATCAGCCCCGAGGGCGCCAGCGCCGAGCTGGAGCTGCAGCCCAAGCTGTGCCAGCCCGCCGGCATCGTGCACGGCGGGGTGTACTGCTCGATCGTGGAAAGTGTGGCAAGCGTCTCAGCGCACGCCTGGCTGAACCGGGACGGCGGCCAAGGCGGCGGCACGGTGGTCGGGGTCAACAACAACACCGACTTCCTGCGAGCGGTCTCCTCGGGGACGGTGTCTGCCGCCGCCACCCCGATCCACCGCGGCCGTCGTCAGCAGCTCTGGCTGGTGACCATCACCGATGCCGATCAGCGGGTCGTGGCCCGCGGCCAGGTCCGGTTGCAGAACCTGCCCGCCTGAGCCGGCTAACTGACCGCGCGTTCGGCGCCGCGCTGCGCCTCTGCCGCCAGCACTTCGAGCTGTTCCAGGCGGGTTCGGGCGAACGCCTGCTGCTCGGTGATGGTGAGCTGGCCGCGCCGCGTGCTCAAGAACGTCACGTTCCACGACAACAGCGTGCTGATCTTGTTTTTGAACCCGACCAGGTAGATCAGGTGCAGCCCCAACCAGGCCAGCCAGGCCAGGAAACCGCTGAACTCCAGCGGCCCGATCTTGGTGACCGCCGAGAACCTCGATACCGTGGCCATCGAGCCCTTGTCCAGGTACTGAAACGGTTCCCGGTCGGCCGGGTCGGCGCCGCCGAGCTCGGCTTTGATCGTGCTGGCGACGTGCTTGGCGCCCTGAATGGCGCCCTGCGCCATTCCGGGGACATCGTCGACGGCCGCCATGTCGCCGACGACGAAGACGTTCGGGTGGCCCGGCACCGACAGGTCGGGCAGCACCTTGACCCGCCCGGCGCGGTCTAGCTCGACCGAAGACTGCTCGGCGAGGTCGTGGCCCAGCGGGCTGGCCGACACACCCGCCGACCACACCTTGCACTGCGATTCAATCCTCCGCACGGTGCCGTCGGAGTCCTTGACGGTCAGCCCGTTGCGGTCGACGTCGGTGACCATCGCACCGAGCTGGATCTCCACACCCATCTTCTGCAGCCGTTCGGCGGCCTTCCGGCCCAGCTTCTCGCCCATCGGCGGCAGCACGGCCGGGGCGGCATCGAGCAGGATCACCCGTGCCTTGGTCGAGTCGATGTTGCGGAACGCGCCCTTGAGGGTGTAGTTGGCCAATTCGGCGATCTGCCCGGCCATTTCGACACCGGTGGGGCCCGCGCCAACGACCGTGAAGGTCAGCAGCTTCTCCCGCCGGGCGGCGTCTCTGGACCGCTCGGCCTGCTCGAACGCGCTCAAGATGCGGCCCCGCAACTCCAGGGCGTCGTCGATGGTCTTCATGCCGGGGGCGAACTCGGCGAACTGGTCGTTGCCGAAGTAGGACTGCCCGGCGCCGGCCGCGATGATCAGGCTGTCGAACGGGGTGTCGTAGGTGTGGCCGAGCACCTCCGAGGTGACGAATTTGCCGGCCAGGTCGATGTGCGTGACGTCGCCGAGCAACACCTGGGCGTTGCGCTGCTTGCGCAGCACGACGCGGGTCGACGGCGCGATCTCGCCTTCGGACAAAATTCCGGTCGCCACCTGGTACAGCAGCGGCTGGAACAGGTGGTGGGTGGTGCGGGCGATCAACTTGATGTCGACGTCGGCCCGCTTGAGTTTCTTGGCCGCGGTCAAGCCGCCGAATCCGGAGCCGATGATGACGACCTGGTGGCGTCGGCTCTGCTGCGCAGTGACTTCAGGCTGGGCACTCATGGGAAATCCGGTTGCTCCTCGACGGCGACTGCGTTCACAAATACGCTAGTCGACCCGCTTGGCGGGCACCGCATTCGCGGGTTGTGGGATTAACCACTCGACGCCTGAGTCAGCCGAAATTGGCCAGCGCTCCGTGGCTGACGTGCAACGTCTGGCCGGTGATGTGGCGCGCGGCCGGCGTGGTCAGAAAGACCGCGAGCCGGGCGATCTCGGTGGCCGCGGTGAGCGGGGCGCTGGTCAGCCCGTCGTAACCCGGGCGCGCGCCGGCGCCGGCGGCGACCACGTTGACGGTGATTCCGCGGGTGCCGAACGTGGTGGCCTGCCCGGTGGTCCAATTCGACAAAGCGGCCTTGACCGCCGCGTCGGCGCTGCCGTCGAGAGGGTTTTCCGGCACCACCGAAATGATCGAGCCGCCGGAGCGCAGGTGATCGCCGAGGGTCGCGACCGTCAGCACCGCCGAGAGCACCGTGGCGTCCAGGGCACTGCGCCAGGCGCTGGCCTGGTCGGCCAGCGAGTAGGCGCGTGGGTCGCCGCCCTGCCAGCGCGGCGCCGGAACGTTGACGATGGTGTCCAGGTGGGCGGGGAACAGACCGCGGGCCTGCAAAAGGCCGGCCGGGTCGGTGTTGTCGCAGACGACGGCGTTGGCCTCGAGCTCCTTGGCGGCGACCTCGAGTTCGGAACCTCGCATACCCGCCAGCGTCACCTTGTGACCGGCTTCGCTGAAGCCTTCGGCGACAGCGCGACCCAGATCGGTGTCACCACCGGTGACCAGCACATCCATCGGTAGAACCTCCCTCGTGTTCGCAGCTATGTTACTGGACAGTAGCCGGTTTTCGAGCCAGGGGCGGAACTCGGCACAGACACGATCCGGCCACGGTCCGGAATAAGCGGGCCGACGACGGCACCCGCTGTGCGCTTCGCCGCGCTTACGATCGCCGCTAAAGTGCGAGCCATGTGGCGAACCCGGGCGCTCTCCGGTGCGGTAGCGGTCATGCTGGGGGCGGGACTGACAGGCCTGACCGGGTGTAGCTCCGGCCCCGCCACGCCGTCGATCACCGTGTTCGCGGCGGCGTCATTGCGCCCGGCGTTCACCGAGATCGCCGAGCAGTTCAAGACCGATCATCCCGGGGTAGCCGTGGAGTTCAACTTCGCCGGATCCTCGGACCTGGCCACCCAGCTGACCCAGGGTGCGCGCGCCGACGTGTTCGCCTCGGCCAACACCGCCCAGATGGACAAAGTCGCCCAGCCCGGCCTGCTGGACGGCGAGGCGGTGCCGTTCGCCACCAACACGCTGGTGATCGTCACCGCCCCCGGAAACCCGCACGCGGTGCGGTCCTTCGCCGATCTGGCCGCGCCCGGCCTGGCGGTGGTGGTGTGCCAGCCGCCGGTCCCGTGCGGGGCGGCGACTCGGAAGGTCGAGGATGCCACCGGAGTGCGGGTGAACCCGGTCAGCGAGGAACCCGACGTCACCGACGTGCTCAACAAGGTCACCACCGGCCAGGCCGACGCCGGTGTGGTCTACCGCACCGACGCGATCAACGCCGGCGACAGGGTCGTCACCGTCGCGTTTCCGGAGGCGGCCGGGGCGGTCAACACCTACCCGGTCGGGGTGCTCAAAGACGCTGCGCAACCCGGCCCGGCCAAACAGTTCGTCGACCTGGTGACCGGCGCGGCGGGGCAGAAGATCCTGCACGCGGCCGGCTTCGGCAAGCCCTGAGCCGGTGCACCGGCCCAACGACCTGCCGGGCTGGGTCTATGTGCCCGCCGCGATCGGCGCAGCGTTCGTGGTGCTGCCCCTGGTGGCGATCGCCGTCCGGGTCGACTGGCCCCATTTCTGGACGCTGATCACCAGTCCGTCCTCGATGACGGCGCTGCTGCTCAGCCTTAAGACCGCCGCGGCCAGTACCGCGCTCTGCATCGTGCTCGGCGTGCCGATGGCTCTCGTGCTGGCACGCAGCCGGGCGCGATTGGTGCGGCTGTTGCGGCCGTTGGCGCTGCTGCCACTGGTGTTGCCGCCGGTGGTGGGCGGCATCGCGCTGCTGTACGCATTCGGGCGGCTCGGGCTGCTGGGACGGCACCTGGAGGCCGCCGGAATCCACATCGCGTTCACCACCACCGCGGTGGTGCTGGCGCAGACCTTCGTGTCGCTGCCGTTCCTGGTGATCGCGCTGGAGGGCGCGGCTCGCACCGCCGGCGCCGACTACGAGGTGGTGGCCGCCACGTTGGGGGCCCGCCCGAGCACCGTGTGGTGGCGGGTGACGCTGCCGCTGCTGACACCGGGCCTGATCTCGGGTGCGGTGTTGGCGTTCGCGCGGTCGCTGGGCGAGTTCGGCGCCACGCTGACGTTCGCGGGCTCCCGCGAGGGCGTCACCCGGACGCTGCCGCTGGCGATCTATCTGCAGCGGGTGACCGACGCCGACGCCGCGGCGGCGATGTCGCTGCTGTTGGTGGCGGTGGCCGCGGTGGTGGTGCTGGGCCTGGGCGCTCGCCGGCTGGCCGGCGTCTGGTGACCGCCGTGGCCGACGGGCTGACGCTGCACGCGGTGCTGGCCGAGCGCGGCCTGGATGTCCGGGTGACCGTCGCGCCGGGTGAGGTGCTGGCCGTGCTCGGGCCCAACGGCGCCGGCAAATCCTCTCTGCTGCATGTAATTGCCGGGCTGCTGCGGCCCGACACGGGTGTGGTGCGCGTCGGTGATCGGGTGCTGACCGACACCGCGGCCGGCGTGCACGTCGCCACCCAGGACCGCCGGGTCGGCCTGTTGCTGCAGGACCCGCTGCTGTTCCCGCACCTGAGTGTGGCGGCCAACGTGGCGTTCGGCCCGCACAGCCGGCGACGCTTCGGCCGCCGCCAGCGCGTCCGGGCGGCGGCTGCCGCGTGGCTGCGCGCAGTGGATGCCGCGGAGCTGGCCGATCGCAGGCCGCGGCGGCTCTCCGGCGGACAGGCGCAGCGGGTGGCGATCGCCCGGGCCCTGGCCGCCGAACCCGAGGTGCTCCTGCTCGATGAACCGCTGGCCGGGCTCGATGTGGCCGCGGCGGCCGCGGTGCGCGGCGTACTGCGGGACGTCATCACCACCGCGCGCCGCACCACGGTGCTGGTCACCCACGACCTGCTGGACGTCTTCGGGCTGGCCGATCGGGTTTTGGTGCTCGAGTCCGGCCGGGTCGCCGAGATCGGCAGCACCGCCGAGGTACTCGCCGCGCCCCGTAGCCGATTCGGCGCGCGTATCGCCGGATTCAATCTGGTGGCCGGGGTGATCGGCAGCGACGGCGTGCTGCGTACCCAGTGGGGGGATCAGTGGCAGGGAACCGCCGATGACGGCCTGGTCGCCGGCCGGCCGGCCGTCGCAGTCAGCACACCGCGATCGGTTGCGGTGTATCGGCAGCCTCCGGCGCACGGCAGCCCGCGGAACCTCGTCGAGGTCACGGTTGCCGAACTGCAGGCCCGCGGCAGCGCGATCCAGGTCCGCGGCGTCGACCAGCCGGATGGGGCGCCGGGGCTGGCCGCCGACATCACCGCCGACGCCGCCGCCGAGCTGCGGCTGACACCGGGTGAAGTCGTCTGGTTCGGGGTCAAGGCACAGGAAGTGACGCTCCGCGCGACACACCCCGGCGTGGATTAACTTGCGTACCGGTGCGGAGGCGGTAGTTTTTCTGCCATGAAGCAGGTGGACGTGACCTCAACGGCCCACAGGGGCATTCGTGCGGTGGCCGCGACGACGTGGGCCGCCGCGACCGCCGGTGTGCTGACCTTCGCCTTGGCCGCTCCGGCCTACGCGGACCCGGTCCCAGCGCCGGCGCCGTCGCCGTCGGCAGGCGCCGACGCCCCACCGGCGGACGGCCACCCGCCGCCGGCTGACGCGCATACGCCGCCGGCTGACGCCAATACGCCCCCGCCGGGCGACTCGAACGCCCCGCCGCCGGTCGCCGAGCCGGGCGCACCCGCGGTAGGCAGAGTCGATGACGCTGCCGGCGGCTTCAGCTACGTCCTGCCGGCCGGCTGGGTCCAATCCGACACCAGCCACCTCGAATACGGGTCCTCGCTGCTGAGCAAGAAGACCGGCGAGCCGATGCTGCCCGGGCAGCCCGCGCCGGTGGCCAACGACACCCGGATCGTGCTCGGCAAGCTGGACCAGCGGCTCTACGCCAGCGCCGAGACCGACAACGCCAAGGCCGCCACCCGACTCGGATCGGACATGGGCGAGTTCTTCCTCCCCTTTCCCGGGACCCGCGCCAACCAGGAGAGCGTCCCGCTGGCCGGAGGTGATCTGACCGGCAGCGCCTCCTACTACGAGGTCAAGTTCACCGACCCCGCCAAGCCGGTCGGCCAGATCTGGAGCGGCGTGATCGGCGTGCCGCCGGCCGCCGCCGGCACCGACGCCCAGGCCGAGCGGTGGTTCGTGGTGTGGCTGGGCACCGCCAACAACCCGGTGGACCGGGGCGCGGCCAAGGCACTGACGGAGTCCATCCGCCCATTGGGCGCGGCCCCGGCTGAGCCGGCGCCCGGTGCCGTCCCCGGCGGCCCGGGTCAGGCGCCCCCGCCCGCGGGTGGTCCGGAGGCCGGATCGGGGCCGGGCGCTCCGGCGGCATGAGCATCGGCCGGTCGCAGCCGCCGCCTCGGCGGCTCCCGGCCAGCTACCTGAGTATGCAGGCGCGTTGCTCGGCGGGTTCCTGCTGAGCTTCGCCTTCGACATCGCATCCGGCGGCTGGTGGTTCACCCTGTTCACCGCGACGGGCGCCGCGCGCACAATGTCGTCATGGACGCGCAGGTCTCCGGCATGACCATGATGGCTTGGCGGGTGCGGCGACCCGGCCCCATCGCTGACGCGCCGCTGCGCCGGGTCAGCACCGCCCTGCCTCGGCCGCAACAATCGGAGCTGCTGGTGGCGGTACGCGCCTGTGGGGTGTGCCGCACGGATCTGCACGTCGTCGAAGGTGACCTACCGGTACACCGCCCCGGGGTGACGCCCGGTCACGAGGTGGTAGGCGAGGTCGTCGAGGTCGGCGCCGAAGCCGGCGACGACTTCGCCGTGGGGGACCGAGTCGGAGTCGCCTGGCTGCGGCACACCTGTGGTTCCTGCCGCTACTGCCGCCGGGGTGATGAGAATCTTTGCCCGCAGTCGCGCTACACCGGTTGGGATGACGACGGCGGCTACGCCGAATTCGTAACCGTCCCTGCGGCGTTCGCCCATCATCTGCCCGCCGGCTACAGCGACAGCGAATTGGCGCCGCTGCTGTGCGCGGGCATCATCGGCTACCGCTCGCTACTGCGTGCCGACCTGCCGCCCGGCGGCCGGCTCGGAATCTACGGCTTCGGCGGCAGCGCGCACATCACCGCGCAGGTCGCGCTCGCCCGCGGCGCCGAAGTGCACGTGATGACCCGCGGCTCTCGCGCCCGGGAGCTGGCGCTGGAGTTGGGTGCGGCCTCAGCGCAGGGGGCGACCGACCCGCCGCCGGTGCCGCTGGACTCGGCGATCCTGTTCGCGCCGGTCGGCGACCTGGTGCCGGTGGTCTGTCAGGCTTTGGATGCCGGCGGCACGTGCGCGATCGCCGGGATCCACCTCAGCGACGTACCGCCGCTGAACTACCAGCGCCACCTGTTCCGGGAACGCCAGATCCGATCGGTGACCTCGAACACCCGCGCCGACGCGCGCGAATTCCTCGCCTTCGCGGCCGAACACCACATTGAGGTGACCACGCCGGAGTATGCGCTGGGTGAAGCGGATCGGGCGCTGGGAGATCTGGCGGCGGGGCGGATCGCCGGTGCGGCGGTGCTGTTGGCGTGAGCCGCTCAGGCCGACAGCTGCCACACCAGGGCGGCGGCCAGCGCGCCGACTCCGTTGAGCGACCAGTGCAGCGCAATCGGGGCGATGAGACTGCCGCTGCGCCGGCGGAGCCAGCTGAACACGAAACCGGCCGCCCCGGTGGCCAGTACCGCCAGCAGCACGCCGGCCGCCATGCCGAGAAACCCGCCCCCGAGCAGCCGGGTGAAGCCGACGTTGCTGCTGGTCAGCCCCAGCGAAGTGGCGACATGCCACAACCCGAACAGCAACGAGCCGGCTGCGGCGACACCGCGGAAACCCCAGGCCCGCTGCAACGCGCCGTGCAGCGCGCCGCGAAACGCCAACTCCTCGGGGATGACGGTCTGCAGCGGGATGACGAGCATCGAGGCCACCAGGGCGCCGGAGATGGTGGCGTAGTGGTTATTCAGGAACATCGGCCGGGTCCAGGGCAGCAGGGCGCCGACGACGATCACCGACACCACCACCAGCACCGCGGCCGCGGCGTAACCGACCCCGGATTTCCAATGCGCCCGGCCCAGGCCCAGCTCGGCCCAGCTCAGACCGTTGCAGCGGACCAGGACCACTAAGCCGACGGCGGTGGCGGGCACCGTGGCGACAGCCGCCCAGGGCGTGGTGAAATGCGCGACCAGATTGGCCAGCGCCAGGACCACCACGACGACGGCGACGTCGACGAAGGCGCGAAACTGGTGCAGCGCCGAGAGTTGGGACACCGCTGGATGCCGCCCCCCGGGTGCCGCGAAATCATGGCCAGGCATTGGTGTCAGATCCTACCCGCGGCTCGGCCTCGGTGGCGTCTCGAAAGTTCCGGCCGGCGTCACCGGGGTCCGTGGGTCTCGCACAGCACCCGGGCCGGATTGCCGGTCGCGCTGTTCTGGGCGACCACCTTTCCCTTGACGGTGACGGTGCAGTTCAGCGCTCCCGGGCCGGCGCTTTGGGCGCTCAGTGAGTAGGAGGCGGGACTGGCCGCGTTCGTCATCGAGCCGGTCAGCTGAATCGACCACGGCAGCGCGACGTTGGTGGCGTGCGCCTGACCGTTCTGGGTCTGGTAGGTGACGTACCCGGCGACGCCGGTGCCGCTCAGGTCGTAGCGCACCGGCACCTTGGTGTGGTCGGGGGTAGCGCCGGCCGTCGGGACGCCGGCGAGCGCGGCCGCTGCGAGGAGGACGCCGGTCAGCAGCGACATCGCCTTGCGGGGCGTCCGGACCGGTGACGGGTGAGCAGTCATGGGCGTCACTTTATCTCGCCGTCGGTGTCGGCTACCCCCGTTCGCCACGTCCAGTCGGTGATGCGCGGATCGTCCTCGCCGTGCTCGCGGGTGTAGAGCCGGGCGGCCAGTCGGGCGTCGACCATCTGCTGGCGCAGTACCGCGCTACGTTGCCCCAGGCCCGGCACCCGATCAAGGACGTCCATCACCAGATGGAAGCGGTCCAGGTCGTTGAGCATCACCATGTCGAACGGTGTCGTGGTGGTGCCGCGCTCGCGGTAGCCGCGCACGTGCATGTGGTCGTGGTTCGTCCGCCGATAGGTGAGCCGGTGGATCAGCCAGGCGTAGCCGTGATAGGCGAAGATCACCGGCTTGTCGCGGGTGAACAGAGCGTCGAACTCGTTGTCCGGCAAGCCATGTGGATGCTCTGTCGCAGGCTGCAGCCGCATGATGTCCACCACGTTGACCACCCGGACGGCAAGGTCGGGTAGCTCCCGGCGCAGGATGTCGGCGGCAGCCAGTGTCTCCAGCGTCGGGACGTCGCCGGCACAGGCCAGCACCACGTCCGGTTCACCGGTGGCGGTACCGGCCCAATCCCAGATGCCCAGTCCCCGGGTGCAGTGCGCCACCGCCTGGGCCATGTCCAGATAGGCCAGCGCCGGCTGCTTGCCGGCGACGATCACGTTGACGTAGTTGCGGCTGCGCAGGCAATGATCGGCCACCGACAGCAAGGTGTTGCCGTCCGGCGGTAGGTAGACCCGCACCACCTCGGGGCGCTTGTTGGCCACCAGATCGATGAAGCCCGGGTCCTGGTGCGACGCCCCGTTGTGGTCCTGGCGCCAGACGTGGGAGGTCAGCAAATAGTTCAGCGAGGCGATCGGCCGTCGCCACGGCAGCTCGCGGCTCACGGCCAGCCACTTCGCGTGCTGGTTGAACATCGAGTCGACGATGTGCACGAACGCCTCGTAGCAGTTGAACAGCCCGTGCCGGCCGGTCAGCAGGTAGCCCTCCAGCCAGCCCTGGCACAGGTGTTCCGACAGCACCTCGAGCACCCGGCCCTCGGGGGCGACGTGGTCATCGCCGGGCTCGGTCGCCGACAGCCAGACCCGGTCGGTCGTCTCGAACACCGCCGAGAGGCGGTTGGAGGCCGTTTCGTCGGGACCCATCAACCGGAATCGGTCGCGGTTGCGGGCGATGACGTCGCGCAGGAACGCCCCCAGCACCCGGGTGGCCTCGTGGATCTCGGTGGCCGGCCGGGGCACCGGCACGGCGTAGTCGCGGAAGTCCGGCAGGTCCAGGTCGCGCAGCAGCAGCCCGCCGTTGGCATGCGGATTGGCACTCATCCGGCGATTGCCGCGCGGCGCCAGCGCCGCCAGCTCGGGCCGCAGTCGGCCGGATTCCTCGAACAGTTCCGTCGGGCGGTAGCTGCGCAGCCATTCCTCCAGCTGTCTGCGGTGCTCGGGGTCGGTGCGGGTCTGCGCGAGCGGCACCTGATGCGACCGCCAGGTGCCCTCCACCTGTTTGCCGTCCACGACCGCCGGGCCGGTCCAGCCCTTGGGTGTGCGCAGCACGATCATCGGCCATACCGGCCGCATCGTCGAGTCGTGGGCGCGCGCGGTTCGCCGGATCGTCGCGATGTCGTCGAACGCATCGTCGAGCGCGGCGGCGAGCAGTCGGTGCACGACGGCCGGGTCGTCGCCGGCGACGGTAATCGGCCGGTAGCCGTACCCGCGCAGCAGCGCCTCCAACTCTGATTGCGGGATCCGGGCCAGCACGGTCGGATTGGCGATCTTGTAGCCGTTGAGATGCAGGATGGGTAGTACCGCGCCGTCGACGGCGGGGTTGAGGAATTTGTTCGAATGCCAGCTGGCCGCCAGCGGGCCGGTCTCGGCCTCGCCGTCGCCGATGACACAGGCCACCACCAGCTCGGGGTTGTCGAAGGCCGCCCCGAACGCGTGCACCAGCGCGTAGCCGAGCTCGCCGCCCTCATGGATGGAGCCTGGCGTCTCGGCGGCGACGTGGCTGGGTATCCCACCGGGAAATGAGAACTGCCGGAACAATTTTCGCAGCCCGTCGGTGTTCTCTCCGATGCCGGTGTACACCTGGCTGTAGGTGCCTTCCAGGTAGGCGTTAGCGACCAGCGCCGGGCCGCCGTGGCCGGGGCCGGTGACGAAGATGACGTCGGCGTCGCGGTCGCGGATGATCCGGTTCAGGTGGGCGTAGACCAGGTTCAGCCCGGGAGTGGTGCCCCAGTGCCCCAGTAGCCGCGGCTTGACATGCTCGGCGGCCAGCGGCTCGGTCAACAATGGGTTGTCCAGCAGATAGATCTGGCCCACTGACAGATAATTGGCGGCCCGCCAATAGGCGTCGATGCGTGCCAGTTCGTCGTCGGAGAGCGTGGCCGGTGTCGGCGTCGTGGTCTCTGCACTCATCTCTGCGATTGTCCGCGTCGGAGCCGAGCCGCGGCAACCATTCAATACCCTGTGGGGGTGCTGCTGGAATCGGTTCGCGTCCTGGATCTGGCCGGTGGTGACGCTGACGCGGTCACCCGGCTGCTCGCCGACCTGGGCGCCGACGTGCTCAAAGTGGAGCCGCCCGGCGGCAGTCCGGCGCGCACCGCTCCGCCGCTGCTGGGCGGCGTGAGCATCTCGTTCGCGCTGCACAACGCCAACAAGCGCAGCGTCACCCTGGATCCGGCCGATGAGGCGCACCGCCGCCGGTTCGACGAGCTGGCGGCCGCCGCCGACATTGTGGTGGACAGCGGCCGGTCGGGCCGCGTCGCCGACTTTCCCTCGTGTGCGGAGCTGGCCGACCGGTTCGGTCACCTGGTGACGATGTCGGTCACCGACTTCGGGACCAGCGGGCCGCGGGCGCCCTGGCGGGCGACCGACGCGGTGCTCTACGGTCTCTCCGGCGCGCTGTCGCGATCCGGGCCCACCAACGGAACGCCGGTGCTGCCGCCGGACGGGATCGCCTCAGCGACCGCGTCGGTCCAGGCCGCCTGGGCCGTGCTGGTCGCTTACTTCAACCGATTACGGTGCGGCACCGGCGATTACATCGACTTCTCCCGCTTCGACGCGGTGGTCACGGTGCTCGACCCGATCTTCGGTGCGCAGGGCCAGGTCGCCGCGGCCCGGCGCGGGGCGAGCCGCTGGCGCGGGCGGCCCCGCAACCAGGACGCCTACCCGATCTATTCGTGCCGCGACGGCTACGTCCGGCTGTGCGTGATGTCGCCGCGCCAGTGGCGTGCCCTGTGGTCGTGGCTGGGGGAGCCGGCCGAGTACGCCGACCCCCGATTCGGCGTGATCGGTGAGCGGTTCGCGGTCTGGCCGCAGATCAGCGTGCTGGTCCGCGAGCTGTTCGCCGGCCAGGACATGGCCGCGCTGGTCGCGGCCGGGCAGGCCCGCGGCGTGCCGATCGCCGCGGTGGGCGAACCGGCGCAGGTACTGGCCGGTGAGCACTTCGCGGCGGCCGGGGCCGCGATCGAGGCCGAACTGGCCCCGGGGTTGTCCGCGCTGATCCCGACCGGCTACTACGTGGTCGATGATCACCGAGCCGGCTTCCGGACCCCGGCCCCCGTTCCCGGGAACCTGAGCACCGGCTGGCGAGCCCGGCCTCCGGTCGGCCCCGCGCCGGACGGCGCGATCGGTTCGCGGCCGTTCGACGGAATCCGGATCGTCGACCTGGGGGTCATCGTGGCCGGCGGCGAAACCAGCCGGCTCTTCGGCGACCTGGGCGCCGAGGTCATCAAGGTGGAGAGCGCGGCCTACCCCGACGGCCTGCGGCAGGCCCGCGCCGGATCGGCGATGAGCGAGTCGTTCGCCTGGACGCACCGCAACAATTTGGGCTTCGGTCTGGACCTGCGCAGCCAGGCCGGCAAGGAGATATTCGGCCGCCTGGTGGGCGTCGCCGATGCGGTGTTCGCTAACTTCAAACCGGGAACGCTTGGCGCCCTTGGGCTTTCCTACGACACGTTGCAGAGTCTCAACCCGCGGGTGGTGCTGGCCGAGAGCAGCGCGTTCGGGGAGACCGGGCCGTGGAGCGACCGGATGGGCTACGGCCCGCTGGTGCGCGCCACCACCGGGGTCACCGCGTTGTGGACCGCCCCGGAGGATCCGGCGGATACCGGACGCCATCCGTTCTACGACGCGACCACCGTCTTTCCCGACCACGTGGTCGCCCGGGTCACCGCGATCGGGGCGCTGGCCGCGCTGATCGCCGCCCGGCGCAGCGGTGCCGGAGCCCACGTCCACGTCTCGCAGGCCGAGGCCGCCGTCAACCAACTCGACACCTGCTACGTCGCACGGGCCGCGGGAGCGTCGGTACAAGCGGATACCGCGCTGGACCTGGTCTGCCCGTGCTCCGGCGATGACGAATGGTGCGTGATCTCGATCCGCACCGACGACGAGTGGTGCAGTCTCGCAGCAGCTTTCGGCGACGCAGGATTGGCGTCCGATCCACGCTTCAGCGCCGGTGCGGCCCGCGTCGAGCACCGCGCGGAGTTGGTGGAGCAGTTGGCTCGACACACCGCCCCGCGCACCCCGGCCGACGTCGGGCAGCTGCTGCAGGCAGCCGGGGTGGCGGCCGCTCAGATGAACCGGCCGCCCGACGTCGCCGAGGATCCGCAGCTGGCCCACCGCGCGGTGTTCGCCGACATGACCCATCCGTTGATCGAGCACCCGTTGCCCGCTGAAACCGGGCCCGCACCGTTCCGCCACATCCCGCCGGCCCCGCAACGGCCCGCTCCGCTGCCCGGGCAGGACACCCGCGCGATCTGCGGCACGCTGCTCGGATTCGACGACGAGACAACGGAGCGGTTGATTGCCGACGGGGTGCTGTTCGCCGCCGATTAGGTGTGGCGGTTCATCACCCGCCCGTCGGGGTTTCGACGTAGTGGCGCGCGAACACGTCTGCGGGGACCGGCCATTGATCGCCGTGATCGCCCTTGATCACCCAGTCGCCGTCGGCTGCGATCGTGGAACCCTCCGGGGTGTCGATGGTTTCCCCGGCCCGCGCCGGCCGAGCGAGAACGGTTCCACACCGTTGCCACTGGGATCCCCCGACGTGCCGGAAGCTGGACCGAAAAATGTCATCGCGCACCGACCAGTTCGCGTCGCCCTCCTGGACCAGCCAGTCACCGGCGTCGGCCTGCATCGTCGCTCCCGACGGGGAGATCCAGGTCCAGGGAGTGTCCCGCCGTTCGGCGGTGACGGTCCCGACCCGGGTGCATGGCCGCCACACCGGACGGGACCGGTAGCCGAGCTGGCGAAGACTCCACAGCGTGTTCGCGACGCCGCGGAGCACACCGGCGAGCAGTTCTGGATCGGCCTGGATGACCGGCCAGTCGACAAGCTTGTCGTGGATTCGGTGCTTGTCGTCCAGCCGGATCGCGGGACGATTGGCGGCCAGTGTGACGCACACCTCCCCTTACTAGGCCGGCTGCGCAGCGGCAGTTGTTGGGTTGTCGCCGATTAGTCTTACGCCCATGCCCGTCGACCCCCGGACACCGGTGCTGATCGGCTACGGCCAGATCAACCATCCTGACCACAGCGAGCCCGTCGAACCCGTCGATCTGATGGCGGCGGCGGCCCGCCGGGCCGCCGAGGACCGGGTGCTGCGCGCCGTCGACTCGATCCGCGTGGTCAACCTGTTCTCGGCGCACTACCGCGACCCGGGCCTGCTGCTCGCCCAGCGGATCGGCGCCGATCACCCGGCCACCCGCTACAGCCCGGTGGGCGGCAATGTGCCGCAGTCGCTGGTCAACCGGGCCTGCCTGGATATCCAGACCGGTCGCACCGGCGTGGTGTTGCTGGCCGGCGGCGAGATGTGGCGCAGCCGAACCCGGCTGCGGGCCGCCGGCGGCAAACTGGCCTGGACCCGGCAGGACGACACCGTCCCGATGGCCGAATGCGAGGGCCAGGACGTGCCGATGTCGGGTCCGGCCGAGGAACGCATCGGCTTGGACCGGCCCGCTTATGTTTACCCGTTGTTCGAGCAGGCGCTGCGGATCGCCGCGGGGGAGACGGTGGACGCCCATCGCCGGCGCATCGGTGAGCTGTGGTCGCGGTTCAATGCGGTCGCCGTCGACAACCCGCACGCTTGGATCCGCCAACCCGTCGGTGCCGACGAGATCTGTCAGCCCGGGCCGAAGAACCGGATGATCAGCTGGCCCTACACCAAATTGATGAACTCCAACAATATGGTCGACCAGGCTGCCGCGCTGGTGCTCACCTCGGTGCAGACCGCCCGCGAGCTGGGGATCCCCTCGGAGCGCTGGGTTTTCCCGCAGGCCGGTACCGATGCCCACGACACCTACGCGATCGCCGAACGGGCTGAGCTGCACCGCTCTCCGGCCATCCGGATCGCGGGCACGCGGGCGCTGGAGCTGGCCGGTGCCGAGGCCATAGCCGAGATCGATTATCTGGACCTATATTCGTGTTTCCCGTCGGCGGTTCAGGTGGCCGCGGCCGAACTCGGCTTGCCCGCCGACGATCCCGATCGATCGCTGACGGTGACCGGGGGCCTGACCTTCGCGGGCGGCCCGTGGAACAACTACGTGATGCATTCGATCGCCACCCTGGCTGAGCTGCTGGTCGCCAACCCCGGCCGGCGCGGTTTGATCAGCGCCAACGGCGGCTACCTGACCAAACACAGTTTCGGGGTGTACGGGACCGAGCCGCCGGCACGCGGTTTCCGTTGGGAGGACGTGCAATCCGCCGTCGATGCGCTACCCACCCGCCCGTCGATCGTGAGCGGGGAGGGGACCGGCGCGGTGGAGTCCTGGACGACACCGTTCGACCGCGATGGGCGGCCCCAGCAGGTGTTCCTGGCGGTCCGGACTTCCGAGGGCGCCCGCACTCTGGCGGTGATCCGCGACCCCGATACCGCCGAAGCAAGCGTGCGTGAGGACATCGCCGGAGCCGCAGTGCATTTCCACGACGACGGCACCGCGACGCTGCATTAGCGCCTGAGACTCAGGCGGACAGGTCACCCAGCGGTGTCCCGGGATCGGCCAGCCGGTCGGGGTCGACGGGCGCCTGCGCCGCGATCAGGGCTTTGATGTCGTCGAGGCCTTCCCAGATGTTGACGTTCATCCCGGCCAGCACCCGGTTGTCGTCGCCGAGCCAGAAGCTGGTGAACTCACGGCCGTCGGTGTCGCCACGGAACACCACGCGGGCGTACTCGGGGGCGTGTCCGACGTATTCCATGCCGAGGTCGTACTGGTCGGTGAAAAAGTAAGGCAGCTCGGCGTATTCGCCCGACTCGCCGAGCATGCCGCACGCCGCCACCACCGGCTGCTTGAGGGCGTTCGCCCAGTGTTCGGTGCGGATCCGGGTCTCCAGCAGGGGATGCTGCGCGGCCGCGATGTCACCGACCGCGTATATGTCGGGGTCGCTGCTGCATAAACCGGCATCCACCAGCACACCACCGCCGCCGGTGGCAAGGCCGGCCTGTTGGGCCAATTCGATGTTGGGCTGGGCGCCAACGGCGACCAGCACAGCACCCGCGCTGATCTGCGAGCCGTCGCCCAGGCGCAGGCCGGTGGCGGCACCGTCGGCCGTGGTGATCTCCGCGACGGCCGAACCCAAGCGCAGGTCGACGCCATGTTCGCGGTGCAGGGCGGCGAAGACGGCGCCGTTCTCGGCGCCCAGGCTGGCCAGCAGTGGCAGTTCGGCGGTCTCCACCACCGTCACGTCGACTCCGCGCTGCCGCGCGCTGGCGGCCACCTCCATGCCGATCCAACCGGCGCCCACCACCGCCAGGGAGGCACCGGCGGCCAATGCGGAATCCAGTGCGGTCGCGTCATCGACGGTGCGCAGGTAGTGCACGCCGTGGGCGTCAGCGCCTGGGATCGGCACCCGCCGTGACCGCGAACCCGTGGCCAACAGCAGCTTGTGGTAGCTCAGGCTGGTGCCGTCGGCCAATCCGACGGTGTGACCGGCCGGATCCAAGCTCACCGCGCGAGCACCTGTCCGCAGGTCGACGTCGTGCTCGCGGTACCAGTCCTGCGGGTGCACGGTGAAGTCGCCGAGAGTCTTCTTGCCGGCCAGGAAATCCTTGGACAGCGGCGGGCGTTCGTAGGGAAGCTGCTGCTCCTCACCGAGAAGCACGATCGTTCCGTCGAAGTTCTTGGCGCGCAATGCTTCGGCGGCCTTGGCGCCGGCCAGGCCGCCACCGACGATCACGAATGAGGTTGATGCCGACACGAGATCCTCCGCTCTACGCGACGTCATCGGCCAGCCTACCGGCGATTACCGCGGCGTGTAGCGTCAATCAGCGAGCCGCTCGCGCACGTCGGCGTCGAGGGAGTAGCGCACCAGCGCCGCCGCGAGCTCGGCATTGCGGCCATGCGACAGCGTGGCGAGTTCGCTTGCGGTAGCGGGTAATCCGAGATCGCGGGCGGCAGCCAACGCGAGGTCGTCGAAGGTGGACCGAGCCCAGGGCCAGACGTCTTGGACTTCGCGAAGGAAGATGCTGGCGCCGGTGTCACCGATGCCATTGAAGTCCTTGAGCAGCTTCTGGGCGTCATCGACGCGGCGTCCGCTGCGCTCGGCCAGCAGACGCAGGTCGCCGCGGTATTCCTGCTGCACGGCTTCGGCGAGCTCGGCCAGCCGAGTGGCCGAACTCTCGTCGTAGCGGCGGTAATGGGCGCGGCCCATCGCCTCGATCATGGTGCCGCGGTCGGCCTCGAGGACCTTGTGCGGAGTGCGCAGACCGCTTTTGAACAGCTCATGCGCCGCCCGGGCCGCGATCGCGGCGTCGATCGGCTTGCTGGCAAGCATGCACAGCGTCAGCAGCTGAAATAGCGGCATCGGCTGATTACGCAGCCGGATGCCGGCCTCCTGCGCATAGGTCTTGCCGGCACGACGCAGGAGCCGCCGTACCAGTTCTTTCTCGTTCCGCACCGCCCGGGAATACCCGCTGTGGCCGCGGCAGCAAACCCGACAACAATCCGCTAGCGCGGCGGAACCAGCCGTTGCAGCTGGGTGACGTGCTGCGGCGACAGCTCCGCGAGTTCGCTGACCCCCAGCAGCCGCATGGTGCGCCGGATCTGCTCGGCGAGGATATCGATGACGCGGCGCACCCCGACCTGCCCGCCGGCCATCAGGCCATACAGGTAGGCCCGGCCGATCAAGGTGCAGCGCGCGCCCAGGGCAATTGCGGCGACAATATCGGCGCCGGACATGATTCCGGTATCCAGCAGAATCTCGGTGTCGGCCCCGACTTCACGTGCCACCTGCGGCAGCAGTGCGAACGGCACCGGCGCCCGGTCGAGCTGACGGCCGCCGTGATTGGACAACACGATGCCGTCGACACCGAGATCGACCACGGCGCGGGCGTCGGCAAGGTTCTGGATGCCTTTCACGACGAACCGGCCCGGCCACTGGGACCTGACCCAGGCCAGGTCGTCGAAGGTCATACTCGGGTCGAACATGCTGTCCATGTACTGCGCGACGGTGCCCGACCACCGGTCCAGCGACGCGAAGGCCAGCGGCTCGGTGGTCAGCAGATCGAACCACCACCCCGGGTGGACGGCGGCGTCGGCCACCGTGCGCAGCGTCAGCGCCGGGGGGATGGTCATGCCGTTGCGGGTGTCGCGGCGTCGCGCCCCGGCGACCGGGCAGTCCACCGTCGCCAGCAGGGTGTCATAGCCGGCAGCGGCGGCGCGGCCCAGCAGCGCCATCGACCGGTCGCGGTCGCGCCACATGTAGAGCTGAAACCAGCGGCGGACATCGGGAGCTGCCGCCGCCACCTCTTCGATCGAGGCGGTGCCCAGGGTCGACAGCGAAAAGGGGATGCCGGCGGCCTCGGCGGCCCGGGCGCCGCCAAGCTCGCCAGCGGTGTGCATCAGCCGGGTGAATCCGGTGGGTGCGATCGCGAAAGGCAATGCCACCGGTGCCCCGAGCACCTCGCGGCTGGTGTCGACGGCTGAGACGTCGCGCAGGATCGCCGGATGAAACTCGATGTCGCGGAAGGCTTGTCGGGCCCGCTCGAGCGAGATTTCGTCTTCGGCGGCACCGTCGGTGTAGTCGAAGGCGGCCTTGGGGGTGCGCCGTTTGGCGATGCGGCGCAGATCTTCGACGGTCAGCGCGGCATCCAGGCGCTGCGCGGTGCGATTGAGCCTGGGCCGGCGGAAGCGGATCAGCGGCGCGAGATCATGGACGCGGGGAAACCGTCGTTGCATCCTCGAACTGTGCCACGGTTGATCCCATGGCGAATGATCCCGATCCGTTCAGACTGCAGCGTTTCGTCGAGGCGCAAGCAACGGTTTACGACACCGTGGTCGCCGAGCTGCGGGACGGCCGCAAGCGCAGCCACTGGGCGTGGTTCATCTTTCCGCAGTTGGCCGGTCTGGGCAGCAGCGCGATGGCGCAGCGCTACGGCATCGCGTCGCTCGCGGAAGCCCGCGCCTATCTGGATCACGAGCTGCTCGGCCCGCGGCTGCATGAATGCGCGCGGCTGGTCGACGCCGTGCGGGGTCGATCGATCCAGGAGATTATGGGCCGGCCCGATGACCTCAAACTGCGCTCGTGCATGACGTTGTTCGCCCGAGCCTGCACCGGTGAACACCGCAGCGACTTCCGCGCGGTGCTGGACCGCTATTTCGGTGGAGCGGAGGATCCGGTGACCGCGGACCGACTTGACGGATCCGACTCCGAGTCGCCGCAGCGCGGGTAGCGAGCGCGAAACAGCGCCTTCAAGTCTTCTTCGAATTCCGGTGCCGGTCCGTCGACCACCACTTTCGGGGCGACGACGGTGATCGGCAGCGGAGCCACCGGCGCCGCCGGAACGTGCAGCTCGGTCAGCCACTCGGTCAATTGGGCCGCCGACGACGCGTAGACGATTCGGCCCAATCCGACCCACGCGTGGGCCGCCGCGCACATCGCGCAGTGCTCGCCGGAGGTGTAGACGGTGGACCGGATACGCCGGTCCGGCGGCAGGTGGGCCACCGCCCACTGAGCGATGGCGTACTCGGGATGGCGGGTGGGATCGCCCTCGCCGGCCCGGTTGCGGTCCTCGAACAGCACGGTGCCCTCGGGACCGACCAGCATCGAACCGAACGGATCGTCGCCGTGTTCCACGGCTTCGCCCGCCAATTCAACACAGCGAGCCAGATACTCACGGTCGGCGTCGCTGACTGCCATGAGAGCGGAGTCTACGGCGCGGGGGGGGGGGGGGGCGGGGCGCGCCGCCGCCGCCCCCCCGGGGCAAGAGGAGTAATAAAGAAAAAAAAAAAGACCACAACCCCCCGCGAGCGAAT
>NZ_LZIN01000088.1 GCF_001667375.1 Mycolicibacter sinensis | reverse complement strand
AGCCCCAGATACATCATGTGCTCGTAGAACAAACCGAGCTCAGAGGTGGACGTGGGGTCGGTGACCGGATCTCCGGGGATCGTGTAATCGGTTACCGCGAACCAGTTGTTCGGGGTCTGGACACCCGACAGCAGAGCAGTGTCGAAGAAGTCGGAGGAGGAAACCCCGCCCATACCCTCCGACGCGGTGTCGGCACCGACCGGATTGCCGATGAACACGAAATGCAGCAACTGCGGGTCGACGCCGTCGTGTTCCAGCTGGGCCATGGCGATCGAACCGGCCGTGGCGCCCTGCGACCAGCCGAACACCCACAGCGGGTTGTCGGCATCGTAGGCGTCGGGGTTGGCGTTGAGTTCGGCGTGCACCGCCCGCACGATCTCGGCCGCCCCGACGAAACTGCTGTGGCCCTGCTGGACCAGCGCCGGGGTGGACAGGATCCGCAGCGGCGCGTCGCAGTCGCCGACACCGACCACGCACGCGGCTGGATCGTCGCCGACGTCGAAACCGAGCGGGTGAAGGAACAGGTCGGCCGCGGTTTGGGCGAACGCCGCCGAGGGCGTCGGCAACATCGTCCCGCCGACGAAGATCGCGGT
>NZ_LZIN01000087.1 GCF_001667375.1 Mycolicibacter sinensis | reverse complement strand
GGCGGTGGTGTTGGTCTCGGGGTCCACTTGGGGTGGTTCTGTCATGTCCGTGGCGCTCTCCGTCGGCTTCAGGTGGTTTCCGGTGGCATCAATCGGCTTCAGTTGGCGATAGCCCACTGCGGTTGCGGTTGAGGTGACTCCGGTGTCATGTAGCCGACGCCGCGCACGGTGTCGACGATCGACTCGTGGTCGGCGCCGAGTTTGGCGCGCAGCCGCTGGACGTGGACGTCGACCTTGCGGCGGCTGCCTTCACCGCCCCAGACCTCGCGCAGCAGCCTGGTGCGCGTGAACGCGTGGCCCGCGTGCTGCACCAGAAAGTTGAGCAGCTTGAACTCAGTGAGGGTGAGGTCGAGTTCGCGGTTCGACAGCGACGCGGTGTAGCTCTCGGGGTGGATGACGAGGTCACCGAATCGCACTGCGCTGTGAAGCGATTCGCGTCGCCGTGCCAGCGCCAACCGCAGTCGCGCATGCGCCTCGGCCGGCCCCGCGGTTGAGACCAGCACATCGTCGACCTGCCAGTCGAGGTCCACCGCGACGAAGTCTTCGGCGCTCACCACGACCAGCACGGCGGCCAACGGCTCCCAGCTGCACAAGCGCAGACAGGTCGCGCGGGCGGCCGTCAGATCGGTACACCCGTCCACCAACACGGCGGTGGCGCCGCGGCAGTCGGCCCGGGTGGCGATGACCAGCGGCCCGCGAGCGACCGCGTGTCCGAAGACGCGTAGCGCCGACAGGGACTGTTCGAACTCGTCCCGGTCGGTCAGTAACAGAACGTCCATCACCTGACTCCCGCCCTCGGACTACCCCTCGGTGCCTATTACCGCACTATTACCCGCTACGCGGGGCGGGTAACCGCACAGCGACAGGCCCGGCCCGCGCGGCGGGCCGGGCCTATCTCCATCGGGCTACTGGTGGGACTGCTGGCGCGCCTCGGCCGCATCCGCACCGGCCCGGGCCGATTCGGCCTCGGCCTCGCGCTTGGCGGCGTCGCGCTGCGCTTCGCCCTTGTCCTGCTGCGCCTCGCCCTCGCGGGCCATCTCGTCGTTGCCGATCACAGTGCCGAGGGCTTCCTTGGCCTTGCCCTTGACACCCTCGACCGTACCGCGGATGCCTTCCTCGGGGCCGCTCTTCTTGTCGTCAGACATAAAATCCCTCCCTGGATTTCGTGGATGTGGCAGGCCCTGTGCCTCTGTAGGCCCGCCACACCCCCAAGGTTTCCCTCGCGCCCGGCCGCCCAAACCTCGAAACGCCTTGACCCAGAGCCGATCAGCGCGGACGGTGGGAGACATGGGACACAGCATGCAACCGCGCCCCGGTGGCGACCGGCTGGGCCAAGAGGACGATGAGGTTCGCTCGGCGATCAGGTTTGCCGGCGTGATCACCGCCATCGGGGTGGCGTTCGTCTTGCTGGCGGCGTGGTGGGCCAGTTCCTGTGACGCGGCCGCCGAAACGGTGGCGTGCGGCAGGCCCTACCGGGCCCTGCTGGCCGCGGGCGGGCCGGCGATCTTCGCCGTCGGCGGAGTGCGGGCCTTCCTGCGCACCTACCGGGTATGGCGGGCCCGGGGCACCTGGTGGGGATGGCAGGGCGCCGGCTGGTTTCTGCTGTCGTTGATGCTTCTCGTACTGATTATGAGCGCGGGGCCGGTCAGCGGTACGGCCTGATCAGAGCTGTTTGCATCGGTATCGCTGCCGTGTCACTGTGAACATCCTGTAAGCCGCACGTAATCCAGATCACATCGCCCTACCCTGGTTTTGGTAGCGGACAGGTTCGCCACATCATCGACAGGCGTCCCGGCGCGGCCTCCGGATTGGCCGGACGATTCACGAAAGGATGCAAGCAATGGGTGACACGTTTCATGACCCCGTTGACCATGTCCGGACGACCCGACCGCATGCCGGCCGTGCCGTGATCGACGTCATGGGTTGGCCGGGTTACAGCCTGCTGGTGGTCAGCATGGTCGCCGGGGCCGGCTCGCTCACCGCCTTCGCCACCGGCAACGACCGCCAGGGCGCGGCCGTGGCGGCTTTCGCGGTGCTCGCCGCCGCGCTGGGCGGGCTGTGGCTGCTGTTCGAGCACCGGCGGATCGGCAAGGTGAACCAGGAGTGGCACCGAGCGCACCCGGAGCTGCCGCGGCAGCGTGCTGCCAGCTGATTGCTGCAGCAGACCGAGCGGCCCGGCCGGTTTCCGGCCGGGCCGTTTGGTCGCTGGTGCCGAAATCGATGGTTGAGTTGCCCGGCGACCGGGTACAGGATGCGCGTGACGAACCTCTCGGCGGCCGACTATGCGGTCTTGATGGCGTGAATCGTCCACCTGTGCGCAGCGGTAGTCTCGGTCCGACATCGCCGGGAGGCTCTATGACCGAAATCCACAGCGACCGGACCTCACGGTCGTGCAGCGAGCGAGCCGTCGAATTGCGGGTGACGCCCAGGCTGGAGAGTCTGGCCGTGGTGCGCATGCTGGTCGGTGCGATCGCGACCTACGAGGATCTCAACGTCGATACGGTGGCCGACCTGCGGCTGGCGATCGACGAGCTGTGCACGCAGCTGATCCGCTGCGCGGCCGCGGGCGCGACGCTGAAGGTCGTCATCGACCCCCAGGACGACGCCGTGACGGTCGAGGCGTCGGCCGCCGGCGGGGCCGCAGACGTGCTGACCCCGGGCAGCTTCAGCTGGCACGTACTCACCTCGCTCGTGGATGACGTGCAGACGTTCCGTGACGGCCCGCAGTCCGACGGCGCTGGTGAGGTATTCGGAGTGACATTGACGACCCGGCGGGCGGAAACCAGGACGTGAGCCCACGCGCCGCCGGTAGCGGTTCACAATCAGGGTCGGAGTACTCCGATGTCGGCGACATGTTCCGCGAGCTCGCGAAGTACGACGCCGACACCACCGACTTCCGTACCCGCAAGGACAAGATCGTGGAGCGGTGCCTACCACTGGCCGACCACATCGCCCGCCGGTTCGAGGGACGCGGCGAGCAGCGCGATGACCTGGTCCAGGTCGCCCGGGTCGGTCTGGTCAACGCCGTAACCCGCTTCGACGTCGAAACCGGCTCGGATTTCGTCTCTTTCGCGGTCCCGACAATCATGGGCGAAGTCCGCCGGCATTTCCGGGACAACAGCTGGTCGGTCAAGGTGCCCCGGCGTCTCAAGGAGCTGCACCTGCGGCTCGGCGCAGCCACCGCGGACCTGTCGCAGCGGCTGGGCCGGGCGCCGACCGCCTCCGAACTGGCCCGTGATCTGGAGTTGAGCCGCGAAGAGGTGGTCGAAGGTCTGGTGGCGGGCAGTTCCTACAACACCTTGTCCATCGACAGCGGCGGCAGCTCCGACGAGGACGACGTCCGTTCGATTGCCGACACCCTCGGCGACAGCGACACCGGGCTGGACCGGATCGAGGATCGAGAGGCGTTGCGGCCCTTGCTCAATGCGCTTCCGGAACGGGAACGTACGGTGCTGGTGCTGCGGTTCTTCGAATCGATGACCCAGACCCAGATCGCCGAACGGGTCGGCATCTCCCAGATGCACGTCTCGCGTCTGCTGGCCAAATCGCTGGCGAAACTGCGCGATCAGTTGCAGTAGCCCGCCGCTTACCCGCCCAGCGCGTTCTGGGCGGACAGCGACGACATCACCGCATCGGGTCCGTCGAAGCTGTCTTTCTTCAAGGCCTGCAGGGTGTCGACGAGCTTCGAATCGGCCCCGTTGTCTGCGGCGTAAGCGGCGAGCTGCACCGCCGTGCCCGGGTAGTCGAAACCCGCCAGGCACTTCTGTACTTCGGTGACATGGAATGCCATCACTGCGCAGTACCCGGCGACACCGAGCCGGAAACGCCCGGCCCGGCCGGGCTATCGCAGCCCATAGCGGCCTGACCGCGTCCGGATGAGGTCGGACTCGTGGGCATCGCCGAACAGGTAGACCGGTGAGGCGATCGGCAGCGCGCGTTCCACCCGGATCAGCACCGCCTCCCGGCAGGGGAACCGTGGGCCATAGGTGGCGGTCACCCACTGCCGCAGCCACTCGTAAACCTCGTCGCCGGGCGGGCGCAGTTTCGCGGTACCCGCGGCGCTTGAGGAAGTCGACCACGTTCACCTCGATACGCGGATCGCGGCGCAGGTCGGCCACTGTGGTCGGCGACGCCATGTGCATGAACAGCAGGTGTTCGTCGCCGTAGACCAGCAGCGACTCCTTCGGCGACAGGTTCGGGGAACCGTCCTCGCAGACGGTGGCCACGAAGGCCAGCTTGGCGCTCGCCACGATCGAGCGCATGTCATCGTGATGATGCGCACCGCTCACCTCGTCATGTCAGCCGCCGCGGGTCAGGCCCCGGGTGGCGGGACCTTCCAGCAGGGTGCCGTCGGGGGCGAAGCGCGACCCGTGCAGCGGGCACTCCCAGGCCTTGTCGGCGTCGTTCCAGTTGACGATGCCGCCGAGGTGCGGGCAGACCGGCGACACCCGGTGCTCGACGCCGTCCACCCGGCACTGGGCCTGCAGGCGCCACGGGGGGCCGCTGACCACGCCGGGCGCATCGTGACCCAGACCGTGGCGGCCGATGTGGGCCGTCGGCGCGATCCAGCCCTTCGCCAGATTGAAGCCGACCTCGAGATTGGCCGCCATCGCGGTGGACAGCCCGCGCAGCTCGCGGGTGCTCCAACTGGCGAACGCCCGATCCCACTTCGGACGTTCGCCCAACATCCGGCCCGACAACGCCAGTGCCGCGGCCGCCCCGTTGGTCATGCCCCATTTGTTGAAACCCGTTGCCACATAGATGGTGTCGCTGTCAGGCAGGATGGGGCCGACATAGGGCAGCTCGTCGATGGGCGCGTAGTCCTGCGCAGACCACAGGTGCGTGCGGGTCGCCCCCGGGAAGTGCCGGAGCGTCCAGGACTCCAGTTCGGCCAGCGCATCGCCTGGGTTCTTGGCGCGCCCGACGGTGTGCCCGGCCCCGCCCACCAGCAGCCGTTCGGCGCCGGGGACCGGGGCGTAGCGCAGCGACCGTGTCGGTGAATCGGTGGAGATCATCATCGGGCGGGTGATCTCACCGGGCACCTCGAACGCCATGCAGTACGACCGGCGGGGTTTGACCCGTGCGAAGTATCCGCCGCGGTCCAGGACCGGGATGCCGGTGGCCAACACCAGTTGGGTGGCCTTCACGTCGGTGTGCACCTGCGCACTGTCGACGCTTATTCGCAGGCCGTCGCGGCCGCCGGAAACCCGTTGCACCCGAGCGTGTTCCACCAGTTGTCCGCCGCTGGCGAGCAACTCGGCGCGTAATGCATCCAGAAACGGCATCGGGTCGAACTGCGCCTGCTCGGCCAGCCGGACCCCGCCGTGGTAGGAGAACGGCACCTCGGCCTGCGCCTCCCAGGTCACCGGTAGATCGACCGCGCGGCAGGCCTCGTACTCGGCGCGCGCCGCCGCCACCCCGCCTTCGGACTGGGCGAAGCTGTAGGCGTCCTCACGCTGCACCGCGACCCCCGTCGACGCGCAGAACGACAGTATCCAGTCCTGGCCGGCGCGGTTGCCCTCCAGATAGGCAGCGGCCAGCTGCTTGCCCTGCTTGGCCGAGATCGTCGACAGCTGGGTGGCCTGCAGCAGGCTGATCTTGGCGGTGGTGTTGCCGGTCGCACAGGCGCCCACGGTCCGGGCCTCCAGCACCAGCACCTCCCGGCCCGCCCGGGCCAGTAGCACCGCGGTCATCAGCCCGGTGATCCCGGCGCCCGCCACCACCACGTCGGCAAAATCGGGGAGATCTTCGGCGGTGCCCGAAGCCGGTGATGTCGCGATCCGATCGGCGAGCCACAACGACGTCATGGCCGATCAGTTACCCGGTAGCGCGCCGGCGAAACGTGCCGGTGCCGCGAGCAGCGGTTTTCAGGCCCGTCGCGGCGGGTATGCCGTCGGCCGGACTCGCAATCAGGGGAGGGGAACCCGTGGACGCATTGACCTTTCTTCGTGCCGACCACGAAAGCGTGCTGGGCATGCTGCAGGTTCTCGACGGCGCACCGCAGGGCGAAGGCGCGCACCAGAGCGGCTTGGCGACCATGGTCACCAACCTGGTGATCGCCGAATCCCAGCACGAGGCCATCGAGGAACAACTGTTCTGGCCGGCGGTGCGGGCCGCGCTCGACGGCGGCGACGACCTGGCCGACCACGCGATCGCCCAGGAGGAAGCCGGCAAGGTGCTGCTGCAGCTGCTGGAAGACGGCAATCCCGGCGAGCCCGAATATCACCGCGCGCTGGCCGAATTCATCACGGTAGCCCGAGAGCACATCGACTACGAGGAGAACGTGGTGTGGCCGCGGTTCAAAGCGGCGGTCAGCACCGAAGACCTTGGGCAGTTGGGCGACAAACTGGAGACCGCCAAGAAGATCGCGCCGACCCGGCCGCACCCCAACGCACCGTCGGGCGAGCTGGCCCAGAACACCATGGGTGTGGCCGCGCAGCCGTCGACCATGTGCGCGACCGGCTGAGCGGCCGAGCTGCCGACAACCCGCCGGACGCGCCCAAGAGCTGATTGGTCGAGCGCTTAGTCCGGTGGCTCGTCCGGCGAACCGCGCTTGGTGCTTTCCTCGGCCCTGGTGTCGGAGTCATACTCCTCGGCCGCTTTCGCGTCGAGCCGGTCGACGGTGTCCTCCAACGACGACTTGTGATCAGACGGTTCGTCACCGCGTTCTGTCATCGGTGAGGCTTACCCGAAATGCGCCGTAACCACACTGATTGGGCCACCGGTCACAGGGGTAGACCCCCGAACACCCCGATCCGGCTGGACGTGGGCGTCCGGGGCTCAAACCGAACGTGCAGTGGTGAATAGGAGTTGTCAGCCGTGGACGACACCCGTTTAGAAGATGCCTCCGCCGAACAGTGGCAGCAGCTGGATCGGTTGTGGGACAGCCTGCCCACCGGGCAGCGGCTGGTGGTGCTCAACGCAGTGGCTGACTGCCGGCGTGACGGGATCGAGCCCACTCTGGCAGAGATCCAGGCGCTGGTGGACATGGTGTCCGGGTATCACATCGGTGATGCGCCCTGACCGCTGAGGTAACCAAAGCTCGCGTTCGGTGGTCTGACCTCGGCCGGCGTCGACAACACGGTACGAGCTACGTTGTGGCGCTGTGTTGTTCGTGCACGAACGGCTTGTCGGCGTGCACGGCCGGGCTGCCGTCGGGGTTATCCTGCGGGCCGCGGTTCTGTCGCAGCGAACCGCCGAGCCAATCCTTGGTCGGGTTCTTCACGTACTCCCACTCATTTGCCTTCCGGCCACGGGCCCTGGCCCTGATTCCAAGGTCCGCGGCTGGTCTCGCCCTCGGACAAGTTGAACGCCACGTTCTGGAAGCGCTCGTCGCCCGGTGCCTGGCCGGGGGGGAAGTTGACCGGCAACTCATTGAGGGCGGCGGTGAACTGCTGGAAGTGGGTGCGATGTCCATGAACATGTCGTACATTTTCGGGTTCTTGCGCCGCAGGATGAACGCCTGGGTGAAGTACTGCATCGCCGCCTTCAATTCGCCGTTCTCCCCCCGAACTGCTCCTGCAGCAGCATCGCGAAGCGTGGATCGGGCCGCTCGACCCGGACCTCGAACTGCATCTCCTTGTTGTGAACGAACATGGTGGCTCCTTGAGGCGGTGGTGGATCAGATCCCGCGGCGTACCCGCATCGGTCCTGGCCGAACCCTCCTCGCGGGTCCCTCGCAACGCGTTTGCGGCGGGATGCGGGTGGGTAGCCGGGCGGTGTTCTCACGACACGACGGAGGCGACCCGATGCGGGCAGTCACATGGCAGGGCAAGCGCAAAGTCCAAGTCGACACCGTGCC
The DNA here is from genome assembly GCF_001667375.1 of Mycolicibacter sinensis. Taxonomy (GTDB): domain Bacteria; phylum Actinomycetota; class Actinomycetes; order Mycobacteriales; family Mycobacteriaceae; genus Mycobacterium; species Mycobacterium sinense_A. The sequence continues at coordinate 41,634 of NZ_LZIN01000087.1, read as the reverse complement.
CGACCCGGTCATCGAGAAGCCGACCGACGCCATCATCGAGGTGACGACCACCAACATCTGCGGATCCGACCTGCACCTCTACGAGGTGCTCGGGCCGTTCATGGACGCCGGCGACATTCTCGGCCACGAACCGATGGGCGTCGTCGCCGAGGTCGGGCGCGGAGTCAGCAATCTCAAGCCGGGGGACCGGGTGGTCATCCCGTTCCAGATCGCGTGCGGGCACTGCTGGATGTGCCGCCAGGGCCTGCCGACCCAGTGCGACACCACCCGAGTGCGCGAGCAGGACACCGGCGCCGCCCTGTTCGGCTATTCCAAACTCTACGGCCAGGTTCCGGGCGCACAGGCGCAGTACCTGCGGGTGCCGCAGGCGCACTACACCCACATCAAAGTCCCTGAGGGGCCGCCGGATTCGCGGTTCGTGTATCTGTCCGACGTGCTGCCGACCGCGATGCAGGCGGTGGACTATGCCGCGATACCCGACGGCGGGTCGGTGACCGTGCTGGGACTCGGGCCGATCGGCGACATGGCGGCCCGCATCGCCGCCCATCAGGGCGCCCGGGTGATCGGGGTCGACCTGGTGTCCGAGCGGCTGGGCCGGCTGGCCCGGCGGGGGATCGAAACCATCGACCTGCGCGAGGCCCCCGAGCTCGGCGAGGTGATCCGCGACCGTACCGACGGGCGTGGGACCGACGCGGTGATCGACGCCGTCGGTATGGAGGCGCACGGCTCCGGCGGCGCCAAGGCGGTGCAACAGCTCAGCTCGCTGTTGCCCGACGCCGTCGCCGGACCGTTGATCAACAAGGCCGGCATCGACCGGCTCGCGGCGCTGTACTCGGCGATTGACATCGTGCGCCGCGGCGGCACGGTGTCGGTCGTCGGCGTCTACGGCGGCAAGTTGGACCCGCTGCCGATGTTCACCTTGTTCGACAAGCAGATTCAGCTGCGGATGGGACAGGCCAATGTCAAGCCGCGCGTCGAGCGGTTGATGCCGCTGCTCACCGACAACGACCCGCTGGGGGTCGACACCTTCGCCACCCACGAACTGCCGCTGGAAGAGGCGCCGCACGGCTACCAGATCTTCCAGGAGAAGCGCGACGGCGCGGTGAAGATCCTGCTCAAGCCATAACGCAGGCAGTCACTAGTCACTCAAGCCGTCACGTCGCCGGCCAGCAGGTGCGCGGCCTCGAACAGCAGCGCGTGGGTGAACGCCTGCGGCAGGTTGCCGCGCAACTGGCGCTGGCCGACGTCGTACTCCTCGGTGAGCAGGCCGGGTGGGCCGCACGCGGTGCGACCGCGTTCGAACCACTGCAGCGCCGCGAGATCATTGCCCTGCTGGTGATCTGCCAGTGCCATCGCGAAATTGCACAGCAGGAACGCTCCCTCGGCGTGGCCGAGCTCGCGCTGGTCGGGCCGATAGCGGTAGACGAAGCCGTCCTGGGTCAGGTCATGGCGCACCGCGGCCAGGGTCGCCACCGTGCGGGGATCATCGACGGGTACGGCTCCTCGCAGGCCGGGCAGCAGCAGTGCCGCGTCGATCCCCGCGTCATCGGGTGCGCGTTGCCATCTGCCGTCGCGGTGCAGGCAGTCGGTGCTGGTATCGGCGACCAGCTTGTCGGCCAGTTGCTGCCATCGTGCGCCTTCGGCCAGCGATGCCACGCCGGCGATGCGGCGCAGCCCCGCCGCGCACATCAGCCGGGAATGCGCCCAGCGCCGGTCGTCGAGTTCCCATACGCCCGCATCGGCGTCGCCGCAACGCTTTTCGATCGCATCCACCAGGACGTGTACCGCGCCCCAGTGGGTGCTATCCACCCGGTCCAGTCCGGCGGCGGCGGCCAGCAGCAGCAGCGCCTCCCCGAAGTTGTCGAGCTGAAGCTGCCCGCGCACCCAATTGCCGGTTTTGACCGCGGCGCCCGGGTAGCCCGGCAGCGGCAGATCTTTTTCGGGCGGCGGTGCGCCGGCGTCGACGCAGTAAGCCGGTCGCAGGTCGGGTCCGTCGGCCAGGACTCGCTCGGTGACGAACCGGACGGCGTCATCCAACAGGGGGAGCGGGCCGGCGGCGGCGATCGCCTGCCCGGTGTAGCACTGGTCGCGGATCCAGCAGTAGCGGTAGTCGTAATTGCGGCCGGCCTTGGCCCGCTCCGGCAACGACATCGTGGCCGCCGCCACCATCCCGCCGCCGGTGCTGGTCAGGCCGCGCAGCACCGCGTAGGCCCGCTCGGCGTCGGCGTCGGCCAGCGTGCCGGTGAACTCCGGAACCGCTTCGCGCCAAGCGGTTTCGGTGGCGAGCCAGGCCTGCGCGGCATCGGCCGGCCGGTCCGGCAGTTCGCGGTCGGACAGCTCGAGCACCAGGTCGTGGTCGCGGCCCGGCTCGACGTCGAGCACCATCTGCAGCGATCCGTCGCCGGGCCGGCGGGCCTGCTCGGCACCCGACCAGCGGAATCGCAGCGGGCCCGACCGTCCGGTCCACACGGCGTCGCGGCAGGACAGCCCCGACATGGCGGTGGCGCCGAAGTCGGTCCGAACCTGCAGCGCCACCTGCATCCGGACCGGGCGGTCCAGCGCCCGGATGCGGCGCAGCACCACCGCGGTGTGCGGGTCGCCGGGGAAGGCCAGCGCCTCGCGGCATTCGACGATGCCGTCGGTGGTGACCCAGCGGGAACGCCAGATCAGCGACCGCTCCTCGTATTGGCCGCCCCACACGTAGCGCAACTCCGGGGTGACCGCGTAAACCCCGGCGCCGCCGAGCAGTGAGCTGAACACCGCGGGGCTGTCCCAGCGCGGCAGGCACATCCAGCAGAAGTCGCCGCGCGGGCCCACCACGATTCCGCGCTCGCCGTCGGCGATCAGCGCGTACTGCCGCAGCACCTGGGGCGGAAAGCGGTCCAGCAGCGGCGGGCCCGGGTTCACGTCAGCGGCTCCGGCTCGGGTGGTGCGAGACGCTGCACGGCGAAATCCGCTGCCAGTGCTGTCATGCCGTTGGCCGCGTACGCCGCGTGCGCGGCGCCGTCGGCGCCCGGCGAGCAGACCGGGTCGCCGGGCGCGCACAGATCGATCGTCCTGGCGGCAAAGTCGGGCCCGATCGCCAGCGCCGGAGCGCCCAGCGAGTTCAGGAACGCCGTGGACGGTCTGCCGAGCAACGCGACGGCGGCGACCCGGGCGGCCGCGTCGGGCGACAACGGGGGCGGGAACCCGTCGGCGGGAGGCGCGGGTTCGGTGAGGTAGCCGATGAGCGCCGCGCCCCGGGAATACCCGCCGAGCACCAATGCGGTCTGCGGGCAGCCCGCCGCCATGTCGGTGACGTGGCCGGCGGCGTCCGCGACCCCGGCGATGGTCGGGCCGAATTCGGGCACGGCCGGGAAATTGACCGGGTAGACCCCGACGGGGCGGCCACCGACCTGCCACCGCAGTGCGTCGATGAACTGCTGACCCATCCACCCCACTCCGGGCGGTTCGGCGGTGCCGCGGGCGAAGACCACTTCGATGTCGGGGCAGTCGAAGGCGTCGGCGTCCGCGGCGGGCAACGACAGCAGCGTGCCCCCCGCGAGGCCGGCCGCGGCGAGTATCCGAGTAATCACAGCAATGCGTCCGATACCCACAACCGCTTCTCGGCAAACCGTGGTTTAGCTTGTGCGAAAACGGCAAGCCTACGTCGGTACCGTCGCCGACGGCACGGAAGTCGAAGGGGAGAAATCTATGATGACAACGTGTTTGGCCCGGCTTGCTGTCGCTGCCGGCGGCGTGGCGGTGGCTTTGTCGGCGGCCGGTGCCGCGGCGGCGGACCCGGGCCAGGACCCAGCGGTCAACACCACCTGCAGCTACTCCCAGGTGGTGGCGGCGATGAATGCGCAATCACCGGAGACCGCAGCGCAATTCGAGGCGACCCCGATGGCGAAGTCGTTCCTGCAGAACTTCCTCGCCTCACCGGCGCCGCAGCGCGAGGAGATGCTGCAGCAGGCTCAAGGCGTTCCCGAGGCGGCGCAGTTCGTCAACATGGTCGGGCCCATCGCGAAGACCTGCGACAAGTACTAATACGCGATGTCTCAATCGACCGAAGCCGGTAACACCATCGCCGATGCGGCCAAGCGGGAAGCCGACGCGTACCGCGGCGACAACCCGCGGCCGCTGGGGGGATACGCGATGGTGCTGCTGGTGTACGGCGGGTTGGTCGCGGCGGTTACCGTGGCCGCCGCGGCCACCGGCCGCCGGCTGCCGCAGCGCTGGGCGGCCGGCGACCTGCTGACGGTGACCGTGGGAGCTCACAAACTGTCCCGCACGCTGACCAAGGACGCGGTGACCAGTCCGCTGCGGGCGCCGTTCGCGCGCTACCAGGGAACCGGCGGCCCGGCCGAGGTGATGGAGGAGACCCGCCAGTCGAACCAGCTGCGCCATAGCCTGGGGGAGCTGTTGACGTGTCCGTTCTGCCTGGACATGTGGGCGGTGACCGCATTCACCGCCGGCCTGGTGTTCGCGCCCCGGCTGACCCGGCTGGTCGCCGGCAGCTTTACCGCGCTGGCCGGCGCGGATTTCCTGCACTTGGCCTACGCGAAAGCTCAGCAGATCGCCCAGCAGTGACGTCCCTTCAGGACCCGGAGGTGCCCATGACGTCGACCACCACCGCGCCCGAACGGCGGCTGACCAAGATGCTGGAGCAAGCCGGCGCCCTCGACGGTCCGGCGAAGACGATTGCCGCCAAGGTGCGCGTGCTGACCGGCCAGGGCAGGCTCAAAGACGTCATCAGCGGCACCGGTCTCGGGCACCCGGCACATCCACCGCTGACCGACGTGGTGATCGGGTCATTCCTGTCGGCTTTGCTGCTGGACCTGCTGGCGCCGCGAACCGGCGCGACAGCGGCCAACCGGCTGACCGCGGTGGGTATCGCCGCGTTCGCCCCGACGGCCCTCACCGGCATCAGCGACTGGGCTGACACCGAGTTGTCCGACGAAGCGTCCCGCCGGGTCGGTCTGGTGCACGCCGGCGCCAACTCCGCCGCGCTGCTGATGTACTGCGCGTCGTTGGTCAACCGGATGCGCGGCCGGCGGCTCCGCGCGGCGCTGCTCGGACTCGGTGGCGCCGCCGCCTTGAGTACGGGCGGTTATCTCGGCGGCCACCTGGCCTACTCCCGGGGGGTCGGAGTCAACCAGACGGTGTTCGATCCGGGGCCCGAGGACTGGACGCTGGTGCTCACGGGCGCCGAACTGGCCGAGCGGCAACTGCATTCGGCCGATGCCGATGGCACGCCGGTGCTACTGGTCCGCGTCGAGGGAAACGTCTTCGCCATCCATGACCGGTGCGGGCACCGCGGCTGCCTGCTGAGCGAGGGACAACTCGACGGCACCGTGGTGACGTGCTCGTGCCACGGCTCACGGTTCGACATCCGCGACGGAGCGTTGCTGCGCGGGCCGGCGACCGGTGCCCAGCCGGCTCTGCAATGCCGCGACGTCGACGGCCGGATCGAGGTGCGCAGGCACCCGTGATTCCTATCGCGTTCAATCTGCCGCGCACGGTCACCCTGCTCGCCGATCTTGCGCTGCTGGGTCTGGCGGCGACGCACGGCTATCTGCTGGCGACGGCCGCCGGTGCGCCCGGCTATTTCCGGGTGTACTGCGTCGCGGTGATGATCGGTTGCGTCGTTGCGGCGGCCGTCACCTGGATCGACGTCGACGACGTCGTGCCGCGGCTGGGCTGGCTTGCCGGCAGCGTCATCTGCACGGCTTTCGGGATCGGCTATCTGATCAGCCGGTGGGTGAGCCTGCCGGGCCTTCCGGCGCTGACCGGGCGGTGGGATCTGGCGCCGGGCAGTCTCGCGCTGGTTTGCGCGGCAGGCTTTCTCGGGCTGTACCTGACGGTGCTGATGGGGATTAATGTGGCGTTCGGGCAGCGCAGGGACTGGAGGGACTGATGGCCCTCGACTTTCCGCTCTGGCTGCGCATCGACCACTGGCTCAATGTGTTGTTCCTGACGCTGTTGTTGCGCAGCGGCTTCGAGATCTTGTCCACCCACGCGAAGCTTTATTGGCACGACGACAGCGCGCCCGGCACGGAGTGGGCCCGGTTCACCCGCAAGGTGATGACCACCGACAAGCTCTACGACACCCTGGATGAGGAAGAGGATTACCACCCGCTGATCGCACTGCCGGGCCGCTCCCAGCTGGGTATCGGCCGGCATTGGCACTTCGGCGCCGTCATCGGTTGGATGATGGTCGGATTGTCCTACTACATCCTGCTTTTCGCCACCGGGCAGTGGCACCGCTACTGGCCGTACTCCTGGTCGATCTTCTCCGAGGCCTGGAACGACATCGTCACCTACCTCAGTTTCAACCTGCCGCCGCTGCTGCCGGGTGAACCGCTCGATGCCATCCAGAAGCTGACCTACGCCGGGGTGATCTTTATCCTGGCGCCGTTCCAGATCCTCACCGGCGCCGCGCAGTCACCGGCGATCGCGGCCCGCTTTCCCTGGTATGTCCGGATGTTCGGTGGCCGGCAGGCCGCTCGCAGCCTGCATTTCCTCGGGCTGCTGGCGTTCGTGGTGTTCATCGCGATCCACCTGTCGATGCTGTTCTTCTGGGGCTGGGGCCGCCTCACGGCCTTGATGATCTTCGGGACGGTCCGCAACGTGTACTGGGCGACCGCGTCGTCGCTGGTCATCATCGCGGTGATCGTCGCCGTGCACGTCGCGGCGACGGTGTGGAGTCAACGCAGCCCGGCATCGGTGCGCGGGGTGCTCGGCGCGGTGATCAGCGTGCCCCGCAAAGGCCTGCTGCGCCGGTTGAACTCTCGGCAGGATTATCCGGCGCACATGCTCTCGCCGCAGCACCGGGTCAACGGCAAGCCGCCCACCGCGGAGCACTACAAGGTGATGGCGGTGCACGACTTCGTCGACTGGCGCCTGCGGGTCGGAGGACTGGTGGAGCAACCGGTGACACTGGATCTGGACGAGCTGCGCGCCCTGAGCGAACCGCACACTCAGCGGGTGCTGCACAACTGTGTGCAGGGCTGGACGTCTATCGGCGAATGGACCGGAGTACCGCTGGGCACCTTGGTGGACCTGGTGCGGCCGCTGCCGCAGGCGCGCTACGTCTGCTTTATGAGCATGCAGAACAACACCACCGACGAGCCGAGCGCAGACGGCGGTGGGCAGTTCTACGAAGTATTCGACCTGAAACTGGCCCACAAACCGCAAATGCTGCTGGCCTACGCGATGAACGGCAAGCCGCTGCCGATCCAGCACGGCGCGCCACTTCGGCTGCGGGCCGAGACGCAGGTGGGTTTCAAGATGGCCAAGTGGATCAACCAGATCGAGTTCGTCGACGACTACGTCCACATCGGCAAGGGCCGCGGTGGCTGGCGTGAAGACAACGTCTACTACGGCATGGACGGAGAGATCTAGCGATGACTGCTACCGCGGAGTCTCGCCCGGAACTGATCGACCTCGACGACGTCGCCCGCGATCGGGTGTCCGAACTGGTCGAGGTCCGGGGCGGGCGCTGTGCGGCCTGCGGTGGAACCGATTTCGCGGTGGGCCACGCGCTGTACCTGGGTTTTCTGTTCCTCGACGAAGACCACGACGCCTACCTGGTGGCGCTGACCTGCCGCGAGCCGTCGTGCCCGCAGCCCAGAACCGCGATCCGGTTGCGCTACCAGGAATTTCTGGCTAAGTAGGCAGGTCGGGGCGGGCGAGGTCGAAGCGCTCCACCAGGTCGGCCACGCTGCGCAGCTCGTCGCAGACCTGGGCGAGGCGATGCTCGGCGTCGTCGTCGAGCACACCGCGGCCGTGGTAGTACGCCAGCCGGCGCAGCCGGCCGGCGAGCGCGGTGCCCCACCGGATGCTCAGGTCATAGATCTGCACGTCGTCGACCTGCGCGTGCTGCCCCAGCTCCCGCAACGCGCGCACTTGCTCGGTAAGCACCGCGACATCGTCGTCGATGCTGACGCGGTCGGTCGCCGGCACGGGAACCTCCGTTCTCAGAGCCGCGGCTTGGCGACGCTGACCACGAGCGGCTGGCCCTTCAGGGTCAGATACACCCGGTCGGGGCCGATCGCCATGCCGGACAAAGGGGTGGACCGGGCCGGCCCGGACGGTAGACCGGCCCGGTAGTCGAGGACGCGCAGCATCGGGATGCTGCCCTGGGAGAAGCCGGTGAAGGTAGCCGACTCGAAGACCGCCACACCGGTGTCGGTGGCGGCATAGATGCGGGTGTCGTCGGAGCCGAGGTAGCGGATCGGCGAGGGCATCGGGTAGCGGCCGATCTCCTCCAAGCCGTGCCCGCCGCGGGCGGACTCGACGACGTACAGGGTGTCGCCGTCGGCGTCGGCCAGATAGGCCCGGCTCGCCGCGGTGCCGTCTCCGGCGGCCGCGGTGACTTTCGTGACGTAGCTGCCCCGGTGCTCCGGCGGTGAGGACGGCCCTTTGTAGTAGGAGATTCCGCCCGGCCCGTAGACGTGGTATTCGATGGCGCGCCCGCGGTTGGCGCCATCGAGGATGCCGACGGCGCCCGCGGTCACCTGGGCACTCGGCAGCTTCCGCAGGCCGTGCTCTTCGACCGGGGTCACCGTCGACCCGTCGGCGGACAGCGCGAGCAGCACCCGCATGCCCGAATCCTGGGACAGGTAGGCCGGCGCCGGCCCGGCGTCGATCTCACCGGTCTGCTCCAAACTGCTCAACTCGACCGCCGCGACCCGGCTGCGGGCCGGCTGCGGGACGAACACGGTGGCTTGTTCGGCGCGGCTGATCTGGAGGTTGCGCCCGGCGCCCAACGGCGCGGACAACCGGGTGGTGACCGCATCGGGATCAGCGGCATGATCGATGGCCGCCACCCGCCCGTCGTTGGTGAGCGCGATGAGCGACCCGGTGCGATACGACCACACCGGATCGCGCAGCGGCGTCTGCACCTGCACCGAAACGGCTTCCGGCGCACTGAGCAAGGGCTGTCCCGGCGCTGAGCAGCCGGCACTCGCCAGCACGCCGGCGACCGCCGTGCTGCACCAGCCCTGCCATCTCATGATGGCCGGGGTACCCCCGGTGACGGCCGGCTACACGGACCGTTTGTGCGGTAGGGCCATCGGGTATGGCAGCAGAGGTCCGACGTTTCGGCGAAAGGGGAGGTCGATGTCCGAATCGGCAAGGGGCCGCCGGGTCGCGTTTCTGGTGGCGCCCGAGGGGACCGAGCAGGTCGAGCTGACCGAGCCGTGGCGGGCGGTTGGTGAAGCCGGGGCCGAACCGGTGCTGGTATCGACGAAGCCCGGCAAGATCCAGGCGTTCAATCATCTGGACCGCGCCGACGAGTTCGACGTGGACCGGGTGGTCGAGGATGTCTCGGCGGACGACTTCGACGCGCTGGTGCTGCCCGGTGGGGTGGCCAACCCGGACCAGTTGCGCACCGATGATCGTGCGGTCGCGTTCGTGCGGGAATTCTTCGAGGCCGGCAAGCCGGTGGCCGTCATCTGCCATGGGCCGTGGACGCTGGTGGAAGCCGGAGTTCTTGGCGGGCGGCGGATCACGTCGTGGCCGAGCCTGCGCACCGACATCGTCAATGCGGGCGGCGACTGGGTCGACGAGCAGTTGGTGCGCTGCGACGGTGGACCGTCGATCCTGCTGTCGAGCCGCAAGCCCGACGACCTGCCGGCCTTCTGCGACGCGCTGGTGCATGAGCTGCAGACCCGGGAGGTTGCGTTGTGACCGGAGAGCCGATGCCGGTACCGGTCGAGACCGACAATCGCCGCGCTCGACTGTGGGTCAACTGGGTGGCCGCCCTGCTGACCGCCGCCGGAGCGGCGCTGGTGATGGTGTTCGCCACCGGCGCGGTGATGAGCACCGCCGCCTGCAGCACCGCCGAGTGTCCCGATATGGGCCCGAGCGGAGCGGTCTTCGGCGTGCTCTACTACGGTGCGCCCGTCATCGCCGCGCTCACCATCCTTGCCTCGTTCTTCACGGCCGGGCGGCGACGCGGATTCGTGGTCCCGCTGATGGGTTGGGGCTTATTGGCACTTGACCTGCTGGCTCTGCTCATCGCATTCCGCCGCTAGCGATCACGAGGTCAGGACTTGTGGCGCAAGTTCTTTGAGCATGGTGTTGGCCCAGTCCATCTGCCGTAACGTCTCGGGGTGGCACCGGGCGGCAAGCTCGAGCAGTTCCTGGTCGCGGGCGGCCTGGGCGCCTTGGGCGAGCAGCTCCCAGTTGACCGAGACCGCCGCGGCATGCACGTACAGGCTGCGCAGATCGGCCAGCAGCAGAAGGCCCGGTTCAGGTCGTCGGCCGAGCAGCACGCTGGTCAGCTCCCGCAACGATGACAACACCCGCCCCGGCCGCGGGGGCGAGTCAGTGGGGCGCAGACCGCGGCTGCGCCCGGTGTGCGCGAGCTTGGCGACGTGGTCCTCGGACCAGACCGCGAGATCGGCGCACAGGTGAAAGACGTCGTGGTCGGCCTTGTGCCGCTCGCCGACCCGGCGGAACCGGTGCGCCAGCGACGTTTCGGAGCGGTGCAGCTCCCGCAGTGCCAGGTCGAGTTTCACCAGCCGCTCCGGTCTGCCTCGGCGCCTTTGCTGATGCGCACCACCGAGGTCTTGAACAGCGGCTGTTTGGACACCGGGTCCCAGTCGGTGATGGTGAGTTCGTTGGCGGCACGGTGATGGCCGTCGCTCTCGGTGTCCCAGTAGCCGTAGTGGAACGGCAGGAACGCCGCCCCCTCGCGGATGCCGCCCACCTTGGCGCGGGCCTGCACGCAGCCGCGCGCCGAACGAATGACGGCCGGATCGCCGTCGCGGATCCCGCGGCGTTCGGCGTCGCCGGCCGACAGCTGAACCCAGGCCTCGGGTGCGGCGTCGTTGAGTTGCGGTGCCCGACCGGTTTTGGTGCGGTTGTGGAAGTGGTAGACGGTGCGGCCGGTCGTCAGCCAGAGCTCGTCGCCGTCGACGGGGCGCTCGTGCGGCGGGGTGTAATCGGCGGCCCGCAGCACCGCCTTGCCGTCCGGGTTGGCTGCCCGGGCCTGGGTTGGTCCGATCGCCCCGCCGGTGATCAGGTCTTTGCCGTAGCTTTCGCAGTAGTCGGGCTTGGCCCAGAACTCGCCGTCGGCATAGAGCCGCTCGGTGCTGTCGGGATGCTCGGCGTTGCACGGCCATTGGATTCCGCTGCCGCCGCGCAGCTTGTCATAGCTCAAGCCGGTGTAGTCGCAGGGGCGCCCGGCGCTGCAGCGCTGCCAGGCCGCAAACGCCGACTCGGGATCCTTCCAGGCGATCAGCGGCGCGCCGTCGCGGTCGCGAAAATCCATCCGCTGTGCGTAGTCGCAGAAGATGTCGAGATCGGCCCGGGATTGCCCGGGCGGGTCGACCGCCTTTTCCGAAAGGTGCACCGTGCGGTCGGCATTGGTGAACGTGCCGGTTTTTTCGCCCCACGCCGCCGCGGGCAGCACCACGTCGGCCAGCTCGGTGGTTTCGGTGCGAAAGATGTCCTGCACCACCAAGAACAGCCGGGTCTGGCCGAGGATGCGCCGGATGCGGTGTAGCTCGGGAAGCGACACCGCCGGGTTGGTGGCGCTGACCCAGAGCATCTGGAGGCTGCCCTGCTCGGCGAAGCGCAGCATTTGCATGGCGTGGGTCGGCTCGGAATAGTGCGGGATCTTGGCCTGCTCGACATTCCACAGCCGGGCCAGCTCGGCGACATGCGCGTCGTTCTCCCAGTTGCGGAATCCCGGCAGGTCTCCGTTGGCGCCGCATTCCCGGGTGTTCTGCGCGGTCGGCTGCCCGTTCATCTGCAGAATGCCGGCACCGGGCCGGCCCAGCATGCCGCGAATGAGGTTGAGGTTGTTGACCTGTACCGACGCCGCGGTCGCCTGATGGGATTGGTAGAAGCCCTGTAGCACGGTGGACAGCAGGCGTTGGGCGTGACCGAGGATCTCCGCGGCGCGCCGCAGGTCCCCGACCGGAACATCGCAGATCTCGGCGACCCGCTCCGGCGGATACTGCGCAACACAGGCCGCCAACGCCTCAAATCCGATGGTGTGTGCGGCGATGTAGTCGTGATCCAGCCAGTCATGCGCGATCACCTCGTGCAGCAGACCGTTCATCAGCGCCAGGTTGGTGCCCGGCGTCGGCGCCAGGTGCACCGTGGCCGCCTTGGCGACCGGGGTTTCGCGCGGGTCGACGCAGATGATCTGTGGCGGTTCGGAGCCGGCCAGCCGGTCCAGCATCCGTGACCACAGCACGGTTTGGGTCTCGGCGACGTTGTGCCCGTACAGCGCGATCACGTCCGCATGGTCGACGTCGGTGTAGGAACCGGGCTGCCCATCGCAGCCGAAGGTCTCCTTGAGCGCCCACTCGGCGGTGGCGGTGCACAGCCGGGTGTTGCCGTCGACGTGGTTGGTGCCCAGCCCGCCGCGGGCGATCACCCCGAGCGTGTAGTACTCCTCCAGCATCAGCTGGCCGCTGGTGTAGAAGCCGATCGCGCTCGGCCCGATGTCACGAAGCAGCGCCTGGCTCGTCGCCACGATCCGATCCATCGCGGTCTCCCAGTCGGATTCGACCAGCCGGCCGCGTTCTCGCACCAGCGGCACCGTCAGCCGGTCGGAGGAGTTGTTGGCCTGCCAGCCGAACAGGTCCTTGGGGTCCAGCCGTCCGTGGTTGACCCGGTCGACGCGCCGGCCCCGCACCCCGACGATCCGGCCGTCGTGGCTGGCGATGTCGAGGCCGTCGCCGTTGGAATGCAATACCGCCGCGGACTGCGACCAGTCCACCTCGTCGGCGTCCACTCCGTCGGCGAGCTCGGTGTCCACCCGCTCCGGCCACTGCTGGCCCGCGGCGTACGGGGTTCGGGCACCCCACGGCTCGGCGATCCGGTCGGTCATGACCGCTGGTTACCCGCTGCTTGCCCTGGGTATGCCTGGCCGACATGGCCGATATGGATCACCGCCGAGCACCTGTGTTGGACGCCCTGGCGGATTACCACCGCAAAGACCGCTACGGCTTCAGCCCACCGGGACACCGCCGGGGCCGCGGTGCCGACGAGGCGGTGCGCGAAGTGCTGGGGTCTGAGCTGTTTCGCGCCGACATCCTCGCGCGCGGCGGGCTAGACGACTGGGAGGCGGGCGGAGCGTTTCTCACCGACGCCGAAGAGCTGATGGCCGACGCGGTGGGTGCCGAGATGGCGTTCTTCTCCACTTGCGGCAGTTCGCTTTCCGTGCGCGCGGCGATGATGGCGGTGGCCGGCGGCGACGGCGGCGGGCTGCTGCTGCCGCGCGACAGCCACAAATCGATCGTGGGCGGGCTGATCTTCTCCGGCATCCAGCCGCGCTGGATCACTCCGCGCTGGGACGCCGAGCGGCACTTCAGTCATCCGCCGTCACCCGAGCGGGTCGCCGGTGCATGGGAGGAGCACCCGGATGCCGCGGGAGCGCTGATCGTCAGCCCCTCGCCGTACGGCACCTGCGCGGACCTGGCCGCTATCGCCGAGATCTGCCACGAGCGCGGCAAACCGCTGATCGTCGACGAGGCCTGGGGCGCGCATCTGCCGTTCCACGACGACCTGCCCACCTGGGCGATGGACGCCGGCGCCGACGTCTGCGTGGTCAGCGTGCACAAGATGGGAGCCGGGTTCGAGCAGGGCTCGGTGTATCACGTGCAGGGTGATCTCATCGACCGCGAGCGGCTCACCGCCTGCGCCGACCTGCTGATGACCACCAGCCCCAGTGTGCCGATCTACGCGGCGCTGGACGGCTGGCGGCGGCAGATGATGCGAAGCGGTCACGGAATGCTGGACGCCGCCCTGAAATTGGCGCGCGGTGTGCGCGAACGCATCGATGAGCTGCCCGACGTCGAGGTGCTCGAGGATGTCCTGCTGGGCGCGGAGGCCTCCCACGACCTGGACCGGATGCAGGTGCTCGTGGACGTATCGGGAACCGGTACGTCGGGTTATCAGGCCCGGGATTGGCTGCGTGAACACCGTTGGCTGGACGTGGGTTTGGCCGATCATCGGCGCATCCTGGTCACCATGTCCTTCGCCGACGACCCCAGCACTGCCGATCGGCTGCTGGATGCGCTGAGCGGGTGGCGTGCCGCCGCAAGGTCATTCGAACAGCCGTGGCCGATCAGGTTGCCGGCACCGGAAGAGCTACAGCTGGAAAGTGCGTTGCTGCCCCGCGACGCCTTCTTCGGCCGCACCGAGATGGTCGCCGCATCGCAGGCTGCCGGGCGTATCGCGGCCGAGCAGATCACCCCGTACCCGCCCGGCGTGCCCGCGGTGGTGCCCGGCGAGCGTCTCGACACGGCCGTCATCGACTATCTGCGTTCGGGTCAGGCGGCCGGCATGGCGTTGCCCGACGCCGCGGACCCCTCCCTCGAGCACATCCGGGTGGTGGCCTGAGGGCGGTGCGGGTTTTGCCCCCGCCCGGCCGGGGTAGCCCCGGGTCCATGGCAGGCGTACTCGAACGCAACGTCGCCGACGGCGTCCACCGCCTGGCGCATGCGGGGGTCAACGTCTACCTGATCGAGGACGACAGCGGCGTCACCCTGGTCGATACCGGGCTGCCAGCCACCTTCGGGCACCTGGAAACGGTGCTGGCGCAACTTAATCGGTCGGTCGACGAGGTGCGGGCAGTGGTGCTGACCCACGCCCATTTCGACCATGTCGGCTCGGCCCGGCGCGTCTATCACCGGTGGCAGGTGCCGGTGTGGGTGCACGCCGCCGATCAGTATCTGGCCGCACATCCCGCTCGCTACGCGCACGAACGCAGCCGGCTGATCTATCCGCTGCGCTACCCGAAGGCGATACCGGGGCTGTTGCGGATGGCCGCCGCCGGTGCGCTGTTCGTACGCGGCATCTCCGACACCACCTGCTATTCGGCCGGCGCCGAACTCGATGTCCCCGGCCGACCGCGGGCGGTGTTCAGCCCGGGCCACACCCTGGGCCACTGCGCTCTGCACCTGGCCGACCGCGACACCGTGATCTCCGGGGATGCGCTGGTCACTCTTGATCCCTACACCGGTGTTGCGGGGCCGCAGATCGTCTCGGGTGCCGCGACGGCCGATAGCGCCGAGGCGCTGGCGTCGCTGACCGCGCTGGCCGACACCGGCGCGACGACCGTCCTGCCCGGTCACGGCGAACCTTGGTATGACGGGGTTACCTCGGCAGTGGAGGCGGCGTTACGGGCCGGGCCGTCCTGAGTCGGCGCGTCCGCAATCGGTCAGACGCGCCCGCCGGCGCCCAACGTGTTCTGCATGTCAGGCTTCATCGCCGCCAGCTGCGCGCCCCAGTAGCCCCAGCTGTGCACGCCGTTGCTGTCGATGTTGAACGTGGCGTTGCGCCCGCCCGCGCCGGTGTAGGCGTCGCGGAAGGCGATGTTGCTCTGCATGACGACCTGCTCGATCACCTGGCCGGGCAGGCTTCCTTCGCCGATCTCCGACGGGGTGCCGTTGCCGCTGTAGATCCACAGTCGCGTGCCGTTGCCCGCCAGCCGCCCGGCTTGGACCGTCGGGTCGTTGCGCTGCCAGCCGGGACCGCCGTCCGGGCCCCACATGTCCTGGGGGTGAAAGCCGCCCTCGTCGTTCATCGCCATGCCGATCAACATCGGGCCGTTGCCGCTCGACGGTGTCAATAACGCCGAAAGCGAAGCAGCGTAGGCGAATTGCTGCGGGTGGTAAGCCGCCAGGATCAGGGCCGACGATCCGGACATGGAAACGCCGACGACCGCGTTACGGCTCGAGCGCACTCCCTTGCCGGCGAGGAAGTTCGGCAGCTCGCTGGTCAGAAACGTCTCCCACTTGTAGGTCTGCCCATTGGCCGACCCGTACCAGTCGGTGTAGAAGCTGGAGCGTCCGCCGACCGGAGCCACCACGGAGATACCGGAGCCGGCGTACTCGTTGAACGCCGGTGTTTCGATGTCCCAGCCGCTTCGGTCGTCGCGGGCGCGCAGGCCGTCGAGCAGGTAGACCGCCGGTGCGCCGCCGCCCTGGAATTCCACGGTGATGTTGTGGCCCATGCCCGGCGAGGGCACCGAGAGGAATTCCGGCCCGGCGGCCGCCGCGGGCGGGGCCGGAGCGGCCAGTCCGATCATCCCGGGCAGCATCCCGGCGGCGACGATGACGTTGGCGGCCCGGCGAACCCGGCCCGCGGTGTTCTTACCCATGTTGTTTCCCCTTCCGCGCAGACCCGAAAGTCACGGCCTGCCGGCCGGGTGTGCGAGAGGGGAGACGTCGACAGACACCTAACCTTCTTGTCTTAACAAAGTGGGCGACGGTTGTCCAGAGAGCGGCCGCGGAAAAAGACCGGAAAAAATTTCCAATGACGCGGTTTGAGGCGGGTTCACGGGGGGCACCTTCACCGACATGTCCGAGCATGACTCCCACTATTCCCTTGGCGCTCTGGTGCTCGCTGCGGCGGCCGCCGGAGCCGCAATGCTTTTCGCCCCCGGCGTTCCCACCGCCGGGGCACAGCTGTGTCCCGACACCGAGTTGGTGTTCGCGCGCGGCACCGGCGAGGAGCCCGGTGTCGGTCCGACCGGGCAGGCCTTCGTCAACGCGCTCGGTGCGCGTATCGCTCCCACTCCCTTGTCGGTCTACGCGGTCGACTACCCGGCCAGCGACCAATGGGACACCGGCGTCGGCGGCGTTCGGGACGCCGCCAATCACGTGCTGTCGCGGGCGACCAACTGTCCGCGAACCAAGATGGTGCTGGGCGGCTACTCGCAGGGCGCCGCGGTGATGGGTTTCGTCACCTCGGCGCAGGTGCCCGAAGGTGTCGACCCGGCTACGGTCCCCAAGCCGCTGGACCCCACCATCGCCGACCACGTCGCCGCGGTCGTGCTCTTCGCGATGCCCAACGAGCGGGCGATGCAGTTCCTCAAGGAGCCCGCGATCGTGATCGGGCCGTCGTATCAGGCCAAGACCTTGCTGGTCTGCGCGCCGGAGGACGCGGTCTGCTCCGAGGGGCTGAATTTCGCCGCGCACGACAGCTACGCCGGGGACGACGCGACGATGGTGCAACAGGGGGCCAACTTCGTCGCCTGGCGTTTGCAACAACTGCAGAACCGGTGAGCCGGTGGCCTTCGCCAGCTATCAGGACGAGATCTACGCCAATGGTCTCGCCGGGAAGAACCCGGCCCTGCCGATCACCTCCGCCGATCTGGAAGCCAAAGCCGCTGCCGCGCTGCCGCCTTCGGTGTGGGGGTATGTGACCGGCGGTGCCGGCGACGAGCACACCCAGCGCGCCAACTGCCGAGCGTTCTGGCTGCGTTCGCTGACCGTCCTGCCGTTGATCCTGAAGGGGATCTGCCATCCCGACGACGCGCGGCGTGCCAAAGATGCCGGGGTCGACGGAATTTACTGCTGCTCGAACCACGGTGGGCGCCAGGCCAATAACGGCCTGCCGGCGCTGGACTGCCTGCCGGCGGTGCTGGAGGCCGCCGACGGGTTGCCGGTGCTGTTCGACTCGGGGATCCGTAGCGGCGCCGACATCATCAAGGCGCTGGCGCTTGGCGCCACCGCGGTGGGAATCGGTCGCCCGTACGCCTATGGACTGGCGCTCGGCGGGGTGGACGGCGTGGTGCACGTGCTGCGCTGCATGCTGGCTGAAGCCGATCTGCTGATGGCCGTCGACGGCTACCCGACGCGGCGCGACCTCACCCCCGAAACGTTGCGAGCGGTGGGATAACGCTGGCCGGCCGCAACCGCCGTCGTCGACGCTGGCGGCGCGATCAGATCCGGGTCGCCGATCCTGCGGAGGTCCGGCGCTCCATCCGTGGCACCGCCATCGGCAACTTCATGGAGTGGTACGACTTCGGCGTCTATGGCTACCTCGCCACCACGATCGCGCGAGTGTTTTATCCGGATTCCGGTGCCGCCGGCCTGATCGGCGTATTCGGCACGCTGGCCGCGGCGTTCGCGCTGCGCCCGGTGGGCGGATTGGTGTTCGGACAACTCGGGGACCGGATCGGACGCAAGCGGGTGCTGGTCACCACCCTGGTGCTGATGACGCTCGGCACCACCGCCACCGGCCTGCTGCCCGGTTACCGGGCCATCGGTATCGCCGCGCCGATCCTGCTCATCGTGACCCGGATGGTGCAGGGCTTCTCCGCTGGCGGCGAATACGTCGGCGCGATGGTCTATGTCGGCGAGCAGGCCCCGGACAACAAGCGGGGCATGATGGCCGGATTTCTGCCACTGAGTTCACAGGCCGGCTACGTCGCCGCCGGTGCGGTGGTGATCGGGCTGCAGAACTGGCTGACCGATGAGGCCATGCTCGGTTGGGGGTGGCGAATCCCGTTGTTGCTCAGCGCTCCGCTGGGGCTGGCGGCGCTGTACCTGCGGCTGCGGTTGGAAGAATCGACGGCCTACCAGCAGGCCGGCCGCAAGGCTGATGCGGACGAGTCCGCGCTGGCACAGTTGCGCCGCACCACCAGACGGTGGCAGCCGCTGGCGCTGTGCATCGCGCTGGTGTTGACCTACAACGTCACCGACTACCTGCTCACCGGTTACCTGCCCACCTATTTGCAGACCACCGCGCAGATACCGCACTCCGCCGGCCTACTGCTGATCGTGCTGACCCTGCTGGCGATGATGGCCGCCGTGGTGCCGGTGGCCCGACTGTCGGACCGCATCGGCGTCAAGCCGCTGCTGTGGCTGGGGTGCACCATGCTGGTGACCCTGTCGGTGCCGGCCTTCACCCTGATTCACTCGGCCGGCAGCTTTCCGGTGGCGTTCGCCGGGGTATTGCTGATCGGGGTGATGCTGCTGTGCTTCGATGCCACCTTGCCCGCGACGCTGCCCGCGCTGTTTCCCACCGAGGTCCGCTACGGTGCACTCGCGATCGGCTTCAACCTCTCGGTCTCGGCGTTCGGTGGCACCACCCCGCTGATCGCCGAGGCCCTGGTCTCGAGCACCGGCGAGCCGACAGCGCCGGCCTACCTACTGATTGCCGCCGGCCTGATCGGGGCCGCGGCGCTGATCTTCACGCCCGAGGTGGCGGGCCGGCGCCTGCCCGGCTCGGGGCCCGCGGTCGAAAGCGAGGCGCGGGCCCGCGAGCTGGTCGAGGGACGGGAGACTTAGTGCACCCGCCGCAATTCCTGCACGCCGGCAAGCGCCTCGGCCACCGACGCCGTCGTTGACACAGCGTTGGTGGGATCGCAGATCCGCAAGAGTCGGGTTACCGCCGGGCCCGGCACGGTCGTGCAGTAGGTCATCGCGTCGGCACACTGGGAAGTGATCGCCTTCAGCGCGGAGAACCCTGCGGTACCAATGAATTCCAGGTCGTTGAGGTCGAGAATCAGCCATTCGCAGTAAGCGGCGCAGTGCTGCACGTAGTCGGTCAGCTGAGCGGTATTGGAGGCGTCGAGTTCGCCGCACACGCTGACCACCACGCCGGAACGCCCCCAGCGGGCGACGCAACGGGCGGTGGGACTTTCCCAGGTATCAGAGGGCGGGACGGTATCTATGCGAGGCGCCGGTGTCGCCGGCTCCCTCACTTTGAGTGCAGGCATTGGATCACTCCATCAGTCGAGATTCGTAACTGGTGGATCGCGCCCGACGCGAGTTACACCCTGCGCGGATGAGTAGCTAGGGAGTGAGCCTCCCTGGCGTGCGTGGTACGCGTCCTCCGGGTGGCTGTGAACTCAACCTACTCGTGAACTTACGCCGAAGCGCGCGACTTTGCAACGGATCGGTAACGGTTCTCCGGAAAGTTCTCCGCGAATTCGTTCGCAGCAAACCGCTTAGAGGATCGTTTCCGCGTTTAGACACCAACGCCGCGGGATACAAGCGGTTATGACGTTTCCGCAGACCACCCCGCGTTCCGTGCTCGTCTGGCACGTGCACGGCTCGTGGATGGATGCCTTCGTTGCGGGTGCGCACCGCTACCTCCTTCCGGTCAACGCTCCCCGCGATCCGGATGGGCGCGGACTCAGCGGCCGCGACTGGCCGCGGGCGTCCGAGATCCCGGCGGGCCGACTGCACGACCAGGACATCGACCTGGTGGTGCTGCAACGCCCGCACGAGCTGGAGCTGGCCGCCCGGCTGCTGGGCCGCCGGCCCGGCGTCGATGTCCCCGCGGTGTACGTCGAGCACAACGCGCCGCGGCCGTTCGTGGTGGAGAGCCGGCACCCGATCGCCGACCGCGACGACATCCCGCTGATCCACGTCACCGATTTCAACCGGCTGATGTGGGACAACGGCCGCGCCCCGACCATGGTCATCGACCATGGCATCGCCGACCCGGGACACCTCTATACCGGCGACATCGCGGCGGCGGGCACCTTGATCAACGAACCGGTGCGGCGGTGGCGCACGGTCGGGGCCGACCTGCTGGGAGCGTTCGGGCAATCCGTGCCGGTCGACGTTTGGGGGATCGGGACCGAAGAGCTCAACGACGCGGCGCACCGCTGCGCCGGCGTCACCGGCCACGGCGATCTGCGCACCGGGCCGCTGATGAAGGAACTGGCGCATCGGCGCGTCTACCTGCACACCGCCCGCTGGACGTCGCTGGGCCTGTCGTTGCTGGAAGCCATGTTCCTGGGCATGCCCGTGGTGGCGGTGGCCTCCACCATGGCGCCGCTGGTGGTGCCGCCGGAGGCAGGCGTGGTCAGCGCCGACGTCGACACCCTGCGGACAGCGCTGAGCGGGCTGCTCGCCGACCGTTACCTGGCCGAGGTGGTCGGCAAGGCGGCCCGCGACTACGCGACGGAACATTTCGGGCTCGAACGGTTCCTCAGCGACTGGGACCAGGTGATCGAGGCGCAGTGCGCTTGAGCATCGTCAGTATCAGGGGAGGATCGCGATGAGGATCGCAATGGTTTCCGAACACGCCAGCCCGCTGGCTGCGCTGGGCGGCGCCGATGCCGGCGGCCAGAACGTTCACGTCGCCGAGTTGTCGGCGGCGCTCGCTCGCCGCGGCCACCGCGTCGAGGTCTACACCCGCCGTGACGATCCCGACCTGCCCGAGCGGGTCGAGACCGAGCAGGGTTACACGGTGGTGCACGTGCCCGCCGGGCCGCCGCGGTATCTGCCCAAAGACGAACTGCTGCAGTACATGGAGACGTTCGGGCGGTATCTGGGTGAGCGGTGGGACGTGGAGCGCCCGGACATCGCGCACGCGCACTTCTGGATGTCGGGGATCGCCGCCCAGTTGGCGGCCAAGCGCCGCCGGGTACCGACGGTCCAGACGTTTCACGCGCTGGGTGTGGTCAAGCAGCGACACCAGGGCCACCGCGACACCAGTCCCGCCGAACGGCTGCGGCTGGAGACGCGGGTGGCGCGCGAGGCGACCTGGGTGACGGCCGGCTGCAGCGACGAGGTGTTCGAGTTGATGCGCCTCGGGCGGGACCGGTTGCGGATCTCGGTGGTGCCGTGCGGCGTTGACGTGGACCGGTTTTCGCCGGACGGTCCGACGGCGCCGCGGTCGGCGCGGCGCCGCATCGTCGCGGTCGGCAGGTTCGTGCCCCGCAAGGGTTTTGACACCGTGATCGAGGCGCTGACCACCGTCCCGGCCGCCGAGCTGGTGATCGCCGGCGGCCCCGACCGTGCCGAACTCGACACCGTCCCGGAGGCCTGCCGGTTGCGCAAGCTGGCCGCCGACCTCGGGGTGGCGGAACGGGTTTCGCTTTACGGGTCGGTGGCCCGCGAGGATATGCCGGCGCTGCTGCGCTCGGCGGACGTGGTGACGTGTACCCCGTGGTACGAACCGTTCGGGATCGTGCCGTTGGAGGCGATGGCTTGCGGCGTGCCGGTGGTGGCGTCGGCGGTGGGCGGCATGCTCGACACCGTGGTCCACGACGCGACCGGCCTGCTGATACCGCCGAAGGATCCGCGCGCCTGCGCGAACGCGGTCAGTGCCATCCTGCGGGATCGGCGCGCCGCGTCCGCGTTCGGCGCCGCCGGCCGGGAACGCGCCCGTTCGAGGTATTCCTGGGACCGCATCGCCACCGACACGATGCGGGTGTATGACCGGCTGCTGCCGGCAACGGCGCCGGCCCGTTCCGCGGCCAGGGCGTCGGGTTCCGGGTAACCGCCGGAATTTACGAATGTGTAACTCCTGAGAGCCATTTGAGGATTCTCGATTTCCGCTCCAGCAGCGGGCGCGGGCACGAAACTGTTGCCCCGCCTGACTGAATGGAGGACCATGGATTCACCGGACGGCGACCTTGGGCGGAGTGAAGAGATGGCGGGGACGGCCCGCAATGACATCATGTGCGATGTGGCGGGGCTGGTTCACACGCTAGATCAGCGGCCACACGTCGACGCGGACGGAGCGCTCGATGAGTTGCTCGCAAACCTGCTCGGGCATATGCCCTGCGCCCAGCACGCCGGCGTCACCCTGACGACGTCGAGCGGCGAGGTGCAGACGTTGTCGGCGACCGGGGAGTACGCGGCTGCTCTCGATGAGATTCAGCGCCGGCTGCGGGAGGGGCCGTGCCTGACTGCGGCATGGAAGCACCCCCTCGTTCGCCTGGATGACATCTTGGTAGAGACGCGCTGGCCGGCTTACTGCCGGGAGGTGGCCGAAAACTCCCCGATCCGATCCGTCCTGGCGCTCGAATTGTTCACCGGCAAGACCAGCGCCGGAGTCTTGAACTTCTACGCCGAATCGCCCGGCGCCTTCGACGACGATGCGGTGGAGCTGGGTCTGACCCTGGCCACCCACGCCGCGCTGGCCTGGCACATGATCCGCCGCGACGAGCAGTTCCGCAGCGCGCTGGCGTCCCGCGACGTCATCGGCCAGGCCAAAGGGATGCTTATGGAGCGGTTCGACATCGGCGCGGTCCGCGCCTTCGAACTGCTCAAGCGGCTGTCGCAGAATATGAACATGCCGCTCGCCGAGGTGGCCCACCAGGTGGTCGGCCGGCAGCGAGCCGGTCAGTGAACGCCCTCTCGGCGCAACCGGCGCTCCATACCCGGAGGCGAGGTAGCACTCGAAGCCGGCAGGTTATAGCTGGTTCTCCGGTCCCACCACCGCCCACACCGTCTTGCCGCGGGGGGTGGGGCTGCTGCCCCAGGCGCGCGACAGTGCGCCGACCACGGCCAGGCCGGACGTGTAGCCCGCGCCGCCGGTGGGGGTTTCACGGCGCACCGCCGGGGCGTCGTCGGTGTCCTCCACTGCGATGGTGACCGCGGAACCGGCGCTTTCCAGCCGGACTACTGGTCGGCTTCCGGTGTGGTGAAGCACGTTTTCCACCAGCACATCGACGATCACCTTGGCGGTCGGGATCAGCTGGTTCAGCGACCAGTTGCTCAGCCACTCGGCCACGAAGTCGCGGGAGCGGCGCAGGCTGCTCGTGAGAGGCGGCAGCTCCAGGCGAACCCGGCGGCGCGGGGGCTTGTCGGTTACGAGCGAAGCCAGCGCGCTGTCGACGTCGGGATGGACCGGGACGTAGCGGGTCACACCGGTGTGGGTGATCCGCGCCGCCGCGTCCGGTTCGGGGCAGATCAGCAGGACCGGGATATCGGGCCAGGTACTCACGTGCCAGCGCGCGCTGGTGAACACCGCCCACCCCGAGGGCACCGGCACCGCCAGACCGCTGACGTCGACCAGCACGGCCTGTGGCTCATCCAGCGCCGCCTTGATCACGCTGTCGCGCATTTCGAGATAGGTGCTGCTGTCCAGCGTGCCGCGGGCACGCAACAGACACGCCTCACCCGCGGTGTCCGCCGACACCGTGAGCCGACTCGGCTCGCTATGCCGGGACCTCATCACGCCTCCCGTAGCTGGCCGCCGGCCGCGGATCCGGCTCCATCTCAAGGTCGTTGAAATCGCCTTTTGCGGCATCGCCGGGAACAGCGCGCAACCTGTGGTCGTGCTCCATTGCTCTCACCACGTTCAGAGGGCTACCCAATCCGACTGCGTCGGCAACCTTTATCTGCGGCGATGTCCAGCGTAGGCTTCGCGCCGCTGCTTCAGGTCACTGTTAAAAGCGTGTGGTCCAGATCGGACAGCACCTCGCTCGGCAACCTGCCGGTAAACGCCGCCAGGAACCGGGCCGCTAAATCACGCACCTTGATGTTGGTCTCCTGCGACCGCCACACCAGGATGTCGAAGGCCCGCGCGGCGGAGATGCCGTAAGCGACCATCAGCACACCTTTGGCCTGCTCGATCACCGCCCGCGACTCGGCGACCTCGGTAACCACGGCGCTGACGTCGGCTTGCAGCACATCGGTGACGTCGACATAGAAGCCGGCCGTACCGATCAGCTCACCGTCGTCATCGAGCATCCGGTCGCCGACCACGATCACCCAGTGCACCTGGCCGGCGGTGTCGACGATGCGGTGCCGGCTGCTGAACGGCTCGCCCTGCACGACCCGATCCAGCACCTCGGCGACCTGGGGGCGATCTTCGGGGTGCTTGTGCTGCAGCAGCAACTCGGTGTTGGGCTCCACTGTGCCTGGCTCGTAGCCGTGCATCCGGGCCACCGTGTCCGACCACTCCCAGCGCTGCTCGCCGAGAAAGTAGCGAAACCGGCCGACCCGCTGCGGCTCGCCGTGGCCTACCACGAGGTCGAGGTCATTGTGGACCTCGTCGTCATCGCCTATCGGCGCCGTGAACTGAGCGTTGACATCCCCGACCACGCATACCCGCTTTCTCGTACTTACACAGTATGAGCTGATTCCACCGGCCGGCGGGGCAAACCGCGGTCAGGAATCGCAGGAATGAATGCACGGACGATCCGGACCGGCGCTACTTCCTGAACGCCCGAGCTTCGTAACTATCCACAATCTAGCTACTCCGCGCAACTGCGTTGGTGTTTTGCCCACGGCACCGTCGGGTACGCGCTGGGACACGGGCGGTGTTGTTCGAGCAAACGGACCGCCGCTCGGTGACGACTCGACGGAAAGGAGTCTGAAGTGAAGTTCTCAACGACTGCGGCCAAGACGGCCGCCGGTGCAGCCGGAATTGCCGCACTGAGTGTTTTCGCCGCGACCACCGCCATGGCCGAGCCGGCGATCCAACCGTTCGGTACGCCCGAACAGCTCCACGACGGAGCGATGGCAACGTCGTACACGGTCAGCAACCTGGGACCAGCCAACGTGGTGATTCCCGGGTACCAGCCCCACGGCAAGCTGTATCAGGCCGACGTGACCGCGCGTGCGGACCAGGGGACGGTGACCCCGTTGGTGAACGACTTCAACGCTCGGGCCGCCAGCAGCACCACCTACCACGTGGTGAACACCGTGCCGGTGCCCGGCGGCATCCCGCCGACGCCGATCGCCCAGGGCGACCAGGCCCACGGCAAGATCTACTTCGACGTCACCGGCCCGGCGCCGGATGGAGTGGTCTACAACGACGGCGTCCAGGATGTGCTGATCTGGACGAGCAAGGCTTGACCCCGAGCCGCGATGGGCCCGATTGCGATCGGGCCCATTTCGGCGTGCGCCCCGGCCCTGCGCTGAAGCGGGTGCTGATCACCGGCGGGGCCGGGTTTCTCGGCAGCCGGCTGTGCCTGGCGCTGCTCGGCGAAGGCGCCCAGCGGATCTGGTGCGTCGATGACCGGACCACCGCGTCGGAAGCCAATCTTTCTGTAGTGCAGGGGCTTTCGGCTATCGAGTTTGTCGAGGCCGATATCTCGGACGGATTCGCCGACCCCGGACGGTTCGGGCCGCTGGACGCGGTGTTTCATCTGGCCTCGGCGGCATCCCCGCCGGACTACCTGCGCATGCCGATAGCGACCCTGCGGGCCGGCGCGCAGGGCACCGCGGCCGCCCTCGCCATCGCCGAGGCATCCCGTGCCCGCTTCGTGCTGGCCTCCACCAGCGAGGTCTATGGCGATCCGCTGGTTCATCCGCAGCCCGAAACCTACTGGGGCAACGTGAATCCCATCGGATTGCGTAGTGTCTACGACGAAGCTAAGCGGTTCGCTGAAGCGCTGACCTTCGCCTACCGCCGGGCCCGGTCCGCCGATGTCGGGGTGGCCCGGATCTTCAACAGCTACGGCCCGGGAATGCGACTGGATGACGGCCGGATGGTGCCGACGTTCTGCGGTCAGGCGTTGCGAGGCGAGCCGATCACGGTCGCCGGCAGCGGCCGGCAGACCCGGTCGCTGTGCTACGTCGATGACACGATCGCCGGACTGATTGCGCTGGCCGCCTGCGACGTCACCGGCCCGGTCAACATCGGCAGTCCGCATGAGCTGACCGTGCTGGAGGTCGCCGAATTGATTCGCGGGCGGTCCGGCAGTGTCTCACCGATCCGGCATATCGCCGCGGCGGAAGACGACCCGCAGCGGCGCTGCCCCGACATCCGGCGTGCGCGCGAATCGCTGGGCTGGGCGCCCAAGGTCGGTGCTGCGGAAGGTTTGGATGCCACGATCGCCTGGTTCCGTCCCCAGATCGACGTCACCGCAACGGTTTAGCCGACCCTGCTCAACCGCCGTTTAGCACCGGTGCTGGTGGGTATTTCCTGGGCTAGCAAAGCGGTTCTTGCGGTCGGGGGGTGGTTCTGGTGCGGGTGCTTGGCGTCAACGCGGTCTTTCACGACCCCGCCGCCGCCCTGGTCGTCGACGGCCGGATCATCGCGGCGGCCGAAGAGGAGCGGTTCACCCGGCGCAAGCACGGCAAGCAGGCGGTGGCGTTCTCCACCTGGGAACTGCCGGTGCACGCCGCCCGGTGGTGTCTGGAGCAGGGCGGGATCGCAGCGGCGGCGCAGGAGATCGGCGTGACCAGCAACCAGGAGCAGTTCTTCGCCTTCTGGGAGTCCGAGATCGCGCCGGAGCTGGCGGCGTGAGCGCAACCGCGAAAGTACCGGGGGCGCAGCGTTATCTACCCGACAAGCGGGCGCTGGGCGCATTGCGGGACGCCGCCGCGGGGTGTCGCGGCTGCGAGCTGTACCGCGATGCCACCCAGACCGTGTTCGGTGAAGGCCGCCGTGGCGCACCGCTGATGCTGGTCGGTGAGCAACCCGGTGATCAGGAGGACCGTCAGGGCCATCCGTTCGTGGGGCCGGCCGGCCGGCTGCTGGACCGTGCGATACACGACGCGGGAATCGACCCGGAATTGGTCTATGCGACCAACGCGGTCAAGCATTTCAAGTTCACCCGCCGGGAGGGCAAGCGCCGGATTCACCAGAAGCCCGGCCGCACCGAGGTGGTGGCGTGCCGACCCTGGCTGATCGCCGAGATCGAGGCGGTGCGCCCGCAACTCGTGGTCTGCCTGGGTGCCACCGCCGCGCAGTCGTTGCTGGGTACCGCATTCCGGATCTCCACCGGGCGCGGCCAGCTGCTGCGGCTGCCGGACGCGGCGGGAGTGCGCAGCCGGGCCCGGGTGCTGGCCACCGTCCATCCCTCGGCGGTGCTGCGGGACCGCACGGACCGGCGCGAGGCCTACCGCGGTTTCGTCGACGACCTGCGGCTGGCCGGCGCTGCTGTGACAGGAGAGAGCAGAGCCGTGGTGTGACGGCGCTGTTTGACGACGGCGATGACGGGTAACCGTGAGCCGACAGAAGATCGTGTGCCGATAGAAGGAGCGCACCATGCCGAAAACCGCGGATTTCATCATCGACCGGTTACGCCAGTGGGGGATCCACCGGATCTTCGGATATCCCGGTGACGGCATCCTCTCCATGCTCGGCGCACTGGACCGGGCTAACGGCGACCCGGAGCTGATCCAGCCCCGGCACGAGGAGATGGGCGCGTTCATGGCGACCGGGCACGCCAAATTCACCGGCGAACTCGCCTGTTGTCTGGCCACCTCCGGCGGCGGCGCGATCCACCTGCTCAACGGGCTCTACGACGCGAAACTCGACCACCAGCCGGTGGTCGCCATCGTCGGTCAGCAGAAGCGGATGTCGCTGGGCGCGGCGTTCCAGCAGGAGATCGACCCGATGTCGCTGTACAAAGACGTCTCGTCGGACTTCATCCAAACCTGCATGGCGCCTGTGCAAGCCCGGCACCTGGTGGACCGGGCGTGCAAGGTGGCGCTGACGAATCGGACGGTGGCCACCATCATCCTGCCGGAAGACGTCGCCGAGGAAGAAGCGGTGCCCTCGCCGCCGCGGATGCACGGCGCGGTGTACAGCAGCGTCGGCTGGAGCCGGTCGCGGATGTTGCCGGCGAAGCCCGAACTGCAGAAGGCCGCCGACATCCTCAACGACGCCAAGAAGGTGGCGATCCTGATCGGCGCCGGCGCCGCCGACGCCTCCGATGAAGTGGTGCAGGTCGCCGAGTTGCTGGGCGCCGGAGTGGCCAAGACCGCCCTGGGACGGGCCGCGCTGCCCGATGACCTGCCCTATGTCACCGGTCCGATCGGGCTGCTCGGCTCCACCGCCAGCGAAGCGATGATGTCCGGCGCCGACACCTTGTTCATGATCGGCTCCAGCTTCCCCTACTCCGAATGGCTGCCCAAGGAAGGGCAGTGCCGCGGGGTGGAGATCAACCACGACGGCCGGATGATCGGCGTGCGGTACCCGATGGACGCGAATCTGATCGGCGACTCCAAAGACACCCTCCAAGAGCTGATCCCGCTGCTCAAGCGCAAAGACGACCGGTCCTGGCGCGAGAAGATCGAAAGCGAAGTGCAGGAGTGGTGGCGGGTGCTCGACAAGCGGGCCCACGACAAGGCCAACCCGCTCAACCCCGAGCTGGTGGTGCACGAGCTGTCCAAGCGGCTGCCCGACAACTCCGTCATCACCTGCGATGCCGGCTCGGTGGCCAACTGGTGGGCGCGGCATCTGCGGCTGCGGCCGGGGATGGCCGCCTCACTGGCCGGCAACCTCGCCACCATGGGGCCCGGCACGCCGTATGCGATCGCCGCCAAGCTGGCCCATCCGGGTCGCCCGGTGATCGCGCTGGTGGGCGACGGGGTGTTCCAGATGAACGGCCTGGCCGAGATGATCACCGTGAAGCGCTACAAGGAGCGGCTGTCCAAGGGCCCGCTGATCTTCTGCGTGTTCAACAACCAGGACCTCAACCAGGTCACCTTCGAGCAGCGGGCGATGGGCGGGGAGAAGAAATTCGAAGGCTCCCAATACATCCCGGACGTGCCGTACGCCGAGTTCGCCAAAATGCTCGGGCTGACCGGTATCCGCTGCGATGACCCGAAGGACATCGGCAACGCCTGGGACCAGGCGCTGTCGGCCACCACCCCGGTGGTGCTGGAAGTGGTCGTCGACCCCGACGTCGCACCGGTGCCGCCGCAGATCCGGATGGACATCGCGAAGAACACCGCCAAGGCGATGATCAAGGATCCCGACCGGGTCAGCATCGCCACCAAGGGCGCCAAGCAGAAGATGCACGAGTTCACCGAGTCGGCCAAGCAGACGGTGCGAGACCTGCGCGACAAGGACGACTAATGAGCCTGCTCGGCCACCGGCACACCGAGCAGATTCCCGCCCGACCGGACACCCGGTTCGTCGCTGGGATGGCGGCGGTAGACCGGCTCAACGTGATCGGCCTGGAAAAGCAGTTGCGCCGCCACGTTCGAGGCGATGCGGGAATTCAAGTCGATCTGGGATCCGATGTGGAAAATGAACCCCGGCAAGGTCATCGACGCCTACCGGGAGGAGAAGCACTCCACCCGGAGCCGGGCCCGGCTGCTGTTCGGGATGCTGCGCGGCGAGGTGATTCAAGACGGCTGGCAGTCCAAAGAAGTCGCCGACGCGCTGGATCTGTGCCTGGCCTGCAAAGGCTGCACCAACGACTGCCCGGTCAACGTCGACATCCCGACCTACAAGTCGGAGTTCCTCTATCACCACTACCGCTCATTGCGCCGGTGGCGGCCTCGCTATGCCTACGCGTTCGGCTTCATCGATCAGGCCGCTTGGCTGGCCGCCAAGGTTCCCGAGCTGGCGAACTTCGCTACCCAGACGCCGGTGCTCTCGCGCCTCGCCAAATTCATCGGCGGGATCGAGCGGCAGCGGCCGTTGCCGACGTTCGCACCGATGACGTTGCAGCAGTGGTTCTTCCGGCGGCCGGTGGTCAACTCCGGCGGACCGCGGGTCATCCTGTTCCCCGACACCTTCAACAACCACCTGCACACCGATGTCGGTGTCGCCTGCGTAGAGGCCACCGAAGCGGCCGGATGGCAGGTGCTCATGCCGCGCGGTCACATCTGCTGCGGACGCCCGCTGTATGACTACGGCTTCCTGGACATCGCGAAACACTATCTGCTGGACGTGCTTTCCCAGCTGCGCGACGAGATCCGCAACGACACACCGGTGGTAGGGATGGAGCCGAGCTGCCTGGCGGTGTTCAAAGAAGAGCTGCCCAAACTGCTTCCGCACGACGACGACGCCGAACGGCTGGTGCGCAACAGCTATCATTTCGCGGAGTTCTTCGCCAAGTTCGACGTCGGGGTACCGCAGACCTCCGGGGTGCGGGCCCTGCTGTGGGGCCACTGCCATCAGCGAGCCACCGGCGGCGTCGACGCCGACCAGCAGGTGCTGCAGAAAATGGGTGTCGACGTCGAGCCGGTATCCGGGGGGTGCTGCGGGCTGGCCGGATCGTTCGGCTTCGAAGAGGGCAAGTATCAGATCTCGATGGACTGCGGTGAGCAGGCGTTGTTTCCGGCCATTCGCAAGAACCCGGACGCGACGGTGGTGGCCGACGGGTTCTCCTGCCAGACGCAGCTTTCCGACGCCCGCGCCGCCTCAGCGCTGCACCTGGGCCAGCTGATGGCCATGGCGCGGGAGTCCGCGGAGGTCGGCTCCGTCCGCCCGCCCGGGCGCCCGGCGCCCGGGATCTCGATGCGGGTCGTCCGGACCGCCGGGCCGGTGGTTTTCGCGGCTGGGATCGCGGCCGCAGCCGTCGGATTCAGGCGACGCGAAACTCCTCGAGGTCGGCCTGCTTGACAGTCAACCCGTGCCCGGGCGAGGCCCGGTCCGGGCGTAGTACCCCGCCGGGCTCCGGGCTGTTCACGCCGTCGAAGGCCAGCCCTTCGATCCGCACATGGTCGTGGAAGTATTCGAGATGGCGCAGATGCCACAGCGCCGTGCCGACCTGAGCGCTGATCTGCGGCGCGCAGTGCAGCGACAGGTCGATGCCGCGGGCGTCGCAGAGCGCTCCGACTTTGAGCACACCGGTGATGCCCAGTGCACGGGTGACGTCGGCCTGCAGGCAGTCCACCGCGCCGGCGGCCAACATCTGCTCGAAATACGGCAGGTGGTAACCGTATTCGCCGGCGGTGATGTCCATCCCCGGCGGACCGTTGCGACTCAGCTGGTGCAGGCCCTCGAGATCATCAGAGCTCACCGGCTCCTCGAACCACCGCACGTCGAAATCGGCGAAGCGATGAGCCCACCACAGGGCCTGCTTGCGGTGGTAGGCGCCGTTGGCGTCGACGAACAACTCGATCCCGTCGCCGATCGCCGCGCGGGCCGCTGACACCCGGTTGGCGTCGGCATCCGGGTCGCGCCCCACCTTCATCTTGACCCGGGGGATGCCGGCCTCCGCCCAGCCGCACAACTGCTTGCACAAGGTGTCGTTGTCATAGGAGGTGAACCCGCCGCTGCCGTAGATCGGGGTGGTGTCGTGGACGGCGCCCAAGGTGATGACCAGCGGCTCGTCCAGCAGCCGGGCCCGCAGGTCCCACAGCGCGATGTCAACCGCGGCGATCGCCGAGGCGACCACGCCCGGCTTGCCCAGGTTGCGCACCGCGTGCTGCATTCCGGCCCACCGGGCCGGCGGCTGCAACGCGTCCTCGCCGGTGATCACGTCGGTCAGCTTGGCTTCCACCACGGTGGCCACCGCCGTGCCGCCGTAGGTGTAGCCGGTTCCGACGATTCCCCCGGCGCGGACGCTGACCAGCACGAACGTGGTCGAGTCCCAGGTCAGGGTGCCGTCGGATTCGGGGGAGTCGGTGGGGATCGAGTAGGCCGAGACGTCGACGGATTCGATCGGGATCGCGGTGGCTGCGCGCAAAGTCATGGCTGGTGACTACCCGCGAGGCGAAAGGGGTATGCCCCGACGAAGGGCCGTGACACGTCTCGCGCACGAGCAACGGCGTTTGTCGGCGACGGTGGCCGGGTAAACCGGGTGCGTGAACCCCATCATCGCCACGTCCGCTACCAGGACCGATTTAGTGACTCCGCTCGGCGTCTATGCCCCGCAGCAGGATTCGCACCTGCTGATAGAGACGATTGAATCGTCGGGCCTGGCCCGCGCAAGCCGGGTGCTCGACCTGTGTACCGGCTCGGGGGTGGTGGCGATCGCGGCGGCCGAAATGGGCGCCGACAGCGTCACCGCGTTCGACATCTGTCCGCGCGCGGTGCGGTGCTCGCGGGACAATGCACGCGCCTCCGGGGTGGACGTGGAGATCCGGCACGGCCCGTGGACCGGCGCGTTGGGCTGCGACCCATTCGACCTGGTCGTCTCGAACCCGCCCTATGTGCCCAGTCCGCGCCACGGCAGCGCGATCCCGGCGGCCGGCGGCCCGGAGTGGTCGTGGAACGGCGGTGTCGACGGCCGGATCATCCTCGACCCGCTGTGCCGCTCAGCCGGCACGCTGTTACGCAGCGGTGGTTCCTTTCTGTTGGTCCAGTCCGCACTGGCCGACGCGGGCAGGTCGCTGAAAGTGCTGCGAGACGGCGGGTTGGACGCCGACATCGTGGCGTCCCGCTGGATTCCGTTCGGGCCGGTGCTCTCGGCCCGCGCCGGCTGGCTGGAACGAACCGGGCGGATGCCCCGCGGCTGCCGCGAAGAGCAGCTGGTGGTGATCCGGGCGGACAAACCATGACCGAACCGCGGCTGGTACGCCCGGTCCGCAACGGCCCGGTCCTGGTTCCCGGGCCGGTACGCATCGAGACAGCTGAGGGCGTCGTGGAATCGGATCGGTTCATGGTCGCCATCTGCGCCTGCGGGCGCAGCCGCAACTACCCGCTCTGCGACACCAGCCACCGGCGTCGCGAACCGTCGCGCCGCCACGTGGACGACGAGGTGGCCGAAACCGAGTAGGAGGGCGGTCCTGCGCTACTGGCCGCTGTCGTAGTCCTCGTCGGGGAGGGGAACGCTGGTCGCCTGATCGATCACGTCCGCAGGATTGGCCTCGAGGTCGTGGATGTTTTCCAGGTGTGCTGGATCCAGGCCGTGGTCCTCGTCGGAGGTGTCGATCAGCTGTTCGGCGAGATCGGCTTCCGGAACGCCCTCGGTCGGCGGCAGCCCGTCGGCGTTGGTCATCGGGACCCCTTTCGTTTCTGTCGTTTCTGCGCCTGCGTGCCCCGGTCCGGTTGCGCGGCGCGTTCGGCGGCGAGCAGGGCATAGTCCGACTTCAATCGGTCGTTATCGGACCGCAGCCGGTCGTTGTCCGAATCCAGCCTGCTGTTGTCCGACTCTAGCCGGGCGTTACGCGCTTCCAGGCCTAAGATCTCCCCGACACCCGCGAC
Source organism: Mycolicibacter sinensis (assembly GCF_001667375.1). GTDB lineage: Bacteria > Actinomycetota > Actinomycetes > Mycobacteriales > Mycobacteriaceae > Mycobacterium > Mycobacterium sinense_A. The sequence goes on along the minus strand of NZ_LZIN01000087.1, from coordinate 8,361 downwards.
GTTGATTCCCAGGCCGATCAGCTCCCCGATCCGCTGCAGCCGGGCGAGATCGTCATCGCTGTAGCGCCGCGTCCCACCGGCGGTGCGCGCCGGGGTGAGCAGGCCGCGACTCTCATAGAGCCGCAAGGTCTGCGGCCCGATACCGGACAACTCAGCGGCCACGGAGATGCTGTATACCCCGAGCCCGGATCGGGCACTCATGTCGTCGGTCAACGTACGTCGCTTCCACTCGTCGATAGATCCTCTTGCGCAAACCTACCATCAGTGCTATATAAAAATCTATGACGGCGGACATAGATGATCTGCCGCAGTTCAAGGAGGTGGAGATGATGTTGATGCGTACCGATCCGTTCCGTGATCTCGACCGCTGGACTCAGCAGGTCCTGGGCACCGCGGCTCGGCCGGCGGTGATGCCCATGGACGCTTGGCGCGACGGAGATCAGTTCATCGTCGAGTTCGACCTGCCGGGAGTAAAGGAGGACTCCCTGGACCTCGACGTCGAGCGCAACGTGCTGACCGTGCACGCCGAACGGCCCGGCCTCGATCAGAGCCGCGAGATGGTGTCGGCGGAACGGCCGCGCGGCGTATTCAGCCGCCAGCTGTTCCTGGGCGACAACCTCGATGCCGAGCAGATCCAGGCCAGCTACCAGGACGGGGTGCTTCGGCTGACCATCCCGGTTGCGGAGAAGGCGAAGCCGCGCCGGATCAAGGTCGCCAGCGGACACGGCGAGCGGGCCATCAACGCCTGAATGCGAGGGGCCGGGAGGCGGCCTGCATGGTGAAGGAGGTGAGCAGCATGACCACCGACACTTTGACCGCGGAGGTGCTGGACGATGCGGAGTGCATCGTGCGCGCCGAATGGCTGCGACTGCTCAGCGCCGCAATCCCGGAGCACTGCGCCGCGGTTCCCGCCGAAATGCCCGTCGCCCGGCCCCGACCCCCGCAGCTCGCCATTCGTAGCGCCAGGCTTGACCGGCGTGGCGCGCCACCGCCGGCCTCCCGGTCGCACCGGTGGGCCACCAGGCGGCGTAACAGCCGGGTGTGGCCCACGCAGCGGTCGCCTCCGGGACGCCGCCCGCCTTGTCCGCTCGCACCTGGGAGGTGATAGCCCTACCCTGACACCGGATTCCGGCGTGGTCCCGCTGCCTTCTGCTCTCCCGGCAGCGGGGCCCCGCCGGTCTAGAACCCTTCAGTTGCTGAGCGAGCGTGGTGGCATGATGAGCGAGAGCTTTGATCCCTACGACGTGCTGGGAGTGATGTCTTCGGCCACTCCAGCTCAGATCAGCCACGCCTTCCGCACCAAGGTGCGCGCCCTGCACCCGGACACCGGATCTGCGCGTTCGCCTCTTTCCGATGATGCGGAGGCACAGTTGCAGCAGCTGCTGCGCGCATACGACGCGTTGCGTCAGGGCGGCCGCCGAAACGCCGAGGCCAATCCACCCCGGCCAAGGCATCCCACGGCGGATCCGGCAGGGCCGGTGAAGATCCCGGTCACTTACCGACGCCCGGCGGAACCCGAATCTCGAGCCGGCCTGTGGGCCGGGCCGGTGCGTCGGCACCGCTGACTGGACTACCCGCGTCGGCGGGTCACTTCTGCAGGGTGTACTGGTGCACGCTGGTGTAGCCGTCGCGGAACAGCTTGACGCAGCCGTTGAGGTATTTGTCGTAGCGGTCATAGACCGCTTCGGACTGGGCGGCGATCGCCTTGTCTTTGTTGGCCGTCAGGGCCGCGGCCCAATCCTGAAGAGTGCGCACGTAGTTGGGTCCGATCTCGTGGATGCGCGCGACGGTGAATCCGGCTTCGGTCGCGCGGTCGGCGACCATGGAGACCGTCGGTAGCTGACCGCCGGGGAAGATCTCGGTCATGATGAACTTGTTGAACCGAACCAGGCTCATGGTCAGCGGAAGACCCAGCCGTTGCGCGTCGTCCTGGGTGATCGCGGTGATGGTGTGCAGCAGCATCGCCCCGTCGGAAGGCAGAACGCGGTAGGCCATCTTGAAGAATTCGGGGTAACGCGCGTGCCCGAAGTGTTCGAAGGCGCCGATGGAGACGATGCGATCGACCGGCTCGTCGAATTCTTCCCAGCCCTGCAGACGCACCTCCACGGCGCGCCGGGTGGGTATCTCGGCCAGCTCGGCGATGGCGTATTCGCGTTGCCGCTCACTGAGTGTCAGACCGATGACGTTGACGTCGAATTCTTCCAGCGCGCGCCGCATCCCGCCGCCCCAGCCGCAGCCGACGTCCAGCAGCGTCATGCCCGGCTGCAGTCCCAGCTTTCCCAGGGCGAGATCGAACTTGGCGTTCTGGGCCTCATCGCGGGTGGTCTCCGGATGCTGGTAATAGCCGCAGGTATATCCCATCGTGGGACCTAAAAACAGCTCGAAGAACTCATTCGAGATGTCGTAGATCGATTGCAGTTCCGCGTACCTGGGTTCCAACTCAGACATCAGTTCTTTACGTTACACCGACACCCTGCAGCCCACGAGGATCTCACCCCGCGGTGTCAATTTCCGCTCCCGCGTGCCGATGTCCAGGGTTCCGTGCGGCAGCAGCGGCAGGATTCGCTGCACGGTGGGGATGAACAGGGCCTCGCTCGCGGCGTCGAGATCCGCGGTCACCGAGAGGAACTCCAGGGCCCAACGGGTCTGCCCGCAAGGTTCCCATCACGCCGGATCCCTCATCCGCAGATGTGCCTGCACGGTGGTACCGGTTACCGCGCTGTGGATGCGTACCAGATCCGCGGTCGCGTTGACGACGAACAGCCCGCGTCCCTGGTGGTCGTCGTGCGTGAGCGGCCATCGGCCGGCCATCGGGTCCGCCAGGTAGCCGGAGTCGCGCACCTGGCAGATCAACTGGCCGTCGGACTCCCAGAGTGCCACGGTGCAGGGGCCACTCCCGTGCTGCAGGCTATTGGATGCCAGCTCATTGACGATCAGTTGCAGATCGGCGATATCGGCGGCGGAAAAACCGAACCAGCGGGCGTATTTGGCGGCAAACGCCCGGGCGGCCGACAGATCGGCGAGCCGGTTCAGGGTGTAGCTCGCCGCCGTCGGGCTGCTGGGCAGCGGCTCGTTGTAGCGGGCCCAAGCCGCCCCGGGGGAGAATGCCACGCTGGTTCGCTCCGGATGCCCGGCACCGTCCAGGCGCGGGTGGGTGATCTCCGCATCGAGGAGGATGTCGGAGCCCAGTTGCGTTGCGTCGTAAGGGCACAGCAGCGTGATGTCCCGGCCGGTGAATGCCTGGTTGGCCAGCGCCTCATGTTGAACGCAGGCCGGATACTCCTGCTCGGACCGGTCCTTCCAGACCGGCTCACCGACCATCCGCACCCGCCCGGACGGGTGACCGGCGGCGAACATGCCCAGCACCCCCCCAAGGATGTGCCCGGGGTTGCGTCCCGCTTGGCTCATGTCCACCAGCGTCACGCCCTCGGCGATCCCACCGGGGAGGCCATCGCGCAGCAATGAGAGGTTGGGCTCTGGCACAGCCACCAGGACGGGAAACCCGGCGCCAACGCTGTCGGCGACGAACGAGCATAAGGAATCCAGGTATTCGCGCGGTGATCGGTAGAACAGCGCGATATGACTGAAAATACCGCGGTCGTCGTCGACCGTGCCGATCATCGCATGTGCCCCCGTTGTCAGCCGTGAGCGGGCCGCAGAACTGGGCCAGCCTAACGCGACCGCCCGCCATTGGAAGGGTAAGCGACCGTTAGCTCACCGCGCGCGGGCAAGGCGCCGAGCGGTACTGATCAATACCAGTAGCGCCGGCCCGCGACCGGACGACCGACAGCGCCCAGGATCCACAGTGCTGCGCCGATAACCAGCAGAATGATTCCGATCGTCCACAAGACATTGATCTTGAAAACGAGGGCCAGAATAAGCAGGATCACTCCGAGCGCGATCATCACCAATCCCTTCTCTAAACAACCGTACTGAATACACCTGACGAAGAGGGCTGCGGCAAACGGCAATCGGTCACAACCGGGTTGTACCCGGCATAGTTCAACGGGCCCGCCAGCGTGGTAACAGCGATGGTTCCGGCAGTGGCACAACTGGTTTGACCACCGCGGAAATAGTCACGTTGCCAGGCTGCGACGACGCCGATAAGCAGCCATATCAGCACAATCGCCCCGGCTAACCCACCGAACCGCATCCGTCCCTCCATTCACCTGTATCCCGATCAATTCCCGCTTGGCTCGCTGTTGAAACCTGTCCGCACGGGGATGTTTGGCCCCGGCAGCAACGGGGTACTGCGGCCGAGTTGGACGGAAAAATGACAGGACGGAGCGCAGTTGATGTTGCTGGGCAGCGGCGAAACGGGCCTGCGGGCGGGTAGTCACGCGGAGTGGATCGGCGAGGCCGGCGACCTTGTCGACCACCTGGTGCGCAACGTCGCGCACGGCCGGTTCGAGAGGTCGTTGTCGGCGATGACGGCGGTGGCGGCGGTGGTGACGACCGCCGAGATCTATCTCGAGCATTACAAGGCCGGCTTCGGCAACAAGTGGATGTGGAGCCCGGTGCTGGTCACGCCGCCGGTGGTGGTGGCAGGCATCGGCGGTGTGTTCTCCCGCCGCTGGGCCAAACGCTGGTTGCCGTTGACCGCCGGGATCTACGCCGCCAACGGCCTGCTGGGTGAGTACCTGCACGCTCGCGGGGTGGCCCGCAAGCCCGGCGGCTGGAAGAACGCGTCCTACAACGTTCCGATGGGTCCGCCCATCGCGGCGCCCGGCCTGATGGCGATGGTGGGCGGGATGGGCCTGTTGGCCGCGGTGCTTCGTCGCGAGCGGTGAGCTGCCCATGGCCGACACCTCCCTTCCCGACCACCTACCCAACCTGCGAGCGGATCGTCAGCCGCCACATCCGTCCTGGCTGCCTCGCCAGCGCCGCGGCACCACACCGCAGATGATCGGGCGCTACCCGGATTTCGATGTGCTCGAGTCCCGAGACAGCTGGGATGAGGCCACCAGAAAAGTGGTGCTGGACCGGCTGGAGCCGCCGGGGCCGCTGCGGTTCTTCACCGCCGCCGAGGAGCCCACCCTGCGGGCGTTCTGCGACATCGTGCTGGCCCAAGACGCTGAGCCCCGGGTGCCGGTGGCCGAGTTCATCGACGCCAAACTGGCCGACGGCCAACTCGACGGCTATCAGTACGCCGACATGCCCGACGACCGCGACACCTGGCGGCTGGTGCTGCAGGGGCTGGACGAGGCCGCCCGGGGCCGGTACGGCCGGGCCTCGTTCGCCGACGCCGAGGTGGCCACCCAACTGGCGGTGGTCAACCAGTTCTCCCGCGGCTGGTTGCAAGAAGGCGCCTTCGCCCAGCTGAACTCGAGCCGGGCCTGGTCGGTGTGTATGCGGATGGCGTTGTCGGCGTTCTACTCACACCCGTGGGCGTGGAACGAGATCGGATTCGGCGGGCCGGCGTACCCGCGCGGCTTCATGCGGCTGGGCGGCCCCAGCGGACCGTCTGCGGTGCGCGAACCGTTCGAGACGCCGGGTGCAACCGACAAAGACCCGGTAGAGCTGGTGCAGGAAGAGGATTCGTAGTGGGCGATTTCTGGCGCGGCCTGCTCAAGGGGTCGCTGGGCCCACCCGCCAATGACTCACGGTTCCTCCTCGATGTGCATTCGCGGCAGTTGCCCGGCGAGAAGACGATGCGCCGATATGCGACCGACGATGAGGTCGACCTGGTGGTCGTCGGCGCGGGCGCCGGGGGATCGGTGCTGGCGCAACGGCTGGCCCGGGCCGGCTGGCGCATCGTGATCATCGAGGCGGGCCCGTTCTGGCATCCCGACAGCGACTGGGTCTCCGATGAAGCCGGCTCACATTCGCTGTACTGGACGCAGAAGCGCATCATCGGTGGGGATGACCCGATCGAGTTGGGCAAGAACAACTCCGGGCGCGGCGTCGGCGGCTCGATGGTGCACTATGCCGGCTACTGCCCGCGTTTCCACCCCAGCGACCTACGCACGCGCAGCCTCGACGGCGTCGGGGTGGACTGGCCGATCGACTACGAGGACATCCGCCGGCACTACGAAGTGCTCGAGGCCGAACTGCCGGTGGCGGGACAGAACTGGCCGTGGGGCTATCCGCACCGCTACCCGGCCTCGCCGCACCCGATCTCCGGTGCCGCGTCGAAGCTGTGGGAAGGCGCCCGCAACTTGGGGATCGAGATGCGGGTCGGCCCGGTCGGAATCGTCAACGGCACCTTCGGGAACCGGCCGCACTGCATCTACCGGGGCTACTGTCTGCAGGGCTGCAAGGTCAACGCCAAGGCCAGCCCCTACGTCACCCATCTGCCCGATGCGCTGGCACATGGCGTGGAGATCCGGGCGGACAGCATGGCGTCCCGCGTCGAACTCGACGACACCGGCGCCGCGCGCGGTGTCGTCTACTTCGACAGCCACGGCAGCGAGCACCTGCAGCGAGCCAAAGTCGTTGCGGTCGCCGGATACTCCATCGAAACGCCACGGCTGCTGCTCAATTCGACCAGCGCCCGGTTTCCGCACGGGCTGGGCAACAATGCCGATCAGGTCGGGCGCTACGTCATGGTCCAGGGCGCCTCCCAGACCGCGGGCCGATGGCCAGAAGAACTGCGGATGTACAAGGCGCCGCCGCCGCAGGTGAGCAGCGAGCAATTCTACGAAACCGACGCCGCCCGCGGATTCGCCCGTGGCTTCTCCATCCAGACGGTGTCACCGCTGCCGATCGGCTGGTCCGAGCACGTGCTCGCCGACGGGCACTGGGGGCGGGCGCTGCGCGAATACATGCGTGACTACAACCACTGGAGCACGATCGGCGTGCTCAATGAGCTGCTGCCGCGGCCCGACAACCGGATCACGCTGGCTGACGAAACCGATTGCTACGGCATACCGGTAGCCCGGATGGACTACAGCCTTTGCGACAACGACAAGGCGAACATGGAGTACTCCACCAAAGTGATCACGGACATCCTGTATGCGGCCGGCGCGCAGGATGTGCTCACCATCCAGCGCTATGCCCATCTGATCGGGGGCGCCCGGATGGGCACCGCCCCGGAGAATTCCGTCGTCGATTCCGACCATCGGGTGTGGGGGGTGCCCAACCTGTTCCTCGCCGACGGCTCGGTGTGCCCGACCCAGGGGTCGGCCAACCCGGCCCTTACCATCATGGCGCTGGCCTCTCGGCTCGCGGAGCGGCTTGCCGGAAAGCGCCTCTTGCAGAAGGGAAGCCCGTCATGACACAGACCGTCGTCGTCACCGGGGCCAGCGCCGGGATCGGTCGGGCCGTCGCGCAACAGTTCGGTGCGCGCGGGGCCAACGTGGCCCTGCTGGCCCGGGGCGAAGCCGGATTGCGGGGCGCGGCAAGCGATGTCAAGGAAGCCGGTGGAACTGCGCTGCCCATTCCCACCGACGTCGCCGACTATGCGGCGGTGGAAGCCGCCGCCGACCGTGTCGAAGCCGAACTCGGCCCGATCGACATCTGGGTCAACGTCGCCTTCACATCGGTGTTCGCGCCGTTCAGCGAGATCCGGCCCGCGGAGTTCAAACGGGTGACCGAGGTCAGCTACCTCGGCTTCGTCTACGGCACCATGGTGGCGTTGGCGCGGATGAAGCCCCGCGACCGCGGCGCCGTCGTGCAGGTCGGCTCGGCGCTGGGGGAGCGCTCGATTCCGCTGCAATCGGCGTATTGCGGGGCCAAGCACGCGGTCAACGGCTTCACCGAATCGGTGCGCTGCGAGCTGCTGCACGAAGGCTCGAAGGTCAACATCACGATCGTTCAGATGCCGGCGGTCAACACCCCCCAGTTCTCCTGGGTGCTGTCCCGGCTGCCTCGCCACCCGCAGCCGGTGCCGCCGATCTACCAGCCGCAGCTGGTCGCCCGGGCCGTGTTGCGTGCCGCCGACCACCCTCGGCACAAGCAGTACTGGGTGGGGGAGAGCACCGTCGCCACCTTGCTGGCGCAGAAGGTCGCCGCACCGCTGCTGGACCGCTACCTGGCCCGTACCGGCTACGACTCACAGCAGACCAGCGAATACATCGACGGCACCGCGGTGCAGAACCTGTGGGAGCCGATGGATGCCGCCACCGATCACGGCGCGCAGGGCGTGTTCAACGGCTCCTCGCATGCGCACAGCCCGCAGATCTGGGCGTCCGGGCACGCCGGGCTGGTGGCCGGGGCGGCCACCGCACTGGGCGTGGCCGGAGCCGGTGTGCTGGCCGCCGCACGGCGGCGTTGATTCTCACCGTTTCCTTAATTGCCGGTGCCGGATCGGGCCGGTTTTCTGTCGGTGGGTCGCACTAGTGTGCGATTTATGGGCAGGGACGTGTTCGCGGATCGGGACACCATCATGGAGTGTCTCGATGAGCAGGAGGCGATTAATGC
>NZ_LZIN01000086.1 GCF_001667375.1 Mycolicibacter sinensis | reverse complement strand
CCGAAGATGCCGCCACCGGGGTTGCCGCCGAAGATGCCGCCACCGGGTTTGCCGCCGCCGAAGATGCCGCCACCGGGGTTGCCGCCGAGTTTGGGCAACGAAGGCGCGCTGGGTGCGGGCAGTGCGGGCAGCGATGGCGCTTGCGGTGCTGGAAACGCCGGTAGTGCCGGGGCTTTGGGTGCCGGCAGCCAGGGCATCGCGGGTGCCTGGGGAGCGGGAAGGCTGGCCGGTGGGCCTGACTTCGGCAGCTGGGCCGGGAGATTCGGCAGCTGGAATCCCGGGTTGGGGCTGACCGCCGGTGCGTCGGGCAGCTTGACCGGCAGGTCCGGCAGCTGCACGCCGGGGCCGGGGTTGACGGCCGGTGGGTCCGGCAGCTTGATCGGCGCATCGGGCAGCTTGACCGGCGGGTCCGGCAGTTGAACTGGTGGGTTGGGCTTGATGACCGGCGGGTCGGGCAGTTGAACTGGTGGGTTGGGCTTGATGACCGGCGGGTCGGGCAGTTGAACCGGTGGGTTGGGCTTGATGACCGGCGGGATCGGCTTGATCACGGGCGGTTGCGGTTTGACCACCGGCGGGTCGGGTTTGATCACGGGCGGAGTCGGAATCTCCACCGGTGGGTTGGGCTTGATGACCGGCGGGATCGGTTTGATCACCGGCGGCTGCGGTTTGACCACGGGTGGAGTCGGAATCTCCACCGGCGGCAGCGGTTTGACCACGGGTGGAGTCGGGATCTCCACCGGCGGCAGCGGTTTGGCCACCGGCGGGTCCGGCGTGACCACCGGTGGGGTCGGAATCTCCAGCGGCGGTGCAGGCAGCGTGCTGGGCGGTGTGGGAGCGGCCGCCAGCTTCGCGGGCAGCCCGAGCAGGAAAGAGAGATCAGGCAGAGCCGTTGAGACCGGCCGGATCGCAGGTGTCCAGTGCTGCGCCGGCAGCGGAGCCGAGGTGAAGGTGAAGGGGTTCGCGACGGGCACAACCGGGGACGGCGTATGCGACGGGGGGCCGAACACCGGGGGTGCCGACACGTCCGGCGGCGGCGGAATCGGAACCGACACCGGCGCCACCGGCGGCATGTCTAGCGGCGGCAGCGGCAGCACGTCCGGCTGGTTTCTCGCCACCGGGGGCTCGACGTACGGCTGCAGGGCGGGCTCCTGCAGCTTCGGCGGTTCGAGCGGGAAACTCAGTACCCGGCCGATTTCCGGCCGCAACGCGACCAGGTTGGGTGTGATGTCCAGCGCCATCGACACCATCAGCGCCGAGGCCGCAGCGAAGCCGGCCGAGGCCAGCACCGTGCCGGCGACCAGCAGCGGCCGCCTGGCCGGCGCAGCCACCGGTTCGATGAGTTCGGTTGCGGCGTCGGCATCTTCGT
>NZ_LZIN01000085.1 GCF_001667375.1 Mycolicibacter sinensis | reverse complement strand
ACATACGTTCGACTATACACGAATCCACTGACTCAAACTTTCTGTCAGGGTCGCGCTATTCACAGCGGGCCATCGAGGAGGTTGAGTGAGTCATGGTCCGATCACGACGAACGAAGATCCCGGCCGAGGAGAAAACGCGGCTGGTTTTGGCGGTGCTGGCAGGTGAAATGACCGGCGCGGAAGCGGCTCGACGATGCGGGGTGGCCTCCACCCAGGTGACCAAATGGAAGCACCAGTTCCTCGAGGCCGGCGCCCAGCGGATGGAGGAAGTCCCCAGTGGGCCAGCAGGCCGTGCCGGAACCGCCGAACAACGCCGATTGAAACTGGAGAACCAGGAACTTAAGCTCGCTTTGGCTGAGGCCACGGTGCAGTTGCGGATCTGGCAGCGTGGCGCGGCGTTGGCTGACCACGTCCCTTCCAAGACCTCGAAATCCTAAGAGAAGCAGCTGGTCTGCCGGTTTCGAGGTTCACCGTCTTAGCCGGCATTCCAGAGCGGACCTACCGGCGGCGACTCGCCCGACTACGCGCCGGCGACCCACCGAAGGGGCCATGGCCAGCTCCCGTTGTCGACCGCATCGAGGAGCTGGCCGCCAAGTACGCCCAGGAATGGCCCGCCTGGGGCTACCGCAAAATCGGTGCCCTGATGCGCGCAGACGGACACCAGGTCACCAATTCCTCGGTCCAACGAGCCTTGCGACGGCGCGGCCTGCTCCTACCCCAAGGATTCCGCGCCGACCGTAAATCATGGGCAGCTCTGCGGCGGAGGGTATTTCACGATCCGCCCACAGAGCGCAACCGGGTATGGCAGACCGACTTCTCGGAGTTCGAAACCGCCCACGGTGGGATATGGCGGATCAGTGCCGTGATCGATTACGTCACCAAGTACTGCCTGGCGATCACCGTTACCCCCACCAGTCGGGGCCGCGACGCAGTGCGCTGTATACGGCTTGCCGTCGAGGAAGCCACCCGCATACTGAACCTGGCCGACCTGCGCCTAGATCGCGGCGAAATGGACGTCCTCGATGCCGAAGACAACATCATCGGCCGCACACCCGCCCCCATCGCCATCGTGTCCGACAACGGCCCCTGCTACCGCGGCAAAGACTTCCAGACGCTGTTCGCCGGCCATGACCCGCTGCTTCGACACATCCGCACCCGAATCAAAGCACCGCAGACCAACGGCGTCATCGAGCGATTCTTCGAGACGCTGAAATATGAACATCTCTTCCGCGGCTACATCGGCGATGGCGACGCCCTCGACATGGAAGCCCACCACTTCCGGATCATCTACAACACCATCCGGCCACACCAAGCCATCCAAGACCGCACCCCGCAGCAGGCCTACCTGAACCCGATTACCCAAGAAAACCCGCCAATTTCTTGACTCAAGACA
>NZ_LZIN01000084.1 GCF_001667375.1 Mycolicibacter sinensis | reverse complement strand
CGACGCCAAGATCACCCAGATCTACGAGGGCACCAACCAGATCCAGCGCGTCGTCATGAGCCGCCACCTGCTGCGCTGAACCGCGGCCCGATGACATCGCGGCTCGTCGACTAGGAGAGCTTCATGCCAGGACTGCTGCCCGAGGTGGACCCCGACGGCTTGCTGGAGTACTCCGTCGTCTATACCGACCGGGCACTCAACCACATGTCCGCACGCTTCCAGAACGTCATGACCGACGTCTCGGCCACGCTGCGCGAGGTCTACCACGCCGACGCGGCAATCGTGGTGCCCGGCAACGGAACCTGCGGCATGGAAGCCGTCGCGCGCCAGTTCGCCAACGATGCCGAGGTACTCGTCGTCCGCAACGGGTTCTTCAGCTACCGGTGGAGCCAAATTTTGGAGGCCGGCCGCATCACCGACCGCATCACGGTGCTCAAAGCGCGCCCAACGGGCGACGGCGACCAGGCACCCTGGGCGCCGGCGCCCATCGTCGAGGTCGAGGAGGCGATCGCGCGGACCCGGCCGGCGATAGTGTGCGTCCCGCACGTGGAAACCGCCAGCGGAATCCTGCTGCCCGACGACTACCTGGCGCGCATCGGCGCGGCGACCACGGCGGTGGGCGGCCTGTTCGTACTGGACTGCATCGCCTCCGGCGTGGTCTGGGCCGACATGGCCGCGCTCGGGGTCGACGTCTTGGTGACCGCGCCGCAGAAGGACTGGAGCGCCGAGCCGGGCTGCGCCATGGTCTGCCTGTCCAACCGGGCGCTCGAGGTCATGGACCGCACGCAAAGCACCAGCTTCGCGCTGGATCTGAAAAAGTGGCGCGAGATCATGGCGACCTACGAGAACGGTGGCCACGCCTACCACGCCACCATGCCGACCGGTGTCATCAGCGGCCTGCGCGACGCCATGACCGAGACCCGCGAGCGCGGTTTCGGCGCGGTGTGCGAGCAGCAGTTCACCTTGGGCCGCAAGGTGCGCGCGCTGCTGGCCGAACACGGTTTCCCCAGCGTGGCCGCAGCGGGATTCGAAGCGCCCGGCGTGGTCGTGAGTTACACCACCGACCCCGAAATCCGCACCGGTAGAAAGTTTTTGCCGCAGGGACTTCAGACCGCGGCTGGAGTGCCGCTGCAATGCGACGAACCGTCGACGTTCAGCACCTTCCGGCTGGGCCTGTTCGGTCTGGACAAACTGGCCGACATCGAGGGAACGGTGGCGCGACTGCGCTCGGCGATCGATCGGATCGGCTGAGCTCGCGCTGGTCTAGGTTGAACACACCATGACCGAAGCTGAACCGGCTCGCGCGTCGAGCATCTATCTGGCCGCCGCCGAGGGAGGCGCCGGCAAAACCGTGATCGCGCTGGGGCTGCTGCACCTGCTGGCCGCCTCGTCGGCGCGGGTTGGGGTGTTCCGGCCGATCGTCCGGTCGCTCGATGAGCCCGACGACCAACTCGAACTGCTGCTCGCACACGCCACCGCCCAGCTCGACGACCACCGCGGCTGCCGGGGGGTGACCTACCAGCAGGTCTACGCCGATCGCGAAGCCGCGCTGAGTGAGATCGTCGCGCGGTTCCACCAAGTCGCCCGGCAATGCGACGCGGTGCTGGTGGTCGGCAGCGACTTCACCGACGTCGTCAACCCGAGCGAGTTGAGCTTCAATGCCCGCGTCGCGGTGAACCTGGGCGCGCCGCTGGTCCTGGCGGTCAACGGCCACAACCGCGACCCGCACGCGATCTCCGAGATCACCGCGCGTTGTCTGACCGATGTGGCCTCGGTGCACGCCCGGCCGGTCGCGGTGATCGCCAACCGCTGCGCCCCCGGCCTGCTGGCGGAGGTCACCCAGGCGATGGCCGACATCGGCGTGCCGGCGTTCGCGGTTCCGGAAGTGCCGTTGCTGTCCGCCCCGACGATGGCTGAACTTTGCACGGCCCTGGGCGGCACCGTCTACAGCGGCGACCCGGAGCTGATGCGCCGGGAGGCGCTCAGCGTGATGGTGGGCGGGATGACAGCCGAGAACATCCTGGAGCGCCTGACCGAGGGGCAGGTGGTGATCGTGCCGGCCGACCGCTCCGAAGTCCTGCTGGCGCTGCTGAACGCCCATGAAGCGCAAGGGTTCCCGTCGCTGTCAGGCATCATCCTCAACGGTGGCCTGCTGCCGCACCCGGCCATCGACAAACTGGTCAAGGGGATGCGGCCCAAGCTGCCGCTGATCGCCAGCAGCCACCGCACCTACGACACCGCCGAACAGGTGTCGCACACCGGGTCCCGGATCACCGTCGACTCGCTGCGCAAGATCGACACCGCGCTTGCGGTGATGGCCGCCCACGTCGACGGTGCGGAGTTCGCCGAACGGGTCCGGGTGCCGGCCTCGGCGGTGGTGACCCCGCAGATGTTCGAGTACCGGCTGCTGGAAAGGGCCCGGTCCGACCGGCGCCATATCGTGCTCCCGGAAGCCTCTGACGACCGGATCCTGTTGGCGGCAGGGCGGTTACTGTCGCGCGGCATCGTGGATCTGACCCTGCTCGGGGTCGAGGATGTGGTACGCGGGCGCGGCGCCGAACTCGGGGTGGACCTGGGCGCTGCGCAGGTGGTCGACCCGAGCACCAGTGGCCTGCTGGAGTCGTTCGGCGCCGAATACACCCGGCTGCGCGCACACAAGGGGATGACCGAGGATCGCGCTCGCGAGATCATGCGCGACATCTCCTATTTCGGCACCATGATGGTGCAGCTGGGGATCGCCGACGGGATGGTGTCGGGTGCCGCGCACACCACTGCGCACACCATCCGTCCGGCTTTCGAGATCATCCGCACCACGCCCGGGGTGTCGACGGTATCCAGTGTGTTCCTGATGTGTTTGTCGGATCGGGTGCTGGCCTACGGCGACTGTGCGGTGGTCCCCGATCCGACGGTCGAGCAACTGGCCGACATCGCCATCTCCTCGGCGGCCACCGCAGAGGCGTTCGGTATCGAACCCCGCGTGGCGCTGCTGTCGTACTCGACCGGTGAGTCCGGTTCCGGGGCGGGCGTCGAGAAGGTGCGGGCTGCAACGCAACTGGTGCATGAGCGTCGCCCCGACCTGCTCGCCGACGGTCCGATCCAGTACGACGCCGCCGTGGATGAGACGGTGGCGGCCGCCAAGATGCCCGACTCGCCGGTCGCCGGGCGGGCCACGGTGCTGGTGTTCCCAGACCTGAACACCGGAAACAACACCTACAAGGCGGTGCAGCGCAGCGCCGGAGCGGTGGCGATCGGGCCGGTGCTGCAGGGCTTGGCCAAACCGGTCAACGACCTGTCCCGGGGCGCACTGGTCGACGACATCGTCTACACCGTCGCGATCACCGCGATCCAGGCGCAAGGAGTCGGCTCGTGACCAATCCCGGCCTGGTGCTGGTACTCAACTCCGGCTCGTCGTCGATCAAGTACCGGCTCGTCGATCCCGGCGCTGGAACCGCGGTGCTCTCCGGACACGTGGAGCAGATCGGCGAGGGCGGGCCGGTCGTCGATCACGCCGCGGGGCTGCGGCTGATCCATCGGCGGCTCATCGATTCCGGGGTCGATCTGGCCGCGGTGCGCGCGGTGGGGCACCGCGTGGTGCACGGCGGCAGCCGGTTCTTCGCGCCCACGCTGATCACCGATGCGGTGGTGTCCGAGGTGCAACGGCTCGCCGAGTTGGCGCCGCTGCACAATCCGGCCAATGTGATCGGGATCGAGGTGGCCCGCAAGGATTTTCCCGATGTTCCGCACGTCGCGGTGTTCGACACCGCCTTCTTCCATTCGCTGCCGTCCGCGGCCGCGACTTACGCGATCGATCACGGCGTTGCCACCCGATACGGCATCCGCCGCTACGGATTCCACGGCACCTCCCACCAATATGTCTCCGGGGAGACGGCCGCAGCCCTCGGGCGCGACCCGGCCGAGCTGAACACCATCGTGTTGCACCTGGGCAACGGCGCCTCGGCGTCGGCGGTGCGCGGGGGAGTGGCGGTCGAGACGTCGATGGGGCTGACCCCGCTCGAGGGGCTGGTGATGGGCACCCGCAGCGGCGACATCGACGCCGGCGTGCTGTTTCACCTCGACCGGGCCGCCGGGATGGGTGTCGAGCAGCTCGACGAGTTGCTGAACCGCCGCTCCGGGTTGAAAGGACTCAGTGGCGTCAACGACTTTCGGGAGTTGCTGCAGCGGCGGGCGGCCGGGGGAGCTTCAGGCGAGGCGGCCGCGCTGGCCTACGACGTCTACATCCATCGGCTGCGCAAGTACGTCGGGGCGTACCTGGCGGTGCTCGGCCGCGTCGACGCGATCGCCTTCACGGCCGGGGTGGGGGAGCACGTGCCCGACGTGCGTGCAGACGCCCTGGCGGGTCTGGACGGGCTGGGCATCGCCGTCGACCCGCACCGCAACCGAATCGGCACCGGCGCGCGGATCATCTCGACCGACGCCTCGCGCACCACGGTCCTGGTGGTTCCCACCAACGAGGAGTTGGCGATCGCCCGCGCCGCCTGGGAATTCGTGTAGCCGGGCGGTCAGTACCAATGCCGGCGGCCGCCGACCGGACGTCCGACGGACCCCAAGATCCACAGGACCGCGCCGATCACCAGCAGGACGATGCCGATGCTCCACAGAATCTGGATCCCGAACACGAAACCGAGAATGAGCAGAAGGACTCCCAGGCCGATCATGGCGACTCCATTCCTATGAGGTGTTCGATGCTGCGGTCGGGAAGTGAGCTGGGCTGCGGCAGCTCACATTGCGCCACTTGAGGATTGACGCCGCCGTAGTTCAGCGGCCCGGCGAGCACGGTCAGTGCGATGGTGCCCGCCGAGCGGCACGTCGGCTCGGCATTTTCCAGATAGCCGCGCTGCCACACCGCGATCGCCCCGATCAGCAACCAGATGAACGCCACCGTGCCGAGTACGTTGCCCAATCGCATCGTGACCTCCGTTTTCGGTTGCGCCCCCGGGTGGGTGCGACGACGATACCGCCGCAAAGCTTGTCGCGTACCCGGATTGGCTCGCGGACCGCTGTCGTCCTTGTGAAGTACCCCGGCAGAGCCGTCTCCAACCAGCATCCCGCTCGCCTCGGGCGGAGTACAGTTGTGAGCTGTGAAAATCGGCCGCGGGACCGTGTTACTGACTCTGCTCACTGTTGGCGCACTGATAGTTTCGGCCTGCGGCGGAAATTCCGGTGAGTCGGGCTCGGCGGCCGGCGCCTCGTCGGTCGACTGCGGCGGAAAGCCGGAACTGCACGCCAGCGGCTCCACCGCCCAGGAGAACGCGATCGAGCAATTCGTCTACGCCTACATCCGGGCGTGCCCGGGCCACACCCTGGACTACAACGCCAACGGGTCGGGCGCCGGGGTGGACGACTTCATCGGCAACCAGACCGATCTCGCCGGGTCGGATGTGGCGCTGGACGCCGCCAAAGGCCAGCCGGAACGCGCGGCGGAGCGGTGCGGTTCGCCGGCCTGGAATCTGCCGATCGTGTTCGGCCCGATCGCGGTGACCTATCACATCAGCGGGGTCAACGCGCTGACCCTGGACGGCCCCACGCTGGCGAAGATCTTCAACGGCACTATCGGTAGTTGGGACAATCCGGCGATCAAGGCGCTCAACGCGGGCGTACCGCTGCCCTCGACGCCCATCCACGTGGTCTACCGCAGCGACAAGTCGGGCACCACCGCCAATTTCCAGAAGTATCTCGATGGTGCCTCCGACGGCGCGTGGAACGGGGGAACGGGGGAGATGTTCAACGGCGGTGTCGGTGACGGAGCCGCCGGGAACAACGGCACCTCGGCTGCGCTGCAGAACACCGACGGTTCGATCACCTACAACGAGTGGTCGTTCGCGGTCGGCAAGCAGCTGCCGATGGCGCAGATCATCACCTCGGCAGGCCCCAAGCCGGTGTCCATCTCCGCCGACTCGGTCGGCAAGACGATCGCCGGGGCGAAGTTCGCGTCGCCGTCCGGGCAACCCAATGACCTGGTGCTGGACACGTCGTCGTTCTACAAGCCGACCGAGGCGGGCGCCTACCCGATTGTGCTGGCGACCTACGAGATCGTCTGCTCGAAATACCCCGACGACGCCACCGGCGCGGCCGTCAAGGCGTTCATGCAGGCTGCGATCGGCCCCGGCCAAGACGGGCTGGATCAGTACGGCTCCATTCCGCTGCCGGATTCCTTCAAATCGAAGCTTTTGACGGCGGTTAACGCCATCACGTGACCATTTGCGGGGGCGACGCCATTAGGCTGGTAGGCAGTCTTTCGCCGCAGATCGCGGTACGGGTGCTGGTGAGGCGAAGGGAGCGACGTCGGTGAACAACACCGAGCCGGGTTCGCGGGCCGGGTCGCGGTTCGGCCCTTACCGGCTTGAGCGTTTGCTGGGTCACGGCGTCGTGGGTGAGGTCTACCGGGCCGAGGACACCCGCAGCGATGAGATGGTGGCGCTGAAACTGATCTCCGAGGCGTTCTCCGGCGACGAGGCGTTCCGCAGCCGGCTGGAAGACGAGGCTGAAGCCGCCGGTCAGCTCATCGAACCCCACGTGGTGCCGATCCGGGCCTACGGCGAGATCGACGACGTGCTCTACCTCGAGACCGGCCTGATCGACGGCACCGACCTGGCCACGTTGTTGGCCGACGACGGCCCGTTGAGCCCGCCGCGGGCGGTGGCCATCGTGCGGCAGATCGCCGCGGCGCTGGACGCCGCCCACAACGCCGACGTCACCCATCGCGACGTCAAACCCGACAACATCCTGGTCACCGATGACGATCTGGCCTACCTGATGGACTTCGGGGTGGCCGCGGCCATCGGGGATCCGGGGATGCCGGCAGATCCGGCGACCGGCACCGTGCGCTACATGGCGCCCGAGCGCCTGACCGGCGAGCAGGTGACCCACCTCGCCGACATCTATTCGCTGGCCGGTGTGCTGGCCGAGTGCCTGAGTGGAGCGCCGGCGTTCTCGGCCGGCACCGTCGACGACGCGATCGAAGAACGCCGGACGGCGGCTGCGCCGCAACCCAGCAAGCTGCGCCCGGGGCGTGTCCCGGCCGCCATCGACGACGTGCTGGCCCGTGGGTTGGCCCGCAAGCCCGAGGACCGCTACAGCAGCGCCGGCGAACTGGCCGCGGCCGCCTACCAGGCGCTGACCGAGGCCGAACGCCACCAGGTGGCCAGAATTTTGCGGCGCGGCGAGCCCGCCCTGCACCTACCGGGCGGACTGGAAGCAGAGACCCGGACCGAACCCCGAAGCGGAGCCTGGGGCGATGCCGCCTCGCAGCCGGTGGCGTTGCCGGTGTCCCCGCTGCTGCGGGCCGAGACCCCGGCTAAGCCCTCCCAGCCCTCCTCGCCCGTCCCGCTCCGGCGCGGACGGCTGCCGCGCAAGCCGGTCCTGCTGGCGGCGGCTGCGCTCGCCGCGGTCGCGGTGGTGGCCGGCGTCGGCCACCTGGTGAGCCGTCCCTCGTCGGCGTCGGCGGTGGCGTCGCCCCCGCAGGAGGTGCTGGCGTTCACCGACCTGGACTACCGGCTCTCCCCGGCCGGGGTGGCGCTGGACAGCGACGGCAACGTCTACGTCACCAGCCAAGGCATGCAGGGCCGGGTGGTGAAACTGGCGGCCGGCTCGGGTGCCACCGCGGTGCTGCCGTTCAGTGATCACTATCAGCCGCGCGGGCTGGTGGTCGACGGCGACGGCAATGTGTACTTCTCCGACGTCGACAACCGGGTGGTCAAGCTGGGTTCCGACTCGCACACGGTGTTGCCGTTCGCCGGCCTGGACGATCCCGACGGGGTGGCGGTCGATTCGGACGGCAACGTCTACGTCGCCGACCGCGGCAGCGATCTGGTGTTGCGGCTGGAGTCCGGCTCGAACGTCCAGACCGTGCTGCCGTTCGTCGGCCTCAACAAGCCCGCCGGGGTGGCGGTGGATTCAGCCGGCGACATCTATGTCACCGACACCGGCAACAACCGGGTGCTCAAGTTGGCGGCCGCCGGAGGCGAGCAGCTGGTGCTGCCGTTCGCCGGGATCGTCTCGCCGTGGGGTATCGCGGTGGACGACGGCGGCGACGTCTACGTCACCGAACGCAGCCGCAACAAGGTGGTCAAACTGTCCGCCGGGGCAGCGATCCCGGAGGTGTTGCCGTTCACCGGTCTCAACGCGCCGCTGGATGTAGCCGTCGACAAGCACGGCAACGTCTACGTCGCCGACCGCGGCAACGATCGGGTGGTCATGGTGGAGGAGAACCGATGAGGACCGGTGCATAACGGCGGCCCGGGCTCGCGTGCCGGTTCCCAGTTCGGGCACTACCGGCTGATCCGGCTGCTGGGCAGCGGCGGCATGGGCGAGGTCTACGAGGCCGAGGACATCCGCAAGCGCCGCATGGTCGCGGTGAAGCTGATTTCGCCGCAGCTCTCCGACGACCCGGTTCTGCACGCGCGCCTGCAGCGCGAGGCCGACACGGCCGGGCGGCTCACCGAACCGCACGTGGTGCCGATCCACGATTACGGCGAGATCGATGGGCAGTTCTACGTGGAGATGCGCCTGATCCAGGGTCAGTCGCTGCGCGCGCTGCTGCATCGCCACGGCCCGCTCAGCCCGGCCCGGGCGGTGGCGGTGATACGTCAGGTCGCGGCTGCGCTGGACGCGGCGCACGCCGAGGGGATCATGCACCGCGACGTCAAGCCGGAGAACATCCTGGTGACCGACGAAGATTTCGCCTACCTGGTGGATTTCGGCATCGCCCGCGCGGCCACCGACCCCGGCCTGACCCAGATCGGGACCGCGGTGGGCACCTATAACTACATGGCCCCGGAACGGTTCACCGGCGGCGATGTCACCTATCGGGCCGACATCTACTCGCTGGCCTGCGTGCTCGGTGAGTGCCTGACCGGCGCGCCGCCGTATCGGGCCGACAGCATCGAGCGAATGATCGCCGCACACCTGACCGAACCCGCCCCGCGGCCCAGCGCGCAAGTCGCCAGTGTTCCGCCCGCCTTCGACCAGGTGATCGCCCGCGGGATGGCCAAACGGCCCGAGGACCGCTACCGCAGTGCCGGCGAGCTGGCGGCGGCCGCGCACGAGGCGCTCACCGGCCCGCAGCAGGACCAGGCGGCCACCATTCTGCGGCACGGCGAAGAGGCCGCCTTCGGTACCGGGACGATGGCCGCGCCGGCCGCTCCGTCCGCTCCGGCCGCTCAGGTCACCGGCTGGCGCAGCCAGCCCGCACCGCCACCCCCGACGGTGCGCCGGCCGTATGTGCCGCCGCCGGCATCACCGCCGTTCGGGCGGGTGCCTTCCGGCCCCGGCTCCCGGCGCTGGGCGGTGCTCGGCGCCGCGGCCGTGGCGCTGCTGGTGGTAGGCCTCATCGGCTATCTGATCGCCCGCCCGTCGCACCCGTCGACGGCGGCGCCGCCCGGGCAGAGCGAGCTGCAGTTCTCCGGCATCAACTTCCGGCTCTCGCCGAGCGGGGTGGCGCTGGACTCCGACGGCAACGTCTATGTCGCCAGCCAGGGCATGTACGGCCGGGTGGTCAAGCTGGCGGCCGGATCCCGTGCGGCGACTGTGCTGCCGTTCAGCGGGCTCTACCAACCGCAGGGCGTGGCGGTCGACAAGGACGGCACCGTCTATGTCTCGGACTTCAACAACCGGGTGGTGAAGCTAACGGCCGGCTCGAACGACCAGGTGGTGCTGCCGTTCAACGGGCTGAGCTACCCCGAGGGCCTGGCGGTGGACTCCGGCGGCAACGTCTATGTCGCTGACCGCGGCAACGACCGGGTGGTCGAGCTGGCGTCCGGGTCGAACAGCCAGACGGTGTTGCCCTTCAGCGGACTCAACAATCCCGACGGGGTGGCGGTGGACGGCACGGGCACCGTCTACGTCACCGACACCGACAACAACCGGGTGCTCAAACTGGCGGCCGGCTCCACCGACCAGGTGGTGCTGCCGTTCACCGGGGTCGCGGTGCCGTGGGGCATCACCGTCGACCCCGCCGCCAACGTCTATGTCACCGAACACGACGGCAACAAGGTGCTCAAGCTCCCGGCCGGGGCGACCAGCCCGAGCCCGCTGGGCTTCACCGGGCTCAACACCCCGCTCGACGTCGCGGTGGGCAAGGACAACACGGTCTATGTGGCCGACCGCGGCAACGACCGGGTGGCGCGGCTCGCTCCGGGCTGAGCGGCGCTGACCACGCTCCGCGGGCGGTAGCATTTCCAGCGTGGACAGTGGGATCGGGAGCCCCGAATCGGTGGGCGTCGTCGATGCCTGTGCCGTACCCCATGTTCACCCCCATCCGGTGCAACCGGTACTTGACGCCGGCTGGCACCGCGCCGCGGACTGGGCTCGCCGGCTCGCCTGGGTCAGCCTGGTGGTGGTGGGGTTCGAAGGCGTGCTGGGCCTGTGGCAGGGCTTGGCGGCCGGCTCGATCGCGCTGACCGGCTGGGCGCTGGGCGCCATTCCCGAGGCGATGGCCGGGGCCATCGTGATCTGGCGGTTCACCGGTGCCCGCACGCTGTCGCAGACGGCCGAGCGGCGCGCCCAGATCGGGGTGGCGGTGTCGTTCTGGATCAACGCCCCCTACATCGCCGCCGAATCGGTGCGCCACCTGGTGGGTGACCACCGCAGCGAGAGCAGCGTCATCGGGATCGCGCTCACCGGGGTGGCGGTGCTGGTGATGCCGATTCTGGGCCGCGCGCAGCGCCGGCTCGGCACCCGGCTGGGCTCGGCGGCCACCGTCGGCGAGGGCGTGCAGAACTACCTGTGTGCGATCCAGGCCGCCGCGGTGCTGGTCGGGTTGACGCTCACCACCCAGTGGTCGGGCGGATGGTGGCTGGACCCCCTGATCGGTCTGGCGGTGGCCGCGGTGTCGGTGTGGCAGGGGTTCCGGTCCTGGCGCGGCGAGGGTTGTGGCTGCTAACCGCTGCTAGGCAAAGTCCCGACTGCCCTGGAGCTGGTGGTGTTGCTCGACAGGGACAGTCGGGACCGACACAGATTACGCCCCGGCGGGGGCGGATGCCATCGGTTCGGCGTCCAGTCTGTAACGGATCAGCCGCGAACTGTTGGTGACCACGGCCACCGACGACGCGTTGTGCAGAATCGCCGCCAGCACCGGTGACAGCGCACCGCCGGCGCCGATCAGCAGGCCGGCTGCGTTGACCGCGATCGACATGCCGTAGTTCTGCCGGATCACCTCGACGGCCCGGCTGCCCAGGTCGCGGACGTCCAGCAGCCGCCGCAAGTCGTCGTTGGCCAGGGCGACATCGGCGGTCTCGACCGCCACATCGGTGCCCGCCAGACCCATCGCGATGCCCATGTCGGCGGCGGCCAGCGCGGGAGCGTCATTGACGCCGTCACCGACCATGCCGACCACGTAGCCCTCGTCCTGCAGGTCGCGGACCACCTGCAGCTTGTCCTCGGGGAGCACCTCGGCGCGCCATTCGGCGATGCCGAGTTCGGCGGCCACCGCCGCCGCGGTCTCCGGGTGATCGCCGGTCAGCATCACGATGCGGCGAATACCCTTGGCGCGCAACTGCTCAAGCACCTCGTGTGCCTCCGGGCGCACTTCGTCGCGCAGGCTGATCAATCCCACCAGGGTGCCGTCGACCGCCAGCAGCAACGGGGTCTCGGCCTGGGCGCGCAATTTGGTGACCCAGTCCGCCGCCTTCTTGGAGATGCGGACCTTCTCGGCGCGCAGCAGGTTCGGGCTGCCCAGCAGTAGCGTCCGTCCGTCGGCCCAGGTGCGGATGCCCAGCCCGACCAGAACTTCGCACTCCTCGTGCGGCGGGATGCTGATGTGGCGTTCCTCGGTGGAGCGGATCACCGCCTCGGCCAACGGGTGCCGCGAGTGCAGCTCCGAGCTGGCGGCGTAGGCGAGCACCTGTTCGGGCTGCCAATCCTTATGGAGGGCAACGATATTGGTCACTACCGGGCGGCCGACGGTGAGCGTGCCGGTCTTGTCGAACACGATGGCGTCCACCCGGCCGGCCTGCTCGAGATGCGAGCCGCCCTTGATCAGGATGCCGCGCCGGGCGCCGTTGCCGATGGCCGCGCTGATCGCCGTCGGGGTGGCCAGCCCGACCGCACACGGGCAGGCGACCAGCAGCATGGTCATCGCCCGGCGGACGTCGCCGGTGACCAGCAGGGTGAACGCCGACAAGATGAACGACGCCGGTACGAAGCGCCGGGAGAAGTTCTCGCCGACGGTCTGGATCGGAGCACGGTCGTGTTGGGCCTCCTCGACGCGGCTGATGATCCGTCCGATCACGGTCTGGCTGCCGACCGCGGTGGCGCGCACCACGACTCGGCCGCGCACCACCACCGATCCGGCATGCACACGCGCCCCGGCGATCACGCTGACCGGCAGGGTCTCGCCGGTGATCGCGGACTGGTCCACGATGGCCTCGCCGTCGATGATCTCGCCGTCGACCGGGATCGCGACGTGGTCGTGGACGATCACCTCGTCGCCGAGCTGCACCGTGTCGACCGGTACCTGGACTTCGGTGTATTCCGGGCTTTCCGGGGGACCTTGCTCCACACGCACCCAGGCGGTGTCTTGGCTGCCGCGCAGCAGATCCGAGATCGCGCGGCGGGTCCGGCGCAGCGTCAGGTCTTGCAGATACTCGCCGATGTTGAGCAGCCACAGCACGGTGAGCGCGACCACGTTCTCCCGCAGCACCAGGCTGGCGATGGTCGCGGCGGTCACCAGGGCATCGGTGCCGGCCTTGCCGGAGCGGATCGAGCGCAGCGCGCCGCGCAGGAACGGATAGCCCATGAAGACCGTCGCCCCGGTGGCGACCAGTTGACCGCTCGGTCCCAGCAGCGGCGGCCGGGCGAAGACGTAGCGGCGCACGCCCAGCAGCGCCAACGCCGTACCGCCGATCACCATGCGCAGCACGTCGGTGTTGCGGATGTCCGCCGAGCGCGGGGTGCGGGCCGGGATCAGCTCGGCGGCGACGCCGGCCGCCTCGCGGATCGCCGCCAGGATCTCCGCGGTATCGCACCGTTTGGGGGAGTACCACACCACCACCGCGCCGGTGCGCGGATAGGCGTGCACGGTGCGCACCCCGTTGACCCGGTCGGCGGTCTCCTCGACCGCCACCGCGCGCCGCGAGTCGCTGCGGACCCAGGGCACCCGCACCCGCATCCGGCCGGCGGCGTCGGAGACGACGACCAGTTCATCGACGGCGTGGGTCACGATCAGTGGTCGTGGTCGTGTGCAACGGCCACAGCAGGCGGTGTCGCCTCTTCACCGATGCGTTCGCGGGCCTCGGCGACCACGTCGGCCACCTTGAGGCGCGCCGACTCGGCGACCTCCTCGGCCCGCCGGGTGCCACGCAGGCTCCATTCGGTGGCGGTCACCGCGGCCTGATGCAGCGGAGCCTTTTCCAGCGCCTTGCGTGCCAGCTCGTAGGCGCTGACCCCGACCAGCCCGGTGAACACCGTTCCGGCCGCCTTCGCCAGCAGTCCCTGTACCGCCATGAGTCATCCCCTCCGTGGGTCGTCCGTCTTAGTCAGCGAGGGTATCAGCATATAAGCATTTCTGCATATATCGCGGTGACTCCCTCGTGGGCGACGCGCCGAGCGTGCGGTTTCGTTTCCCCGCAAGCGGGAGGTGCCCCCAGCGACCCGCCGGCGCGGGCGTACCGAACCGCACATTCGAGGCCTAGATCGCCTAATCAAGCGTCCGGGTGACCTTCTCGCTGTCCCGGCGGCGTTGCTGTGCGGCCGGATCCGGATGGGCGACCTGCACCAGGGACGCGCCGACGGCGAACACCGCCAGCATGTTGTCGATCAACTCGGCGGGTGTACCCCAGGCGTTGGCCGACCACACCCGATCCGATGACGTCAAAGACGTTGCGGCCGCGGATTTCTCGCAGAGGGCCAACACCTCGTCGGCGGATGATCCCTCCAGCGCCGGGCCGGGGCGCGGCTCCGGGTCGATCTGGTCGCCGTGCACCCGCACCGTCGTCGCGTAGTCGGTGACCCCCACCGGCAGGTCCGGGGCCGGGCGCCCGAACGGGTCCAGCGACAGCACCACCACCTCGCCGCCGGTGGGGGCCACCGCCGCGTCGGCCTCGTCGAGCCGGTCCGCGGTGCACAGGGCGATGTCAGCCTCTCCGCCCGGGTTGGCGAGCAGCACCTCGGCGCCGATCCACCACGCGCCGAACAGCACCGCCGCGGTCTGCCAGTGCGCCGGCAGCAACACCGCCACCCGGCTGCCCGCCCCGGCGCCGAGTTCGTCGCGCAGCAGATTGCCGGTCTTGGCGGCCCAGTTCGTCAGAGTCGCCGCGGACAACTCGATGCGTTCGCCGGAAGCGTCGTCGTAATAGGTGATCCGCGGTCCCACCGGGTCGGCGCGCATGATCGGATCAAGGATCGCCGAGGCAAGGTTGGTCACCGCACCGACGCTAGTTCACGCATTGCGGGTCGTTGGAACCCGCGGTCAGAATCGGTGACGGAGCGGGGATTTCGGACAGCTGCGTGTCGTCGGCGGCGGAGAAGCCGGCTATTTCGGCGCGGTCCCCGGCGCCCAAGCCCGATCCGGGACCGGTGTAGTCGTTGGCCAGTACGACGCGTACCGCCCCGGCGGGCACCGCCGCGTTGGAGACCACCGGCAACCCGCCCAGATCCCGGGCCACCGCCTGGGCGCCGGGGTCGTCGGTGTTGGCGGCCTGCACCTGGCTGGTCGTTACCCGGGCGGCCTCGTTGTTGCCGACCGATCCGGTGCCGAATCCCTTGGCGTTCAGCACACCTGAGACGGCCGCGGCCAAGCCGTTGATGTCGGTGTCGTTGTACACGCTGGCGGTGGTGTGCTCGGGGTCGTAGGCACGTTGGTCGGCTTTGCCCTCGTCGGTGTCGTGCAGCAATCCGTCCACCCAGTCGGCCACCTGCTGCGGGTCGACGCGCACCACGCTCTGCATGCCGTCGTCGCTCCAGCCGGATTCCTCGAGCACCGGGATGGTGGCGAAGGCCACCTTGCCGGCCGCCAGATCCTGCAGCTTGGTGATGAAATCCATCACGTCCCAACCCTCCGACAGCACCACCGAGCGCTGGACCGCCGCCTGCAGTCGCGTCAGGGTGCCCGGGCTGGACAGCGTCTTGCCGGAGATCACCTGGTGGGCCAGGGCCGCCATCACCGCCTGCTGGCGACGGACCCGGTCCAGGTCGCCGTGCGGGAGTTCATGGCGCTGGCGCACGAAACTCAGCGCCTGGGCGCCGTCGAGCCGCTGCCAGCCGGCCGGGAAGTCGGCGCCGGAGAGCTCTTCGTACACCGGTTCCTTGAGGCAGACGTTGACGCCGCCGAGCGCGTCGGTGATCAGCGAGAACCCGAGCAGCCCGACCTCGGCGTAGTGGTCGACGGTGACCCCGGTCAGGTCGGCCACCGTCTTGATCAGGGCCTCCCGGCCGGCCTGGGTGCCGCGGGCCTGGGCCTGCGCCGGATCCATGCCGGCTTCCACCAGGGCGTCGGCGGTCTCGAGCCGGGTGGCGCCGTAGACGCCGTTGATCTTGGTCTTGTCCAGCCCGGGCGCCGCCACGTAGGAGTCGCGGGGGATCGAGATCGCGGTCGCCGACTTCCCGTTGTTGGGGATGCGGACCAGGATGATCGTGTCGGTGTTGGTGGCGTCGTCGTCGCCGACTCGCAGCGCCGCGAGTTCCTCGGGGGTCAGCGGGTTGCCGTGGGCGTCGGTGCGGCTGTCCATGCCGACCAGCAGAATGTCGACCGCGCCGTCGGCTCCGCCTTGGCCCAGCGCCAGCGACGCCATGTGGAAGATGCCGTCCTCGAAGGAGCGCACCCGACTCCAGGCCACTCCGGTGCCGAGGACGACGGCGACGGCTGCCACGGTCGCGATCACACGAATCACACGTTGCGCAGGCATCACTCGAGGTTACTTGTGTAACTGCTGTATCGGTGGTAGCTGCGGTCGGCGTGCCAGACTCGGCGGTTATGACTTCTGGGCAGCGGATCGTGATCACCGGGGCCGGCGGGCAGGTCGGCAGCTTCCTGGCGGTGCGCGCCGCCGAGGCCGGCCATGACGTGCTCGCGCTGTCCTCGGCGCAGTGCGACATCACCGACCCCGCCGCCGTCGGCGCCGTCGACCTGCGTCCCGGCGATGTGCTGGTCAACTGCGCGGCCTACACCGCCGTCGACGCCGCCGAGAGCGACGCCGAGCGAGCTTATGCCGTCAACGCGGCCGGGCCCGGCCACCTCGGGGCTGCCTGCGCGCGGGCCGGGGCGCGACTGATCCACATCTCCACCGACTACGTCTTCGACGGTGACTTCGGCGACGCGGCGCCGCGCCCGTACGAGCCGGGGGAGGCGACCCGGCCGCTGTCCGTCTATGGCCGCACCAAGCTGGACGGCGAGAACGCCGTGCTGGCGGCGTCGCCGGAGGCGCTGGTGGTGCGCACCGCCTGGGTCTACACCGGCGCCGCCGGCGGGTCGGACTTCGTCGCCGTGATGCGGGACAAGGCCGCAGGCTCCGGTGCGGTGGAGGTGGTCGACGACCAGGTCGGCTCACCGACCTATGTCGGCGACCTGGCCGATGCGCTGCTGGCCTTGGCGCGGGCGTGGCCTGCGGCGCGGGTGCTGCACGCGGCCAACAGCGGTGCGGCCAGCCGCTTCGAGCAGGCCCGCGCGGTGTTCACCGCGCTGGGCGCCGACCCGCAGCGGGTGGCACCGGTCAGCAGCGCCGCGCGGCCCCGTCCGGCGGCTCGGCCCGCGTACTCGGCGTTGTCGAGCGTCGAATCGGCACGAGCCGGCCTGGCGCCGCTGCGCCCATGGCGCGATGCGCTGGCCGCGGCACTGGCCAGATAACCTCTACGCCGTGAGTGAGGCCCTGCCGGTGGTGACGGTGACGTATTCGCCGGGTTGGCATCTGGACCGCTTCCTGGCGTCGCTGTCGCTGGCAACCGATCGTCCGGTGCAGGTGGTGATGGCCGACAACGGATCCACCGACGGCGCGCCGCAGGAGGCCGTGCAGCGCTACCCGGATGCGCAGCTGTTCGAGACCGGGGCCAACCTCGGCTACGGTGGCGCCGTCAACAGCGCGGTGGCCCGGCTCGGCGACCGGGATAGTGAATTTCTCATTGTGGCCAACCCCGACGTGCAGTGGGGCCCGGGCAGCATCGACGCCCTGCTGGAGGCGGCCGCCCGGTGGCCGCAAGCGGCGACGCTGGGTCCGCTGATCCGCGAGCCCGACGGCTCGGTGTACCCCTCGGCGCGCCACCTGCCGAGCCTGATCCGCGGTGGCATGCACGCCGTTGTCGGCCCGATCTGGCCGAACAACCCGTGGTCGCGGGCCTACCGCCAAGAACGCCTGGAACCCAGCGAGCGCCCGGTGGGATGGCTGTCCGGTGCCTGCCTGCTGGTGCGCCGCGCCGCGTTCGATCAGATCGGCGGCTTCGACGACCGCTACTTCCTCTACATGGAAGACGTCGACCTGGGCGACCGGCTCGGTAAGGCCGGCTGGCTCAACGTCTACGTGCCGTCTGCGGAGGTGCTGCACCAGAAGGGTCACGCCACCGGCAAGGATCCGGCGGCCAACCTGGCGGCGCACCACCGCAGCACCTACACCTACCTCGCCGACCGCCATCCCGGTTGGTGGCGCGCGCCGCTGCGCTGGACCATGCGGGGAGCGCTTGCGGTGCGCTCCGGCCTGGCCGTGCGCAGCGCGCGGCGCAAGCTGACGAAAGGACGTCCGTGACGCTTCAGCAAGTCGATGCCGTGCTGTTGGTGGGCGGCAAGGGCACCCGGCTGCGGCCACTGACGCTGTCGGCGCCCAAGCCGATGCTGCCCACTGCGGGGCTGCCGTTCCTGACCCACCTGCTGTCGCGGATCGCGGCTGCGGGAATCGAACACGTGATCCTCAGCACGTCCTACAAGCCGGAGGTGTTCTCCGCGGAGTTCGGCGACGGGTCCGCGCTGGGCCTGCAGATCGACTACGTGACCGAAGACGAACCGCTGGGCACCGGCGGCGGCATCGCCAACGTGGCGTCCAAACTGCGTCACGACACCGCGATGGTGTTCAACGGCGACGTGCTCTCCGGGGCCGACCTGCGCGAGCTGTACGCCTATCACGGCGAGCATGCCGCCGAGGCCACCCTGCACCTGGTGCGGGTCGGTGACCCGCGAGCGTTCGGCTGTGTGCCCACCGACGACGGCCGGGTCACCGCGTTTTTGGAGAAGACCGAGGACCCGCCGACCGACCAGATCAACGCCGGCTGTTATGTGCTGTCCCGCAACGTGATCGACCGTATTCCGCGGGGCCGGGCGGTCTCGGTGGAGCGCGAGGTGTTCCCGGCGCTGCTGTCCGACGGCGTGAAGGTCTGCGGCTACGTCGACACCAGCTACTGGCGTGACATGGGCACCCCGGAGGACTTCGTGCGCGGCTCGGCGGATCTGGTGCGCGGCATCGCGCCGTCGCCGGCGTTGGGCGATCAGCGCGGCGAGTCACTGGTGCACGACGGTGCCGCGGTGGCCCCGGGTGCGGTGCTGATCGGCGGCACGGTCGTCGGTCGCGGCGCCGAGATCGGCCCGGGCGCCCGGCTGGACGGCGCGGTGATCTTCGACGGCGTGAAAGTCGAGGCCGGCTGCGTGATCGAGCGCTCGATCATCGGGTTCGGCGCCCGCATCGGGCCGCGGGCGCTGATCCGCGACGGGGTGATCGGCGACGGCGCCGACATCGGGGCGCGCTGTGAGTTGCTGCGCGGGGCACGGGTGTGGCCGGGAGTGTCGATCCCGGACTGCGGGATTCGCTACTCCAGCGACATCTGAGCTATCCGCGCTCGGGTCGGTCTTGCAGCCATGGTGCGGCAGCGGCCAGCAGCGCTGCGCGGTCGCCGTTGCGCGGCGGGTAGATCCGGCGGGTGTTGACGTCTGCTTAGTGGCCTTGGGCTCCGCGCCACACGCCACCAGCTGGCCGGCCGAGCCGGTAACGCGACACCGGCAATTGCGCGGTCAGCGCGCTGGCCCGCATCTTGGCGCACCAGACGACCGTCACGGCTGGCACCATCTCACCGGAGGACAACGACACGCCGTGCCCCCGATGGCTGTCGCCGTGACGCCGAGTTTCCGCCGTGCGCGGCGAGTTCAAGGGCCTGTCGGAGATCTCCTTGTTGGACAGTGCTTCACCGACCAGGCCGGCTGCTCGCGTCGACGGGCGGATCCGGGCGCTATGCGAGCTCGTGCAGCCGCAACCCGTCCACTCGTTCGAAATGCTTGCGGTTGCGGGTGGCCAACGGCAGATCAAAGGACAAGCAGATGCCCGCCTGGAGGCAGTCGGCCAGCCCGATGTCTCGACCGTCGTCTCGCAGTGTCGCGGCCACTTCGCCCGCACGCCGAGCGCTTCGGGAATCGAGCGGGAAGGTCCGTGATCGCATCAACCGCAGAATGTCGTCGCGGCGCACCAAGAAGTCCGTCCCGACCCGCAGCTCGAATGCGGTTATCGCGGTGACACGTAAGCGATGGGCGGCAATCAACTCGCGAACCAAGGGCACGCCGGGGCCTTTGCCGCGAAGAAAATCGATGACCAGATCGGTATCGACGACTACGACGCCCGCCACGTGGTTCTCGCCTCGTCGATGCGGGTTCGAACCTCGCGTGCCTCGGAGTCGCTGAGGGTGCCTTCGAGGCCCAGTAGCAGGTCGACTTCGTCGGTGGTCATGTTTGCGAGGTAGCTGTCCAGCGCTTCCTGAACCAAGGCAGAAAACCCGCGCACCCCGCGACGCTGCGCGATCGCGCTCAGCGCGCGGTGCTGTTCGTCGGTGATCTCGATCGTGGTACGCATGCATGCATGTTAACGCATGCGCATGCGAGGGCTAAGTCCCCTGGAGTGGGGTTTCGGGCCTGCGGCTGACTGGGGCGGTTGGGCTCTGGTGTGTCGTTGAGGGCTTTGGGGTGGGTCATCGCGTAGTGGTCATTGAGTTACCGACCAAAGTGACTCAAGCAAAGGACACACAACGCGATGACCCATGACCATTCTGCCCTGCTCGCTCAGCTCGATGCGCTCAAGTCCGCTGATGCCGGGGCGGTGTTCCCGTGCGCAGCTCAGCTCCAGGGTGACCGGTGCTCTCAGCGCCGATTCCTCGCCGCGCCAACCAGATACCGCAGCGCGTCATCGGCATCCGGCGGTAGCGCGTCGACCGGCCACCAGCGCAGGTCCACCGACTCGTCGCTGATGCCGATCTGCGCGCCGGCCGGTGCGTGCGCCACGAACTGCAGGTCCAGATGCCGGGTCGGCACCCCCAGCGAGCAGGTCACCGGGTGCACATGCACGGCCGCCAACCTGGGGTCGAGCCGAAGCCCGTCGATGCCGGATTCCTCGGTGGCCTCGCGCAGTGCGGCGTTGACGATGTCGGGGTCGGCGTCCTCGCAGTGCCCGCCCAGTTGCACCCAGCGGCCGACGCGCGGGTGCAGCGTCAGCAGCACCTGCTCGCCGGTGTGGTCGAGCACCAGCGCCGAGGCGGTGATGTGGCCGGGCACGCACTCGCGCGCACAAGCATCGGCGCGGGCATCCAGAAACGCCAGAACCGCATGCCGCAGCGCGTCCTGCGCGAAATCCGGTGCTGCCCAAGCCCGCAGTGTTTCGACCGTGGAGGCGTGCGTGCTCACCGGCGCACCAGCAGGTCGTCGACCGGCGCCGGCGGGCGGGGCTCGGTTGGCTCCGGCGGGTAGCCGATTGCGATGGCGCCCAGCGGTTCCCAGTCCGCCGGCAGATCCAGTTCGGCGCGCACCAGTTCGGGGGTGAAGATGGTCGACCCGATCCAGCAACTGCCCACGCCGCGCACCGCCAGCGCCACCAACAGCGCCTGGACCGCGGCGCCGACCGCGACGGTGAACATGGTGCGCTCGGCGGCGGTGCGGGCCGCGTCGGGGTAGGAATGGGCACCGTCGGGAACCATTACCGGGATGACGACTTCGGGTGCGTCGTAGAGGATCCGGCCGCGCGAGACCCGGGTCTCGATCGCCTCGGGCGACTTGCCGTCGCCGGCCAGGTCGGCGCGCCACTGCTGTGCCATCGCATCGAGCAGCCGAGTGCGCACAGCCGGGGTCTGCAGCCAGACGAACCGCGCCGGCCGGGTGTGGTGCGGCGCCGGGGCGGTCAACGCTTCGGCCATGGCGTCGGTGACCAGATCGGCGGGCACCGGTTCGCCGGAGAACGTGCGCACCGACCGGCGCAGCAGCTGGGCTTGGCGTCGCCCGGTCTCGATGGCCTCGGCGGTGCCCAGCCAGAACAGGTCGTCGGAGCCGGAGCGCACCAGCGCGGCTGCGGTGGAACCGTCGTCGGGACTGGACACTCCGCGTACCACCGCGACCGGAACATCGGTGAGCTTGCCCTTGACCAGGTCGGCTGCGGCGGCCAGTTCGTCGGCGACCGCCACTTCGGTGACGAACAATTCGTTGCCGTGCCGGTCGACGGCACCGGCGTAGCTGTTGAGGACGCTCAGGCCCGACGACCCGATCGCGACGTCGATCTGCCCGTTGCGCCAGGCCCGGCCCATCGTGTCGGTGATCAGCACCGCCACGTCCACGCCCAGCCGCTCGGCCAGGCCGGTGCGCAACGCGGCGGCGCTGGCGTCGGGATCGACCGGCAGCAGCGCGAGTTCATCGGAGCCGACGTTGGAGCCGTCCACGCCCGCGGCGGCCTGCACCAGGCCGAGCCGATTCTCGGTGATCCAGGTGCGGCCCTTACGGGCCAGCACCCGCACCGCCTCGGACTCGACCAGCTGGCGGCGCAGGGCATCTCGCGCTTCGGCATCATGCGGCGCCGGCACAATACGTCCTTCGCACTTGGACACCACCTTGCTGGTGACGACCACGATGTCGCCGTCGGCCAGCCATGGTGCGGCTTGTGCCAGCGCGACCGCCAGATCGTCGCCCGGCCGGAATTCCGCCAGGCCGAGGACGGGGAGGATCTCGACCTTGGCGGCGCTGCCGTGTTCTGCCCGCCCTGTTATAGCGACACCCCCGCTAACTCCAGCCCGGCGCGCACCATCTCAGCCGTCGCGGCCGGATCGGTCATCAGCATTGGGCCGGAATGCACCGTCACACCGGGTACCTCGGCGTCCTCGCCCTCGTGCACCAGCCAGTAATCCAGGATCCCGGTTCCGCTGCGGGCTCCGTAGTGGGCGCCCACCGCCTGCGAGGTGGAGTCCAGGCCGATCACGCGCAGGCAGGTGTCAGCCATGCCGCGCAACGGTTTCCCGGCGATGATCGGCGAATAGCCGACGATCGGAGCCTGAGTTGACCGCAGTGCGGCGCGGATGCCGGGGACGGCAAGAATGGCGCCGATGCTCACCACCGGATTGGACGGAGCCAGGAGCACGATATCGGCTTCGGCGATGGCCTCGGTGACTTCGGCTGTCGCGCTGGCCTTCTCGCTGCCGACGAAGCCGAATCCGTGGGTTGGCACGTCGGCCCGGTAGCGCACCCACCACTCCTGGAAGTGGATGGCACGCTGAGAGTCGTCGGCCGGATCGGTGATCACGACGTGGGTTTCGCAGCCGTCGTTGGTTACCGGCAGCAGCCGCGCGCCCGGCTGCCAGCGCTCGCACAATGCCGCGGTCACCTCGGTCAGCGGATAGCCGGCGCGCAGCGCCTGGGTGCGGACCAGGTGGGTGGCCAGGTCGCGGTCGCCGAGACCGAACCAGTCCGGCTGCATGCCGTAACGGGCCAACTCCTCCATCGCGTGCCAGGTTTCGTCGCGGTGGCCCCAGCCGCGCTCGGGGTCCACCCCGCCGCCCAGGGTGTACATGCAAGTGTCCAGATCCGGGCAGATGCGCACCCCGTGCATCCAGGCATCGTCACCGACGTTGACAACCGCGGTCAGTGCGTGCGCGGCGCTCTCGCCGTCATCGGAGCCACCGCCGAACTGGCCGAGGCCCAGCAGTTTCTGGACGCCGAGCAGGAACCGGGCACCGCCAACCCCGCCGACCAGAACCGTGACCTTCACAGCGCACGACAGTACCTTTGGTGTGGATGCAGCCGGTGTGGCGGTGCGTCCCGGCGACCCCCGCAAGACACGCCGGAGGACCGGTGTGGTCTAGACAACACGGACTCGCCGGTCTCGGACACGTCCGAAATCGGTCACGGGATGGTAAGGAATTTGGCCATTCGGCTTGACCGGGCCGATCAACCCGTGTCTAATCACATCAGTGTCATTTCCCGGTTGGCCAGCCGATTCCGGTGTCGCAGACCGAGATTCGATCACATGTTCGAATTGGTACGGACAACATCGCAATAGCGGGCGACAGATCAGGATCGCGCAACCAGGTGAGGAGGCCCAGCATGTCCTATGAGCACCTTTGGGGCGTAATCGGGGGGGCACCGCAAGCTCATACCGTAATGAAGCCAATCGAGGCCGAGCTGCCGCCCAGCCGGCCGCATTTGAGCCTGGTTCCCGAACCGGACGGCTACGACGAGTTCGACCCGTTCGACGCCGAGACGGCCACCAACGAGGAATGGCAGGACCGCGCCCTGTGCGCGCAGACCGACCCCGAGGCGTTCTTCCCGGAGAAGGGCGGCTCCACCCGCGAGGCCAAGAAGATCTGCCAGCGGTGCTCGGTGCGCAGCGAGTGCCTGGAGTATGCCTTGGCGCACGACGAGCGTTTCGGCATCTGGGGTGGGCTGTCCGAGCGTGAGCGCCGTCGCCTCAAGCGCGGCATCATCTGAGCCCGTTCGCGTTACTCAGTCGTCGATCGTCGGGTCGATGACGGTGGGTTCGACATCTAAGTAGGTGGCCACCTGAGCCACCAGAATTTCGTGCAACAAATCTCCGAGTTCGGTGCTGTCGTTCGCCCGTTGCTCGATCGGCTTGCGGAACAACAAGATTCGCGCCCGCGTCGGATTGCCCCGGACATCGACTCCGGCGGGAATCAAGCGGGCCAGCGGAATCGGGCCGTCGGCGACCACTTCCGGGGGCCACTGCACGCTGTCAGGGTCCTTGGCGGCGATCCGCGGAATCTCGTCGACCGCGATGTCGAGCGCCGACAGCCGTTGTTTCCAGCGTTGTTCGATGGGCTCGTAGGCCTCCAACACCGCCATATCGAACCGTTCGGCGCGGGTGCGCCAACCCGGCACGGTCGGCGGAAGCAGCGGCCCGCGGGGCTCACGGCCGCGCCCATGGCGACGCGATGCGGTCACGCAGACGATGGTAACGGTTGCGCATAGCCTGCCCGGCCCTTGCGCGTGTCCGGCGCCACGGCGGTGCGCGGCCACGATAGCCTCACGGGCGTGAACGTTCCGCGTCGCTGCTGTCGGCCAGCGTGCCCGCACTACGCGGTGGCGACACTTACCTTCGTCTACTCGGACTCCACCGCTGTGGTCGGCCCGCTGGCCACCGCCGCCGAGCCGCATTCGTGGGACCTGTGCTTCAATCACGCCGGCCGGATCACCGCCCCGAGGGGCTGGGAACTGGTCCGCCACCCCGGCCCGTGGGTGTCGCCCGAAGACGACGACCTGATCGCGCTCGCCGAAGCGGTTCGCGAGCGCCAGTCCGGGCAGGCCGGGTCTTCTCGACCGGCCAACGGGTGGTACCCGCAGACCGGCCCGGCCGATTCCGGCGCCCGGGGCGCACCCGCCCCCGCTCCCGGCGGCGGGGTGCTGGCGCCGCCCGGCCCGCCCGCCAAGAGCAACGGCCGGCGGCGTGGTCATCTTCGCGTCTTGCCAGACCCGTCGGACTGATCGCCGGTTGCGGGCTAGGCTTGAGCGGCAAGAGTCCACTTCGTCAGGAGCCCTGTCCATGTCTCGGCCCGCTGCGGCTGTCCACCGTGTGATCAAGGCGTACGACGTACGTGGTCTGGTCGGTTCGGAGATCGATGAATCACTGGTTACGGAGGTCGGGGCCGCATTCGCCCGGCTGATGGGCGACGAGGGCGCCCGCCAGGTGGTGATCGGCCACGACATGCGCGAGAGCTCGCCGCCGCTGTCGGCGGCGTTCGCCGAAGGGGTGATCGCCCAGGGCCTCGACGTGGTCCGGATCGGTCTGGCCTCGACCGACCAGCTCTACTTCGCCTCCGGTTCGCTGGACTGCCCGGGCGCGATGTTCACCGCCAGCCATAATCCGGCCGCCTACAACGGGATCAAGCTGTGCCGGGCGGGCGCCAAGCCCGTCGGTGCCGACACCGGGCTGGGCCGGATCCGCGACGAGCTGATCGCGGGCGTGGACCCGGGCGCCGGCCGGTCCGGACAGCGCGGCGCCATCACCGATCGGGACGTGCTGGACGACTACGCGGCGTTCTTGCACTCCCTGGTCGACATCAGCGGCTCGCGCCCGCTGCGGGTCGCCGTCGATGCCGGCAACGGGATGGCCGGCCACACCGCTCCGGCGGTGTTCGGCTCAATCGGGGCGGTCACGCTGCTACCGCTGTATTTCGAGTTGGACGGCAACTTTCCGAACCACGAAGCCAACCCGCTGGACCCGGCCAACCTCGTTGACCTGCAGGCCTTCGTCCGAGACACCGGTGCCGACATCGGGCTGGCCTTCGACGGCGACGCCGACCGCTGCTTCGTCGTCGACGAGCGCGGGGAGCCGGTGTCGCCGTCGGCGGTGACCGGTCTGGTCGCCGCCCGCGAGCTGGCCCGCGAACCCGGTGCGTCGGTGATCCACAACCTGATCACCTCGCGGGCGGTGGCCGAACTGGTGGCCGAGCGCGGCGGTACCCCGCTGCGGTCGCGGGTGGGGCACTCCTACATCAAGGGGCTGATGGCCGAGACCGGCGCCATCTTCGGCGGGGAACACTCGGCGCACTACTACTTCCGCGACTTCTGGGGCGCCGACTCGGGCATGCTGGCCGCCCTGCACGTGCTGGCCGCACTCGGCGAACAGCAGCGGCCGCTGTCCGAGCTGACCGCCGACTACCAGCGGTATGCGGCCTCCGGCGAGATCAACTTCACCGTTGATGACGCAGCGGCGTGCGTGGAGGCGGTCCTCGCGGCGTTCGGCGAGCAAGCCTCCGTCGACCGCCTGGACGGGGTGACCGTCGACCTCGGTGAGGGCAGCTGGTTCAACCTGCGCAGCTCCAACACCGAACCGCTGCTGCGGCTCAATGTGGAGGCGCCCGACGCCGCCGCGGTGGATGCGGTGGTGGCCAAGGTCGCCGAGCAGATCGAGGCCGTCGCCACCGAGAAGTCACGGTCGTGAACGCGTTCTCTTCCACCGTCGACCTCGACGACACCGAGGCGCTGCTGGCCGCCGACCGGGACGGGGCGCTGTGGGCGGCGTCGATGGCCGGGGCGCAGGTGCGCGCCACCGCCGCGGCGGTCGCCGAGGGCGCGTTGGACGCGGTGCGCAGCGACAGCCGGGACTATCCGCCGCGCACGCTGATCTGGGTGGCAACCCGCGGAACGGCGGCGTCGGCAGGAAGCCTGCTGTCCGCGGCCCGCGGGGACTCGGCTCGCGAGCCGCTGGTGCTGGCCGCCGAGGCCCCGGCGTGGATCGGGTCGCTGGATGTGCTGGTCGTCGCCGGCGATGATCCGGGGGACCCGGCGCTGGTCGCCGCGGCTGCAGCCGGGGTGCGGCGCGGTGCGCGGGTGGTGGTGGTGGCGCCCTATGAGGGCCCGCTGCGCGACGCCACCGCCGGCCGGGTCGCGGTGCTGGAGCCGCGG
This sequence comes from Mycolicibacter sinensis, assembly GCF_001667375.1. Taxonomy (GTDB): domain Bacteria; phylum Actinomycetota; class Actinomycetes; order Mycobacteriales; family Mycobacteriaceae; genus Mycobacterium; species Mycobacterium sinense_A. The sequence continues at coordinate 29,610 of NZ_LZIN01000084.1, read as the reverse complement.
CTGGGTGTACCGGACGAATTCGGCCTGCCGCGCTACCTGGCCGCCGGGCTGGCGGTGATGGACGCGGTGGAGACAGCGGCCACCGCGACCGACCTGGGCGCGCTGGCCGACCAACTGGACGCCGAGGCGCTGCGCAACAGCGCCGGGCGCGAGCTGTTCACCAATCCGGCCAAGATGCTGGCGGACCGGATCGTCGGCCGCGACGTCGCGCTGGCCGGTGACTGCGCGGCGACGCTGGCGCTGGCCCGGCACGGCTGCGCGGCGATGCTGCGGGTCGGGCGGACCACGGTGGCCGCGACGGGGCTGGCCGATGCGGTGAGTGCGCTGCGGGATCGGGCCGCCGCGGGATCCGCCGACATCTTCCATGACGAGCAGATCGACGGCCCGGCCGCCCACCGGCTGCGGGTGCTGGCCTTGACGCTGGCCGCTGACCGTACCGTGGTCGCGGCCCGGGTCAGCGGTCTGGACGATGCCGACCTGGTCGGCGCGGGGGATGTGCCGCTGTTGCCGGGGGCGCAGGAGGAAACCGCGGCGCCGGCTGGGTTTTTGGAGGCGGAGGCGCCGACCGGCCCGGGCGGGGTCGAGCAGCAGCTTGCGGTGTTGGCCGTGCGGTTGGAGATGGCGGCCGCCTATCTGCGACTTGTGCGGGGTTGACAAGAACTGTGGAACCACTACGCGGCGCGATACGGACCTACGCATGGGGCTCGAGGACCGCTATCGCCGAGTTCACCGGTCGGCCGGTCCCAGCGGCACACCCGGAGGCCGAGCTGTGGCTGGGCGCGCACCCCGGGGATCCGGCCTGGCTGGAGACTGCCGACGGCGAGGCGTCGCTGCTGGACGTCTTGACCGCCGACTGGGAGGGCCAGCTCGGCGCGGTGGCGCACGCCCGCTTCGGTGACCGGCTGCCGTTCCTGGTCAAGGTGCTGGCCGCCGACGAGCCGCTGTCCCTGCAGGCCCACCCCAGCACCATGCAGGCGATCGAGGGCTACGAGCGCGAGGAGCGGCTCGGGGTTCCGGTGTCCTCGCCGATCCGCAACTATCGCGACACCAGCCACAAACCGGAACTGCTGGTGGCGCTGCAGCCGTTCGAGGCGCTGGCCGGTTTCCGGCCCGCGGCGCGGACCATCGAGCTGCTGCGGGCGCTGGCGGTCTCGGACCTCGACCCGTTCATCGACCTGCTCGGTGCCTGCCCGGACGGTGGCCAGTCCGACGCCGACGGCCTGCGGGCCCTGTTCACCACCTGGATCACCGCGCCCCAGCCCGACCTCGACGTGCTGGTGCCCGCGGTGCTCGAAGGGGCCATTCAGTACCTCAGTTCCGAGGCCGGCGAATTTGCCGCGGAGGCCAAGACGGTGCTCGAACTCGGTGAGCGCTACCCGGGCGACGCCGGTGTGCTGGCCGCGCTGTTGCTCAACCGGGTCAGCCTGGCCCCCGGAGAGGCGATCTTCTTGTCGGCCGGCAACCTGCACACCTACCTGCACGGTGTCGGGCTGGAGGTGATGGCCAACTCCGACAACGTCCTTCGCGGCGGACTGACGCCCAAGCACGTCGACGTCCCCGAACTGCTGCGGGTGCTGGACTTCACTCCGACCACCGAGGAGGCGCTGCGCGCGGCGGTGCACACCGACGGGCCCGAGGTGGTCTACCAGACTCCCGCCGAGGAGTTCGCGGTGTCACGGCTGACACTGGACGGCGCCTACCTCGGTCATGAGTTGGACGCGCCGGCCCACCATGACGGCCCGCAGATCCTGCTGTGCACCGAGGGCTCGGTCACCGTGCACGCCAAGACGGGGACGTTGACGCTGCACCGGGGCGAGTCGGCCTGGGTGCCCAGTGACGACGGGCCGATCCGGCTGCTGGCCCAGCAGCCGACGGCACTGTTTCGGGCGACGATAGGCCTGTGAGTGTCCTCGTCCGGTAGTACCAGGGCGATCATCGCGGCGCTGGTCGCCAACGCCGGAATCGCGGCGGCGAAGTTCGTCGGCTATCTGATCACGGGCAGCGCCGCCATGCTCGCCGAGGCGGTGCACTCGGTGGTCGACACCTCCAACCAGGCGCTGCTGCTCTACGGCCAGCGGGCCGCGGCCAAGGCCCCCGATGCGCTGCACCCGTTCGGGTACGGGCGCAGCCGCTACTTCTGGTCGTTCGTGGTGGCGCTGGTGCTGTTCAGCCTCGGCTCGATGTTCGCGATCTACGAGGGCTACGAGAAAGTCCGCCACCCGGTCGAGCTGAGTTCCCCGCTGGTGGCGGTGGCGATCCTGGCGGTGGCAATCGGGTTGGAGACCTACAGTTTTCGCACCGCGCTGCGCGAGTCGCGTCCGTTGAAGGGCGAGGGCAGCTGGTTGCGGTTCCTGCGCACCTCGCGTAACCCGGAGCTTCCAGTGGTGCTGCTGGAGGACACCGGCGCGCTGATCGGCCTGATGCTGGCGCTGGCGGGGGTGGGCCTGAGCATGCTCACCGGCAACCCGGTCTGGGACGGCGTGGCGACCCTGGGCATCGGCGCGCTGCTCGGGGTGATCGCGGTGTTCCTGATGGTCGAGATGCACAGCCTGCTGATCGGGGAGGGCGCCACCATCGCCGAGGACCGGGCCATTCGGGCGGCGCTGGAAGGCACCGTCAACGTCACCCGGCTGATCCACATCCGCACCCTGTACCTGGGTCCCGACGAGATGTTGGTGGGGGCCAAGATCGCGGTGCTTCCCGGGCTGGATCTGGCCGCGATCGCGGCCACCATCGACGAAGCCGAAGCCAACATCCGCGCGGCCGTGCCCGCAGCCCGGGTCATCTTTCTCGAACCTGACCTGGACCGCACACCTGTGCCAGACTCGCTGGAGCAGAAAGGTTGACCGTTTTGTCCCGCTTCTCCTACCGACAGCTCAGCGCCGCTTGTCAGGCCGGCGGGGCCAGCACGTTGAGCCTTGCCACCGAGTTGGCGCCGGCGGGCGGGCCCCACGCCGCGATCAGCCCGGCCCACCGGGCCGGACGTGGCCCGTCGGCCATCGCCACCGAGACCCGCCTGATCGATGGCAACCCGACGGCGACAGTGGTCGTCGACGACAACCAAGGTCAGATCCAGCGCGTGGAAGCCGCGATCCTGCGCGGCATCCGCGATCAGCACCCGGTACTGAGCCGGGTGCCGCGCATGGAGGTCTCCTACGAGGGCGGCCGGACGGTCTACACCGATCTCGAACTGCCGCAACGGGTTTTCGACGGCCACTTCTTGACCGGGTCGATCGACGCCCAGCCGGCGGTCGCTTACCCGGTCTATCGGGCCGCCCGCGAGAGCACCCCCGAAAACGCCCGCGCCCTAATGGAATTGAGCCCCGGCAGCCTGGTGTTTGGCGCGATCGACGCCGCCCGCGGCACCGGCCAGAGCCGCTTTCGCGGGGCGGTCTCCGGTGAGATCATCGGCGTGCTCGTCGAAGGCGCAGCGGCTGACTCGCGCGCTGGCTCCGACACCGTCTGTTGCAGCCGCATCATCCGCACCCAGGTACTCAGCTTCGCCGCACTGCGGCAACTGCGATTCGACAGCGGACCCGCCGGCGACGAGGCCTGCCGGGCGTTGTTGGGCGCCTACGCGCTGGCCGGATTGGCGCGCTCGAATGCCGAACTGAGCATCCGGGCCAACTGCGATCTGGTCGAGACCGGGCCGACGACGCTCAAACTCGACGCCCGCGACGGCGACTTCGTCGAGCTGGCAGCGCTTTCCATCGAGCAGGCCGACGAACTGCTGGAGCGCGCGCTGGTGCAGGCTTACCGGGAGGCCGATATCACCTGGCGCGGCCAGGTGCTGCGCGTCACCGGTAACTCGGGGGCCTACGCCGCGGCGCAGAACGGCGGAGTGGCGCAGGAGGCGCCGGTCGCACATGAGCCGCGCCGGTTCCGGCTGCCGCACTTCATCGAGAGCCGGCGCACCGCGGCGCACTGAGCGCGCGCTACCCGCCCGGCAGTTCGATGGCCGCGAAGTTCACCGTCGCGGTGGCCGCGAGTTCGTCGTCGTTGCCCCGGTAGATGTCGACCTGGACGACCACCGAACGTCGGCCGGTGCGCAGGATGGTCGCCACCGCCCGGGCCGGCCCGATCTTGATCGGCCGCAGGTAGCGGATGAACAGATCGGTGGTGGCGATGCCGTTGCCGAATGCCGTGCTGCGAGCGGCGAGCTGCCCGGCCGCGACGTCGGCCATGGTGGCGATCAACCCGCCTTGCAGTCCGCCGGCGGTGTTGACCACCCGCTCGTCGACGGGCATCTCCATGGTCAGGGTCCCGTCCGCCGACGGCACCTCCTGCAGGCCGAGCTGGGCGAACAGTTCCCTGATCGATTGGGGTGCGGTCATGGCTCGGTCAGCGCGACTCGGCGCGCTCCCAGGCCTCGTCCATGGTGCGCAGAATCTCCGCGGCGCGACCAAGCCCGGCGAGGTGGCTTTCGCCGGGGATCGGGTACAGCCGCGCGTCGGGCAGCAGGGAGACGGCGTGTTCCCCGTGTGCGAACGGGACGATGTGGTCGGCGTCGCCGTGCCACCAGTGCACCGGCACCTTCACCTCGTCGAGCCGGAAGCCCCAGTAGCGGGCGAACAGCACGGCGTCGGCGATGGGAGCGGCGAGCTGCTTGCGGGAGCCGTTGAGCAGGTCGTCGAGGAACATCGCCTTGAACTCCGGCCGGGCCAGCAGCCGGCGGTCGCCCTCGGGGGAGATCAGCGCGTAGAGCTCCAGCGCCGGTTCGGCCACCGGCCGGATCATCCGGATCAGGCCGGTGGCCAGGATGCTGATCGGGCGCCCGGCGCGCTGCAGCACCGGCTCGGCGATCCGCGCCAGTGTCATCAGACCGCTGTCGATGGCATCGGGGCCCACCGCCGGGGCGACACCGCCGAGGATTCCGGCGGCCACCACCCGCTCGGGCATCGCCGCCGCGCACGCCAGGGTGTAGGGGCCGCCGCCGGACAGCCCGATGACCGCCATCTTGTCGATGCCGAGCGTGTCGGCCACGGTGCGCAGGTCGTCGGCGAACTGGGACACCGTCTGGTACTGGTACGGCGTCGAGGAACCGATGCCGGGCCGGTCCACCCCGATCAGGCGAATGTTCGCCTCCTTGGCGTAGACCCGCGCCTCGACCGGGATCTGGCGGCGGGCGCCGGGGGTGCCGTGCAGCCAGAACATCGCCCGGCCATGCGGAGCGCCGAACTCGGCGAAGCCGAGCTGACGGTCTTCACCGACGGCAATGTTGCCCTCGATCTGCGGGCGGGCGATCGCGTAAACCATGCCCTGAGTGTGGCATGAGTGTGGGAGCTGGGTCACACCCCGGCTGTCGGCATGGACATCACCGTGGGCTGGGCACGCCCGCGCAGCACCGCCGAGCCGTGCCGCGCCCAGTTCCTGAGCTCGTGCTCGTCGGCGCGTTCCAGCGCGGTCTGCGAGCACAGCACGCGGGCGCTGACGGCCTTGGCGCGGTCGGCTAACCGCGCCGCCTCGTTGACGGCGTCACCGACCACGGTGTACTCGTAGCGGTTCTCGCTGCCGATGTTGCCGGCGAACACCGGCCCCGCCGAGACGCCGATCCCGAAGTCCACCAACGGCAGCCGGCGAAGCGTGGTGTGCAGGGTGCGGGCGGTGGCCAGCGCCGCCGCGGCCGACCCGTCGAAGGGTACCGGTGCGCCGAACACCGCCAGGGCCGCGTCGCCCTGAAACTTGTTGATCGAGCCCTGCTGCGCGTCGACTGCGGCCACCACGATGCGGAAGAAGTCGTTGAGCACCGCGGCGACCTCGTCCGGGGGATGGGTGGCCGCCAACTCCGTCGAACCCACCAGGTCGATGAACAGGATCGCCGCCTCCTGCACGTCGCCGGCGAGCGCGCGCTCCTGCTCGACGGCCAGGCGGGCCACCTCCGGGCCGACGTGCCGACCGAACAGATCCCGCAGCCGGTCGCGTTCACGCAGGCCGGCCACCATCCGGTTGAATCCGGTTTGCAGCCGGCCGATCTCGGAGTGTTCATAGACGCTGACCGAGACGTCCATCTCGCCGTGCTGGACCCGGGCCATCGCGGCGACGACCTCGCCGACCGGATCGGAGACCGAGCGGGCCACCAGGATCATGGCGCGCATCCCGAGCAGCACCGCGACCAGGCACAGCACCAGCACCGGGGTCTCCACCGAGGCGCTGCGGTCGATGACCCACCCCATCCGCCGGCAGGCGATCAGGACGACGATGGCCGCGGCGGGCAGCGCGCAGGTGATGAACCACATGGTGACCAGCCGGGCCAGCACACCGGGGGCGGTGGCGCGGACGTCGGTATTGCGCCAGGTGGCCGCCACGATCGGCCGGAAGGTGCGGTGGGTGAACAGCATGCTGGTGCACACCGAGGCGGCTCCGCCGAAGACGACGACCATGGCCAGCAGCACCATCAGCCCGACGTCTGTCGAGCGCAGCGCGGCCAGGCCGATGGCCCCGCCGATCACCCAGGTGCCCAGCACGATCGTCGACTGACGGCGCAGGATGTTGATCGCGCCCCGACGTTGACCGGCGTCGGGCTGCTGACCGGCGGTGTACCAGCGCAGCGATCCAGCGATGCTGGCCGTTCCCGCGATGACCACGGCCAAGGTGCCCAGCCCGACCAGCACCCCGGTCAGGATCACGTGCTGCGGGCGCAGCAGGATATCGGCGCCGGTCGGCGTCTCACCGCTCAGGGACAGCACCACCGCGATCGCCTCGGCGCTGGTGAGCAGGTGGGCAAAGGCCAGCCCGGCCGCATAATCGGCGCCGACCCGGAAGGCCGAACGGGGCCGCGAAGCCCCCGTCGTCATCCGTGATTCTGCAGTCAAAGTGCACTCAAAGTTATACGGATTCATCGGCCGCGGTACGCCGAATCACCGTGTACAAATTACTATCAAATGTCTAGACAACCGACGTGCGAACCGGTAATGTCCATCCGCGACGGTGGTCGAACTCACAAGGAGGGGCGCGGGATGGCGCACACGGGCGCGGCGGCGGCAACAACGCAGGCGTGGCGGGACAAGAAGCGATACCTGTGGCTCATGGGACTGATCGCCCCGACCGCCCTGTTCACCATGCTGCCGATCGTCGCGGCGATGAACCGGCTCGGCTGGCACACCGCCGCGCAGCTGCCGTTCTGGATCGGGCCGATCCTGGTCTACCTGCTGCTGCCCGCACTGGACCTGCGCTTCGGCGTCGACGGACAGAACGCGCCCGAGGAAGCCATGGTGCAGCTGGAGAACGACCGGTACTACCGCTACTGCACGTACGCCTACATCCCGTGCCAGTACGCCAGCGTCGTGTTCGGCGCCTACCTGTTCACCGCCACCGACCTGAGCTGGCTGGGTGTCGAGGGGTCACTCAGCTGGTTCGCCAAAATCGGGCTGGCGCTGTCGGTGGGGGTGCTGGGCGGCGTCGGCATCAACACCGCCCACGAACTGGGGCACAAGAAGGCTCGGCTGGAGCGCTGGCTGTCCAAGATCACCCTGGCGCAGAGCTGCTACGGCCACTTCTACATCGAGCACAACCGCGGCCACCACGTGCGGGTGGCTACCCCCGAAGACCCGGCGTCGGGCCGGTTCGGCGAGACGTTCTGGGAGTTCTTGCCGCGCACCGTCTTCGGTGGGCTGCGTTCGGCGTGGCAACTGGAGGCGGCGCGGCTGCGTCGGCTGGACAAAAATCCCTGGCGGTTGTCCAACGACGTGCTCAACGCATGGCTGATGTCGGTGGTGTTCTGGGGCGTGCTGATCGCGGTGTTCGGGCCGGCGCTGATCCCGTTCGTCGTCATCCAGGCCGTCTACGGCTTCTCGCTGCTGGAATCGGTGAACTACATCGAGCACTACGGGCTGCTGCGTCAGACCCGTGCCAACGGCCGCTACGAACGCTGCACGCCCGAACACAGCTGGAACTCCGACCATCTGGTCACCAACCTCTTTCTCTACCACCTGCAGCGGCACAGCGACCACCACGCCAACCCGACCCGGCGCTACCAGACGCTGCGCAGCATGGCCGAGGCGCCGAACCTGCCCAGCGGGTACGCGTCGCTGATCGGGCTGACCTATATCCCGCCGCTGTGGCGCAAGCTGATGGATCACCGGGTGCTGGCACACTACGGCGGCGACATCACCCGGGCCAACATCGACCCGCGCCGGCGGAAGAAGATCCTGGACCGCTACGGGGCGAGCGACATCGAGCGGGCGGCCGCGTGATGGCGGCCTACCGCTGCCCGGGCTGCGACTACGTCTACGACGAGACGCTCGGCGCGCCTCGGGAAGGATTCCCGGCCGGCACGGCATGGGCGCAGATCCCCGAGGACTGGTGCTGCCCGGACTGCGCGGTCCGCGAGAAGCAAGACTTCGAACAGGTCCCCGCGTGATACCCACTAATCTCGCGGTGGTGAAACGCATTCCCTACGCCGAGGCATCCCGGGCGCTGCTGCGCGACTCGGTGCTCGACGCGATGCGGGAGCTGCTGACCAGCCGGGACTGGTCGTCGATCACGCTGGCCGCGGTGGCGGAGGCGGCCGGCGTCAGCCGACAGACCATCTACAACGAGTTCGGCTCGCGCCAAGGCTTGGCGCAGGGCTATGCCATCCGGCTGGCCGACCGGCTCGTCGACTCCGTCGAACGCGCGATCTACGGCAACGTCGGCGACGTCCATGCCGCGTTCCTGGAAGGGTTCCGGTCCTTCTTCTCCTCCTCGGCCGCCGACCCGCTGGTGATCTCGCTGCTGACCGGTGTCGCCAAGCCCGACCTGCTGCAAATCATCACCACCGACAGCGGCCCGATCATCACCCGCTGCTCGCAGCGGCTCACGTCGTCGTTCATGCACAGCTGGGTCAAGGCCAGCGAGGAAGACGCCGGGATCCTGGCCCGGGCCATCGTCCGACTGGCCATGAGCTACGTTTCGATGCCCCCAGAAGCCGACCACGATGTGGCCGCTGACCTGGCCCGGTTGTTCACCCCGGCGGCAGAGACCTACGGGGTCATCGACGGCGATTGACCCGCTCGAGCATTCTCCGGCCTCCGCCGGTAGCTTGTAGCGGAGCTGATTTCACTGAACCTACGGGGGCGCACTGATGAGTTTGACCGCGGACAGCCGCAACGGCATCGACTACAAGGTGGCCGACCTGTCGCAGGCCGAGTACGGCCGCAAGGAGATCCGGCTGGCCGAGCACGAGATGCCCGGCCTGATGGCGCTGCGTAACGAGTACCACGGCGTCAACCCGCTCAAGGGCGCCCGCATCACCGGCTCACTGCACATGACGATCCAGACCGCGGTGCTCATCGAGACCCTGGTCGACCTGGGCGCAGAGGTCCGCTGGGCGTCCTGCAACATCTTCTCCACCCAGGACCATGCCGCCGCTGCGGTCGTCGTCGGGCCGCACGGCACCGTCGAGGAGCCCAAGGGCACCCCGGTCTTCGCCTGGAAGGGCGAGAGCCTGGAGGAGTACTGGTGGTGCGCCGAGCAGGCCCTGACCTGGGACGGCGAGCCGGCCAACATGATCCTCGACGACGGCGGCGACGCCACCATGATGGTGCTGCGCGGCGCCCAGTACGAGAAGGCCGGCGTGGTCCCGCCGGCTGAGGACGGCGACTCGCACGAGTGGAAGGTCTTCCTGAACACCCTGCGCGAGCGCTTCGAGACCGACAAGACCAAGTGGACCAAGATCGCCGAGTCGGTCAAGGGCGTCACCGAGGAGACCACCACCGGTGTGCTGCGCCTGTACCAGCTGGCCGCCGCCGGTGAGCTGGTGTTCCCGGCGATCAACGTCAACGACTCGGTCACCAAGAGCAAGTTCGACAACAAGTACGGTTGCCGGCACTCGCTGATCGACGGCATCAACCGCGGCACCGACGCGCTGATCGGCGGCAAGAAGGCGCTGGTCTGCGGTTTCGGTGACGTCGGCAAGGGCTCGGCGGAGTCGCTCAAGGGCCAGGGCGCCCGGGTGACGGTCACCGAAATCGACCCGATCAACGCGCTGCAGGCGCTGATGGAGGGCTACGACGTCCAGACGGTCGAGCAGGCCATCGGCGATGCCGACATCGTCATCACCACCACCGGCAACAAGGACATCATCACCCTCGAGCACATGAAGGCGATGAAGAACCAGGCCATCCTGGGCAACATCGGTCATTTCGACAACGAGATCGACATGGCCGCCCTGGAGACTTCCGGCGCGGTGCGCGACAACGTCAAGCCGCAGGTCGACGTCTGGACCTTCCCCGACACCGGCAAGTCGATCATCGTGCTGTCCGAGGGTCGGCTGCTCAACCTGGGCAACGCCACCGGCCACCCGTCGTTCGTGATGAGCAACAGCTTCTCCAACCAGGTGATCGCTCAGATCGAGCTGTGGACCAAGGGCGACGAGTACGACAACGAGGTCTACCGGCTGCCCAAGCACCTCGACGAGAAGGTGGCCCGCATCCACGTCGAGGCCCTGGGCGGCACGCTGACCAAGCTGACCAAGGACCAGGCCGAGTACATCGGCGTCGACGTCGAAGGCCCGTACAAGCCGGACCACTACCGGTACTGATTCCATGTCGACCGTGCGGTTTCGTACGCAACACACCGTAGGTGGCGTGCGAAACCGCACACTCGCGCCATGCTGATCGCGATCGAAGGCGTCGACGGCGCCGGCAAGAACACCCTGACCCAGGGGTTGCGCGCGGCGTTCGAAGCCGCCGGGAAATCGGTGGCAACTTGCGCGTTCCCGCGCTACGGCAGCTCGGTGACCGCCGACGTCGCCGCCGAGGCGCTGCGCGGGCAGCACGGTGACCTGGCCGATTCGGTGTACGCGATGGCGTTGCTGTTCGCGCTGGACCGGGCCGGCGCCATAGAGGAGATCGCGGGCCTGCAGACCAGCCACGACGTGGTGATCCTGGACCGGTATGTGGCCTCCAACGCCGCCTACAGCGCCGCCCGGCTGCATCAGGACGCCGACGGCGGGGTGGTCGCCTGGGTGCGGCAGCTGGAATTCGAGCGGCTCGGGCTGCCCGCGCCGGACTGGCAGATCCTCCTGGACGTCCCCGCCGACCTCGCCGCCCAGCGCGCCCGGAATCGCGAGGCGCACGACACCGCCCGGGCCCGCGACAGCTACGAGCGCGACGACGGCCTGCAGCGCCGCACCGGCGAGGTGTACCGCGGACTGGCCCGAACCGGGTTCGCCGGGCGGTGGCAGCTGGCCGGCCCGACGGTCTCGGCGGCCGAGCTGGCCGGCGTTCTGCACGTTTAACCTGCGAAACACGCGCGTGGTAGCAGGATTTTGTCTCGATCTGATGACACCATGTACGCCATGAGGCAAAGGATTCTCGTCGTCGACGACGACGCTTCGCTGGCCGAGATGCTCACCATCGTGCTGCGTGGGGAGGGTTTCGACACCGCGGTCGTCGGTGACGGCACCCAGGCGCTCACCGCGGTGCACGAGCTGCGGCCCGATCTGGTGCTGCTGGACCTGATGCTGCCCGGCATGAACGGCATCGACGTGTGCCGGGTGCTGCGCAAGGACTCCGGGGTGCCGATCGTGATGCTCACCGCCAAAACCGACACCGTCGACGTGGTGCTGGGGCTGGAGTCGGGCGCCGACGACTACATCATGAAGCCGTTCAAGCCCAAGGAACTGGTGGCCCGCGTGCGCGCGAGGCTGCGCCGCAACGACGACGAGCCGGCCGAGATGCTCTCGATCGCCGACATCGACATCGATGTCCCGGCGCACAAGGTGAGTCGTGCCGGTGAGCAGATCTCCCTGACGCCGTTGGAGTTCGACCTGCTGGTGGCCCTGGCACGCAAGCCGCGCCAGGTGTTTACTCGTGAAGTGCTCCTCGAACAGGTCTGGGGATACCGGCATCCGGCCGACACCCGGCTGGTGAACGTGCACGTCCAGCGCCTACGGGCCAAGGTGGAGCAAGACCCGGAGAACCCGACCGTGGTGCTGACCGTTCGAGGAGTGGGTTACAAGGCCGGACCTCCGTGATCCCCACCGGGGAGCGGCGCACGTGATCTTCAGCTCCAGACGGCGCCCCCGGCGGTCGGGTCCCTTGCTGCTCGGCGTGAACACGCTGCGCCGCGCGGTGCAGGTCGCCTGGCGCCGGTCACTGCAGCTGCGGGTCGTGGTGCTCACGATGGGGTTGTCGGCTGCGGTCATCTTGGCGCTCGGATTCGTTTTGACCAGCCAGATCACCGACCGGGTGCTGGACGTCAAGGTCCGGGCGGCCACCGAACAGATCGAGCGGGCCCGCGTCACGGCCGGCGGCATCGTCGGCGGTGAGGAGGCTCGCTCGCTGACCTCGAGCCTGCAACTGGCGCGCAACACGCTGATGAGCAAAACCGGCCCGGCCGCCGGCAGCGGAACCGCGGGCGCGTTCGACGCGGTGCTGGTGGTGCTCGGCGAAGGCCCGCGGGCGGCGACCACCGCCGGGCCGGTCGAGCAGGTGCCGGTCGCACTGCGCGAATTCGTCAAGGCCGGCCAGGTCAGCTACCAGTACGCCCCCGTGCACGTGGAGGGGTTTTCCGGCCCGGCGCTGGTGATCGGGACGCCGACGACGTCGCGGATCACCAACCTGGAGCTGTACTTGATCTATCCGTTGGGCACCGAGCGCAACACGATCAGCATGGTGCGCGGCACCATCGCCACCGGCGGCCTGGTGCTGCTGGTGCTGCTGGCCGGCATTGCGCTTTTGGTGTCCCGGCAGGTGGTGCTGCCGGTGCGGTCGGCCTCGCGGATCGCCGAACGGTTCGCCGAGGGGCACCTGTCCGAACGCATGCCGGTCCGCGGCGAAGACGACATGGCCCGGCTCGCGGTGTCGTTCAACGATATGGCCGAGAGCCTGTCGCGCCAGATCACCCAGCTCGAAGAGTTCGGTAACCTGCAGCGCCGGTTCACCTCCGACGTCAGCCACGAGCTGCGCACCCCGCTGACCACCGTGCGGATGGCCGCCGATTTGATCCACGACCACAGCCAAGACCTGGAGCCCTCCCTGCGACGCTCCACCGAGCTGCTGGTCAGCGAACTCGACCGGTTCGAATCCTTGCTGAACGATCTGCTGGAGATCTCCCGGCACGACGCCGGGGTGGCCGAGCTGTCGGTGGAGTCGGTGGACCTGCGCTCGACGGTCAAGAGCGCGCTGGACAACGTGGGACATCTGGCCGCCGAGGCCGGCGTCGAGCTGCGGGTGGACCTGCCGGGCGAGGGGGTGATCGCCGAGGTGGATCCGCGCCGGGTGGAACGCATCCTGCGCAACCTGATCGCCAATGCGATCGACCACGCCGAGCACAAGCCGGTGGTGATCCGGATGCGCGCCGACGACGACACCGTCGCGGTCACCGTCCGCGACCACGGGGTGGGGTTGCGGCCGGGGGAGGAGAAGCTGGTGTTCAGCCGGTTCTGGCGCGCTGACCCCTCGCGGGTGCGGCGCTCCGGGGGGACCGGGCTGGGGCTGGCGATCAGCGTCGAGGACGCCCGGCTGCACCAGGGCCGGCTGGAGGCCTGGGGCGAACCCGGCAAGGGCGCCTGCTTCCGGTTGACCCTGCCGCTGGTGCGCGGCCATAAGGTCACCACCAGCCCGCTGCCGATGAAGCCGGTCACCGCCGCCGAGCGCCGCGAGCTTCGGCAGCGAGCGCGTGAACACGCCGAGCGGAGCGGATGATGGCGCGGGTTCGGATGCGGCGGTCCAGCTTCGTCTCTCCTGCGTCGAGCCTCGCTAACCGCCGGCTGCGCGCGGCGGCGCTGATCCTCGCCCTGATAACCGCCCTGGCGTTGGCGGGCTGCGCCGGAGTGCCCAGCACATCGGCCCCGCAGGCGATCGGCACGGTGCAGGCGCCGCCGCCGACGGTGCTGCCCAAGCCCACCCCGGGCATGGACCCCGATGTGTTGCTGCGCGAATTCCTCAAGGCCACCGCCGATCCGGCCAACCGGCACCGCGCGGCACGGCAGTTTCTCACCCAGTCGGCGTCGGACGCCTGGGACGACGCCGGCAGTGCGCTGCTGATCGACAACGTGGTGTTCGTCGAGACCCGCAGCGCCGACCGGGTCGCGGTCACCATGCGCGCCGACATGCTGGGTTCGCTGTCGGACATGGGGGTGTTCGAGACCGCCGAGGGCGCGCTGCCCGCCCCGGAGCCGATCGAACTGCTCAAGACTTCTGACGGCTGGCGCATCGACCGGCTGCCCAACGGAGTCTTCTTGGACTGGCAGCAGTTTCAGGCCACCTACAAGCGCAACACGCTGTATTTCGTCGACCCGACCGGCAAGACGGTGGTTCCCGATCCCCGCTACGTCGCGGTGTCCGACCCCGACCAGCTGGCCACCGAGCTGGTGTCCAAGCTGATTGCCGGCCCGCGCCCGGAGATGGCCGGAGTGCGCAACCTGCTGGCCACACCGCTGCGGCTACGCGGCCCGGTGACCCGGGCCGACGGCGGCAAGAGCGGGGTGGGCCGCGGCTACGGCGGGGCGAAGATCGACCTGGACAGCCTGTCGACCACCGACCCCAACAGCAGGCAACTGCTTGCCGCCCAACTGATCTGGACCCTGGCCCGGGCGGACATCAAGGGCCCGTACGTGATCACCGCCGACGGCGCCGCGCTCGACGACCGGTTCCCGGACGGCTGGACGACCTCGGACGTGGCCACCACCGACCCGGGCGCCTCCGACGGCGCCGGCGCCGGAATCCATGCGCTGGTCGGCGGGTCACTGCTCGTCCTGGACGGACAGCAGGCCAACCGGGTGCCCGGCGCGTTCGGGCGGGAACCCGACCAGGAGTCGGCGGCGTTGTCGCGCAACGGACGCCAGGTGGCCTCGGTGGTGGTGCACCCGGGCGCCCCCGACCCGCCGGCCACGTTGTGGATCGGCGACCTCGGCGGCGAGGCGGTGCGAGCCGCCGAGGGGCACACCCTGTCGCGGCCGAGCTGGTCGCTGGACGAAGCGGTATGGGTGGTCGTCGACGGCAACAACGTCCTGCGCGCGATCCAAGAGGTGGCCTCGGGCCGCCCGGCCCGGATTCCGGTGGACTCCGGGGCGATCAACGCCAGGTTCCCCGGACCGATCAGCGAGCTGCAGCTGTCCCGCGACGGCACCCGGGCCGCCATGGTGATCGACGGACAGGTGATCCTGGCCGGCGTCGAGCAGACCGCGGCCGGCCAGTTCGTGCTGAACTATCCGCGCCGGCTGGGCTTCGGGCTCGGCTCCTCGGTGGTGTCGCTGAGCTGGCGCACCGGCGACGACATCGTGGTGAGCCGATCCGACCCGAAGCACCCGGTGTCCTACGTCAACATCGACGGGGTGAACTCCGATGCGCCCAACGGCAATCTGCAGCTGCCGGTGTCCACGATCGTCGCCGACCCGTCCACGGTCTACGTGGCCGATCCGCGCGGGGTGTTGGCATTGTCGTCGGCGCGGGCCGAGGACGAACAGAGCTGGTCGCCGCTGGGCCCGTTCATGGTCGCCGGCGCGCAGCCGGTGCTGCCGGGCTGAGCCTTGGCTTAGCCGATCGCCACCAGCGACGGGCGCCCGTGTTCGGCGTGCTCCCGGTGGGCCTTGCGCCGCTTGGCGACGGCCACCAGCCGGGCCACCGCCGTCTCGATGCTGCGGGCGAATTCATCGACGTCGGGCATGGTGTCGTAGTCGGCCAGTACGCCGAAGAACAGGCTCTCGGCGTAGCTCAGCATCGCCACCCCGGTGCGCAGCTGCAGCGCGATCGGCGGCACCGGAAGCACGTCGAGCACGGTGCGGCCCATGATGTGCAGAGTCTGCGACGGACCCGGCACATTGGTCGCGATGGTGGTGACGCCCTGCTGGGGCAGCCGCGTCAACAGCCGCACCGCCCATGCGGTCAGCGGGAACGGGATGTGGTTGGCCGCCGAGACGAACGCACTGCCGGCTTGGCGCTGCCCGGTGCGCTTGGTTCGGCTCAGCCGCGCGTGCACCAGTTTCAGCCGCCGCACCGGGTTGTCCTCCTCCACCGGCAGGTAGGGCAGCATCACCGACACCCGGTTGTCGGTCGCGTCGACGGCGTCGCCGCCGCGGGTGGACACCGGCACCAACGTGCGCAGCGTTTCGGGCAGGGGGCGTTCGCCGCGGCGGTGCAGCATGCCGCGGTAGGCCTCGGTCAAGCCGGCCAGCGCGACATCGTTGAGGGTCACGTCGAATGCCTGACAGATCTGGTGGACGTCGGCGAGCGATACCTTCGCCGAGCTGTACCGGCGCAGCGCGCTCATCGGTCCGTTCAACGAGGTGGGGGTGCCCTGGTGCAGCAGCCCGGCGGACAGTTCGACGGTGCCGCGGGCGGCCCGTAGGGCCGCGGCGCTGATCGCGGTCGACACGTTCCACAGATCGGCGGCCCAGGCCGCAGGGCTGGTGTTCACCGCGGGAAGTCCGAAATGCCGTTCACCCGAATGTGATTCGTGCGAGCTCCGAAGGTGGCCGGCGAAACTCGCCACCCCGCCGCCGAGGTCGCCGCCTTCATCGCAGAGCCCGGTGAACAGGTGCGAGGTCGCGATCCCGTCGCCGATACAGTGGTGAACTTTAACCAGCATGGCCCACCGGTCGCCGGTCAGCCCCTCGATCACCCAGATGTGCCACAGCGGCCGATCCCGGTCCAGCCGGCGTGCCATCTGGTCGGCGACGAAGCCGAACAGTTCGGCGTCGCCGCCCGGGCCCGGCAGCGCGACCCGCCGCAGGTGATGCCCCATGTCGAAGTCGGGATCGGCCACCCACTGCGGCGGCGCCAGGTCGAACGGGTGCACCTGCAGTTTCTGGCCGAACCGCCGGCAGCCGCTGATCCGCGCACCCAACGCGGAGACCAGGGCGGCGTAATCCGGTGGCGGCCCTTCCAGGATGACCAGCCCGCCGATCGCCAGGCTGATGTGGCGGTCGGAGTCCTCGGCCTCCAGAAAACCCGCGTCCAGTGTGGTCAGTTGCTCCATGATGCGGACCTCCTGCCTGCGTCCGCTCTTTATGATCCGCCCGCGCCGCTCGGCGTCGGCAGGGCCAGAAGTCCCTAGTCGCTGAGCTTGCGCCCGGTGGCCCAAAGTCCTTTCCGGTCGGGCCTTCCTGCCCTGTGCGGGCCGGCCGGCCGGAGAGCATGGTGAAAGAGGCACTGGCCCTTCGGTTCGGTGCCAGATCGGCTCAAGACCGTGCCGAAAGAATGGGGGCCGGATCGTGGATGAGCAGCCTGTCGGCTACCCGGACCCCGCGGCAGTCCGGGAGACCGTTCGCACTGCGCTTGAGCTGGCGGCGCGGGCACCGTCGGTGCACAATTCCCAGCCGTGGCGCTGGCGGGTGCAGACGGCGTCACAGCCGCCTCGGCTGGAGCTGTTCGCCGACCCCGACCTGCACCTGCGCAGCGTGGATCCCGACGGCCGCGGTCTGATCCTCAGTTGCGGTGCGGCGCTGCACCATTGCGTGGTCGCGCTGGCCGCGCTGGGTTGGCGCGGCAAGATCCACCGGCTGCCCGATCCGGCCCGCCCCGAGCACCTGGCGACGATCGAGCTGTTCGGGCCCGATCCGGGGCGGCCGCCCGAGCAGACCGACGTGGCGCTGGCCGCGGCGATACCGCGGCGACGCACCGACCGCCGCTACTTCAGCGGCTGGCCGGTGGCGGCCGCCGACGTGGCGCTGATGGGTGCCCGGGCCGCGCGCGCCGGGGTGATGCTGCGCCGAATCGACGCGCTCGACCGGCTGAATGCGGTTGTGGCGGAAGCCGTCTACGCCCACCGCACCGACTACGACTACCTCGCCGAGCTGGCGAGGTGGAGCGGTCGGTACGGGTCGGTGGCCGGCGTCCCGGCACGCAGTGTTCCCGCTCCGAATGCCGGCGCACCGATTCCGGGGCGGCTGTTCGCCGACCCGATGCTGGCCCAGCCGCCCGGTGCCGGCCCGGCCGAGGACCGCGCGGTGATGCTGGCATTGGGCACCGACGACGATGACCGGCTGGCGCAACTGCGCGCCGGTGAGGCCACCAGCGTGGTGTTGCTGACCGCGACGGCGCTGGGGCTGGCCAACTGCCCGGTCACCGAGCCGCTCGAGATCGCCGAAACCCGCGCCGCGGTACGCCGCGATGTCTTCGGCACCAGCGGCTATCCGCAGATGCTGCTGCGGGTGGGCTGGGCCCCGATCAACGCCGACCCGCTTCCGGCGACCCCGCGACGCTTCCTCGACGACACCGTGGAATGGGCGCCGGCTACGTCATCAGCGGTGCGGACCAGCGCAGTACGGTGCCGCCGCCCGGGGCCGGTTCGATGCTGAAGGCGCCGCCGGCCTGTGCGGCGCGCCGTCCTAGGTTGTCCAGGCCGCTGGGGGTGATGACCTCCGGCATCCCGCGCCCGTTGTCGGTCACCTCGATGGCCAGGTCGTCTTCGACCTTGATCTGCACGCTCAACGCGGTGGCGCCGGAATGCCGGACCGCATTGCTGACCGCCTCGGAGACCACTGCCTCGGCGTGATCGGCCAGCGCCGGTTCGACCACCGACAGTGGGCCGACGAACTGCACGGTGGTGTGCAGCCCCGACCCGGAGAACTGCGCGACGGCGTTGTCCAGCCGCTGCCGCAGCCGGGTCACCGCCGAGGAGGCCCCGTGCAGATCGAAGATGGTGGTGCGGATCTCGCCGATGATCTCCTGCAGGTCATCCACCGCGTCGCTCAGCCGGCGCTGCACCGCGGCGGAGCGGGCCCGCGGAATCGTGCCCTGCAAGGACAATCCGACGGCGAACAGTCGCTGGATCACGTGGTCGTGAAGGTCGCGGGCGATGCGATCGCGGTCGGTGACCACGTCGAGTTCGTGCATGCGGCGCTGCGACGTGGCCAACTGCCAGGCCAATGCGGCCTGGTCGGCGAACGCGGCCATCATGTCGAGTTGTTCGACGCTGAACGGATTCGTGGTGTCGTTTCGCGCCACCACGACGACGCCGGCCACCGCGTCCGCGGCGCGCAACGGCAGGATCAGCGCCGGGCCGGCCACGTCGACGCCGGTCAGCCCCAGTCGGGCCACTTTGCGCGGGATGCGCTGGGCGAATGCCTCGCCGACCGCAGTCCCGGCGACCGGGATGGTGTCCCCGGCGATCGTCTCCATGGCCGCACCCAAGGTTTCGACCACCAGGAGTTCTTTGACGTCGGCGTCGAAGGTTTCCTCTTCCAGCGGGATGGCCACCAGCGCCGACTCGGCGCCGGTGAGCTTGCTGGCTTCCTCGGCGATCAGCCGGAACACCGTGCTGGGATCGGTTCCGGACAATAATTCGGTGGCGATGTCACGGGTGGATTCGATCCAGGATTGGCGCGCCTTGGCCTGTGCGTACAACCGGGCGTTGGCGATGGCGATCCCGGCGGCGGCCGCCAGTGCTTGCACCAGCACTTCGTCGTCCTCGCTGAACGGCAGCCCATTGGCCTTCTCGGTGAGATACAGATTGCCGAAGACCTCGTCCTGCACCCCCACCGGCACGCCGAGGAAGGTGCGCATCGTCGGGTGGTATGACGGAAACCCCACCGACGCAGGGTGTTTGGTGAGGTCATCGAGACGCAGCGGGCGGGGATCGTCGATCAGCAGGCCCACCACGCCCACGCCTTCGGGCAGCCGCCCGATCCGTGCGAAGGTGTCGTCGTCGATGCCCTCGTAGACGAACTCCCGCATCCGGCGGTCGTGGTCGTGCACTTCCAGCGCACCGTATTTGGCCTCGACCAGGTTGGTGGCGGTCTGCACGATGGAGCGCAGCGTGGCGTCGAGCTCGAGCCCGGAGGTGACCACCAGCATCGCCGCCAGCAGACCGTCGAGGCGGTCGCGGCCCTCCACGATCTGCTCGACCCGGTCCTGCACTCCGACCAGCAGTTCGCGTAGCCGCAGCTGGGACAGTGTGTCGAGCAGGGGGTTGGGGCCGTCGGCGGGTGCGTCGTCAGTCATTCCGGGAGCGCTCGAGTTTGGTGGCGAAGACGGCGGCCTGGGTTCGGCGTTCCATGCCCAGCTTGGCCAGCAGTCGTGACACGTAGTTCTTCACGGTCTTCTCGGCCAGGAACATCCGGTCGGCGATCTGCTTGTTGGTCAGGCCCTCGGCGAGCAGGCCCAGCAGGATGCGTTCCTGTTCGGACAGCCCCGACAGCGGGTCGGGCTTGGCGGTGGCGCCGCGCAGTTTGGCCATCAGTGCGGCGGCGGCGCGGTTGTCGAGCAGCGAGCGTCCGGCGCCGACGTCCTTGACGGCGCGGGCCAGCTCCATGCCCTTGATGTCCTTGACGATGTAGCCGCTGGCACCGGCCAGGATGGCATCGAGCATCGCCTCGTCGGAGGTGAACGAGGTGAGGATCAGGCAGCGCAGCTCCGGCATGCGGGACAGCAGATCACGGCACAGCTCGATGCCGTTGCCGTCCGGCAGGCGTACGTCGAGCACCGCCACGTCGGGCCGCAGGGGCGGGATGCGCGCCAGCGCCTCGGCGACCGATCCGGCCTCGCCGACGACGTCGAGTTCCGGATCGGCGCCGAGCAGGTCGATCAGGCCGCGGCGCACCACTTCGTGATCGTCGACCAGAAAGACCGTGACGGTGGCGCGCCCTTTCGCCGCGGCCGTCATCGCGGCGTCCCGCCGACGGTGAGCACCGAACAGCCGCCGGTGCCGCCGGCCCAGCCCAGGCTGCGCCGATCGCGAGTTCCCGAGACGAACAGCTGGATCGACTCGGCGTGCGCGGCGAGGTAGCCCTCGACGTCGCCGGAGGTGACCAGCTGCAGCGGCGCGTGACGCAGCTCGGCTTCGGCCCTGGCCCATCCCAGCACGGTCTTATTGTCCGGGGACGTATCGATTTCGGCAACGATCGCCCCGTCGTGTCGGGGAGTGCCGGCACCGTGGATCACGGCCACCGGGCAGCCGGTCGATCCGGCCAGCGCGGCGGCGGTCGAACCGGCGCGATGGCAGGTGTGGGCCACCCCGACCGATCCCACCACAACCATTGCCGCCGAGTGGGACAGTTCGATCAAGGTGGCGAGCGGGTTTCCGTGCAGCGCCGCGGTTTCGATCTGCACGCCGGCGGCGGCCCGGGCCGCCTGGCGGGCCTGCGACAGCGCGCTGGAGGCGGCGGCCTGCGGGTCGGGGGGATCGGCCGGATCGCCGGCCGAATGGATGACATAGACCAGCTTCAGCGGCAGGTTCCGGCCGGCCGCTTCGCCGGCCGCCCAGACCGCGGCGCTGTCTGCGGCCGGTGACCCGTCGATGCCGACGACAACCGCCTGTGTTGACTCCCGATCACCCATGATGGCTCCCGATTGGCCGGCCGGACGCCGACCGCGCCCGGCACTGCCCAGCGTAACCGCGCCGAGACGCCGAGAGCAGTGCCATTGGTCCATATCAGCGTTTGGGTGAGCCGCCGCCCAGAAACGGGGTGATGATGTCCACCGGCAGCGGGAAGACCACGGTGGAGTTCTGGTCGGCGCCGAGCTCCAAAAGAGTTTGCAGGTAACGCAGTTGCAGCGACGCCGGATTGCGCGACAGTGTCTCGGCGGCCTGGCTCAGTTCCTCGGAGGCCTGCAGCTCACCGCGGGCGTTGATCACCTTCGCGCGGCGCTCGCGCTCGGCTTCGGCTTCGCGGGCCATCGCGCGCTGCATCGACTCCGGGATCTCCACGTCCTTGATCTCGACCACCCGGACCTGCACGCCCCACGGCTCGGTCTGGGTGTCGATGATGGTGCGCAGGTCGGCGTTGAGGTCGTCACGGTGCGCCAGCAGGGTGTCCAGATCGGCCCGGCCCAGCAGCGAGCGCAGGGTGGTCTGGGCGATTTGGGAGGTGGCCACCGCGTAGTTCTCCACCGCGAGAATCGCTTTGAGCGGATCGACTACCTGGAACATCACCACCGCGTTCACCCGGGCCGGCACATTGTCGCGGGTGATCACCTCCTGCGGGGGGATGGTGAGCGTCACCACCCGCTGGTCGACGCGAATCATCTTGTCCACCAGCGGAATCAGGATTCGCAGTCCCGGCTGGTACAGCGGGCGGGCATGCCCGACCCGGAAAACGACGCCCCGCTCGTATTCCCGCAGCACATGGATCGAGAAGTAGGCGAGCGCGGCCAGTACCGCGATCACGAGCACCGCCACGGTGATCAGGCCCTCACTCATTGACGCGCTGCCTCCTCGAGTCCGAAAAGCCGCCCCAGCGGGTCGAGTACCGGTCGATCGCCGCCTCGACCTGTTCCGGGTCGACCCGGTGCGGGGAATCCTGCGGGGCGTTCGACGGAGTGTTCCACAGATGGCGGAGCAGTGGGGAGCCGCCGGTGAGCACGATCAGGATCGCTGCGGTCAGCACCAGCACATCGGCGGGCCGGTGGTTGCCGATCAGTGCCGCCAGCGGCATCACCACCCCGAAACCGGCCACCGCGCAGGCGATGCCACGGTGGAACCGGCCCGCCTCGGAATGCGGCCAGGGGTCGACCGGCCGGCTGATCTGCCGGCCGTGATTCGACGTGGTGCAGGTGTCCTTGACCGGGCATGCGTTGCAGATCGACGGCGTGGCCTGGTACCGCATCACCCGGTTGTCCGGATCGAACGAGGTCGGCCAGAGCCACTGGTCCTCCGGACATTTCCAGGCGTCGTGATCCTCGTGGTAGGTGAACTTTCCGGTGCGCCACGCCGCGGCGCGCTCGGAGGTTCGCTTGGCCATGCCGTCGAAGCCCCACGCGAAGACGAGCAGGAGCAGCGCGTAGCCCGACATCAGCCACACCCAAGCTCCCGGCATCGTCATCGTCGATCAGCCCTGTGTCGCGGCTTCGGTCGCGTCGGTCGCCACCGAGGTGTACAGCGCGTGCTCGGGCAGCTCGTCAACGGTCTGACCGGAACGGAAGTGCCGCAGGGCAATCCAGGCGATCCAGCAGAACGGCACGACGCCTCCGACGATCAGGATCGCATCGCCTGGCAACCGCATCCACTCCAGCACGGCGTTGCCCGGCTGAGTGATGTAGCCCAGCGACCGCGCTTCGAAGTAGCCGGCGTTGACCGAGTGGAACAACTGCAGCACACCCAGCGGCAACAGGGTGACGAACACCATCCAGGCCAGGCCGATGTTCATGCACCAGAACGACAGTCGGGCCAGCTTGTTCGGCCACTTGTCCGCCGGGATCACATACCGGAAGGCGAACATCGCCAGGGCCACCGCCAGCATGCCGTACACCCCGAACATCGCCGCGTGCGCGTGGTTGGCGGTCAGCGCGGTGCCGATCTCGTAGTAGGACACCACCGGAAGGTTGATCAGGAAGCCGAAGATGCCTGCGCCCAGGAAGTTCCAGAACCCGACCGCGACCAAGAACATCACCGCCCAGCGCGCCGGGAAGTTGTGCTCACCACCGGCTTCCTGGCGAGCGCCCAGCTGCAGGAACGCCCATGCCTCCACGGTCAGGAAGGTCAGCGGGATGACCTCGGCGGCGGAGAAGAACGCGCCCAGCGCCATATGCTCCACCGGGGTGCCGGAGAAGTACAGGTGGTGCATGGTGCCGATGACGCCGCCGGCGGAGTACAAGATGATGTCGAGGAAGATCACCAGCAGCGCGACCCGCTCGCGCACCACCCCGAGCTGGACGAACAGGTAGGCCACCATCGCCGTGGTGAACAGCTCCAAGAAGTCCTCGACCCACAGGTGCACCATCCAGAACCGCCAGAAGTCGGCGACCGAGAAGTGCGTCTCGCTGCCGGCGAGCAAGCTGACCGCGTAGAAGGTCGGGATGGTCAGGCCGGTGAAGAAGAAGATCCACGGCAGGTTCATCTTCGAGGTGCTGGCCAGCTTGGCGCGCATGCCGCGCCAGATGATGAAGATCCACAGGAACAACCCGACGATCAGCAGCAGCTGGAACACCCGCGGCAGGTCCAGGAACTCCCACTGCTGCGACATCACCGTGCCGGGCTCCACCTTGCCGAAGATCGACAGCGCCTCGAATGCCATGGATCCGAAGACCACCACGGCGAGCGCTCCGAGCAGCCCGTAGACCAGCCACGACTGCTTGGCGGGCTCGCGGCGGGTGATGAAGGGCACCAGGAAGATGCCGCCGGCCAAAAACGCTGCCGCGGTCCAGAACAGCGACAGTTGCAGGTGCCAGGTGCGGGCCAGGTTGTAGGGCAGGAACTTGGCGAGGTCGATCCCGTAGAACTCCGCCAGGTCCGCGCGGTAGTGCTCGACGGCGCCGCCGAGCAGTGTCTGGATCAAGAACAGCACCGCGACGACGGCGAAGATCCAAATCGCGGCCCGCTGAGAGCGGGTCAGCGGCACCTCGCCGGGCTGCCGGAACTCGAGCCTGGTCGTCTCGGCGCCGTGCCAGCCGATGTTCTGGCTCCACCGGCCGTAGACGGTGAACATGATCCCGATCCCGCCGAGCAGCGCGATGAGTGACAGCACCGACCACACCACGACCGATCCGGTGGGACCGTTGTCCACGCGCGGCTCCGAGGGCCAGTTGTTGGTGTAGCTGTAGGAGTGGCCGGGCCGGTCGGCCGCCGCCGCCCAGGCGGTCCAGGCGAAGAACGCGGTCACGTCGCGGATCTCGCCCGGGTCGGTCATCATGTGCGGCAGCAGCCCGTATTTGGTGGAGGCTTCACCGAAGTAGTCGGCGTAGTGCCGCTGGATATCGGTGAACGCGCGGGCCTGTTTGTCGGTGAAGACCAGGGTGCCGGTGTCGGCGTTGTAGCGGTTGGTCCGGAACTCGGCGACCACGTCGGTGTGCGGGTTGGTCACGCCCTGCGCCTCGAACTGGCGGGTGACGTTGTCGGTGGCCATCCGCAGGTATTCGGCGGTGTAGTCCGGGCCCAGGTAGGCGCCGTGGCCCAGCACCGAGCCGTACTGCATCAGTCCCCGGGCCTGGAACAGTGTCTGGCCGCGGGTGATGTCGTCGCCGGTGAACAGTTGTTGTCCGGTCTCGGTGACCACCTTGTCCGGCAGTGGCATCGAGGCGGTGTAGGTGCGAATCGCCAGGATGCCCATCACCAGGAATCCGAAGATCATAACCAGGGCCACGCCCTGGGCCCAGCCTTTGCCGATCAACGCCGTGGCGCCGCCGGATTCGGGCTCTGCTGACGTGTCCAACTGCGTTGATTCGGAGGTCATGGACGGCGACGCTAACAGTATTGAGGAATGAAATTCGTGAATCTGTTAGAGACTTCACGGTTTTGGTGTTTGGTGATGCTGCTATTGCGGACTAAAGACCCCTTGACATGCGGATACGACCTGACTAGGAGGAGTTTGTAGGGGCCGGTTGTCGGTGGCCGGTGCCAGTCTCGAGCGCATGCTCGACGTTGGGTTGGATTTGGTGCTTCCCCGGCAGTGCGGTGGCTGCGGCGCCCCGGCCACCGGTTGGTGCGCCGGCTGCGCGGCGCAGCTCGCCGTCGGACCCGACGAGCCCCGCCTGGCCAGTCCGCGGCTCGACCCGCAGGTGCCGGTGTTCGCGCTGGGCCGCTACGCCGGGGCCCGCCGGCAGGCGATCGTCGCGGTGAAGGAGCGGGGACGCACCGACCTGATCGCGCCGCTTGCTCTACCGCTCGCGGTCGCGCTGCAGCGGTTGCTGTGCTGGGGGATGCTCGACCTGCCGCTGACGATCATTCCCGCGCCCACCCGGCGCAGCGCCGCCCGCCGCCGCGGCGGCGACCCGATCGGGCGGATCGCGGCCGCGGCGTCGGCGCGGCACCCCGGCATCACGGTGGCGCCGGCGCTGCGGATGCGGGCACTGACCCGCGACTCGGTCGGGTTGGGCAGCGGCGCGCGCGAACGCAACGTCGGCGGCCGGGTGGTGCTGAGCCGGCGCCGGCTGCCTCCCGGTGATGTCTTGGTGGTCGACGACGTCGTCACCACCGGGGCCACCCTGGCCGAGTCGGTGCGGGTGCTGCGTTCCGGCGGTGTTGCGGTGGCCGCCGCATTAGTGATCGCGGCGGCTTGATGCCGGTGCGGCCACCAACTCACAACGGGTCCGTCAAAGCAGTGGCACGTATCCGGCGGCATGGCTACGGTCGTCATCAAGGACGGGAACCGTGGAGTACGTGGTCGAGACGAGAAGAAAAGAGTGTCGAGCATGGTAAGTCAATTCGTGGGAACCAGCCGCACGCCGGTCGATGCCGACGAGAGCCCCGATCAGGCGGGCGCCGAAATCGTGGTCAAGGGCCGCAACGTCGAGATACCGGACCACTTTCGGGTCTACGTCTCGCAGAAGCTGGCCCGCCTGGAGCGGCTGGACCGTTCCATTCGCCTGTTCGACGTCGAACTCAAGCACGCGAACAACCGCCGGCAGCGAAAGTCCTGCCAGCAGATCGACATCACCGCGCACGGCCGCGGGCCGGTGGTTCGGGGTGAGGCCCGGGCCAACAGCTTCTACGCTGCCTTCGAGGCTGCGATCGACCGCCTCGAGAGCCGGTTGCGCCGCGGCAAAGGCCGCCGCAACGTCTCCTACGGCGACAAGACGCCGGTCTCGGTGGCCGAGGCGACCGCGCCGGACCCGGAGTTCCTGGCTGCGGCGTTCAACCGGGACGGTATCGCCGAACCGGACCGCGACGGGTCCGGCCACACCGACGGCGCGCTGCATGATGGCCACGACTACGAACCGGGCCGGATCGTGCGCACCAAGGAGCACTCCGCCACGCCGATGTCCGTCGACGACGCGCTCTATGAGATGGAGCTCGTCGGCCACGATTTCTTCCTGTTCCATGACAAGGAGACCGACCAGCCCTCGGTGGTCTATCGCCGGCACGCCTATGACTACGGCTTGATCCGGTTGGTGTGACGCCGTTTGTATAACACCGCCGGAACCCGGCGGGGCCGCCCCTTGCAACAGTGTCACCTACCATGGGTGACGCTCGATTAATGCCGAAGACTGAGTAGGGGACCAGCCGTGCTGTCCAAGTTGCTGCGTTTTGGTGAAGGCCGGATGGTCAAACGGCTCCGGAAGGTCGCCGACTACGTCGACTCCCTGTCCGGAGACGCCGAGGCGCTCACCGACGCGGAGTTGCGGGCCAAGACCGATGAGTTCCGGGAGCGCTACGAAGCCGGCGAATCCCTCGATGACCTGCTGCCGGAGGCCTTCGCGGTGGCTCGCGAGGCGGCCTGGCGGGTGCTGAGCCAGCGGCCGTTCCACGTGCAGCTGATGGGTGGGGCGGCACTGCACTACGGCAACGTCGCGGAGATGAAGACCGGTGAGGGCAAGACCCTGACCTGTGTGCTGCCGGCCTACCTCAATGCGATCTCCGGCAAGGGCGTGCACGTCGTCACGGTCAACGACTACCTGGCCAAGCGCGACGCCGAGTGGATGGGCCGCGTGCACCGCTTCCTGGGTCTGGAGGTCGGGGTGATCCTGTCCCAGATGACCCCCGACGAGCGGCGGGTCGCATACAACGCCGACGTCACCTACGGCACCAACAACGAGTTCGGCTTCGACTACCTGCGTGACAACATGGCGCATTCGCTGGAGCAGCTGGTGCAGCGCCCGCACAACTTCGCCATCGTCGACGAGGTGGACTCGATCCTGATCGACGAGGCGCGCACCCCGCTGATCATCTCCGGCCCGGCCGATGGCGCCTCCAACTGGTACACCGAGTTCGCCCGGATCGTGCCGCTGATGGAAAAAGACGTCCACTACGAGGTGGACCTGCGCAAGCGCACCATCGGTGTGCACGAGCTCGGGGTGGAGTTCGTCGAGGACCAGCTGGGCATCGACAACCTCTACGAGGCAGCCAACTCGCCGCTGGTCAGTTACCTCAACAACGCCCTGAAGGCCAAGGAGCTGTTCAACCGCGACAAGGACTACATCGTCCGCAACGGCGAGGTGTTCATCGTCGACGACTTCACCGGCCGGGTGCTGGTCGGGCGGCGTTACAACGAGGGCATGCACCAGGCCATCGAGGCCAAGGAGCAGGTGGAGATCAAGGCCGAGAACCAGACGCTGGCCACCATCACCCTGCAGAACTACTTCCGGCTCTACGACAAGCTCGCCGGGATGACCGGTACCGCCGAGACCGAAGCCGCCGAGCTGCACGAGATCTACAAGCTGGGCGTGGTGCCGATCCCGACCAACAAGCCGATGGCGCGCACCGACCAGATCGACCTCATCTACAAGACCGAGGAGGCCAAGTTCGCCGCGGTCGTCGACGACCTGGCCGAACGCTACGAGAAGGGCCAGCCGGTGCTGATCGGCACCACCAGCGTGGAGCGCTCGGAGTATCTGTCCAAGCAGCTGACCAAGCGGCGCATCCCGCACAACGTGCTCAACGCCAAGCAGCACGAGCGCGAGGCGCACATCATCGCCGAGGCGGGCCGGCGCGGCGCGATCACGGTGGCGACCAACATGGCCGGCCGCGGCACCGACATCGTGCTCGGCGGCAACCCGGATTTTCTGGCCGACCAGAAGCTGCGCAACCAGGGCCTGGACCCGGTCGAAACCCCCGAGGAGTACGAGGCCGCCTGGGATGAGACGCTCACCGCGATCAAGGCGGAGGCGGCCGCCGAGGCCAAGGAAGTGATCGAGGCCGGCGGTCTCTACGTGCTGGGCACCGAGCGGCACGAGTCGCGGCGCATCGACAACCAGCTGCGCGGCCGGTCCGGCCGCCAGGGCGACCCCGGCGAGTCGCGGTTCTACCTGTCGCTGGGCGACGAGTTGATGCGCCGGTTCAACGGTGCGGCACTGGAGTCACTGCTGACCCGACTGAACCTGCCCGACGACGTGCCGATCGAGGCGAAGATGGTCAACAGGGCGATCAAGAGCGCCCAGACCCAGGTCGAGCAGCAGAACTTCGAGATCCGCAAGAACGTCCTCAAGTACGACGAGGTGATGAACCAGCAGCGCAAGGTGATCTACGCCGAGCGCCGCCGGATCCTCGACGGCGAGAACCTGGCCGAGCAAGCCCACGACATGCTCGTCGACGTGATCACCGCCTACGTCAACGGCGCCACCGGCGAGGGCTACGCCGAGGACTGGGATCTCGAACAATTGTGGACCGCGCTCAAGACGCTGTACCCGGTCGGCATCGACTACCACGAGCTGCTGCACGCCGCCGACGTCGGTGAGGCCGACGACCTGACCCGCGAGGAGCTGCTCGAGGCACTGATCGCCGACGCCGAGAACGCCTACGCCGCGCGCGAGGCCGAGGTCGACGGCGCCGCCGGGGCCGGCGCCATGCGGGAGCTGGAACGCGGCGTGCTGCTGTCCGTCCTGGACCGCAAGTGGCGCGAGCACCTCTATGAGATGGACTACCTCAAGGAGGGCATCGGGCTGCGGGCGATGGCGCAGCGCGACCCGCTGGTGGAATACCAGCGCGAGGGCTTCGACATGTTCACCGGCATGCTCGAGGGGCTCAAAGAGGAATCGGTCGGCTTCCTGTTCAACGTCGCCGTCGAGGCCGCACCGAAGCCGTCGGTGGCACCGGTGGACGCCCCGCAGGGTTTGGCGGAATTCGGGTTGCGCGCCAAGGGAATCGACGGGGCCAACGGGGCCGCGGGTGCCGACGGTACCGCGGGGCTGACCTACTCCGGTCCCGACGAGGACGGCTCGGCTCAGGTGCGGCGCAGCCGCGACCTGCAGCCGGCCGGTGCGGCGTGGGGGGGGGGGGGCCGGGGGGGGGGCCCCCCCCCCCGCCGCGGCCCCCCCCCCCCCCCCCCCCGCCCGCGCGGGGGGGCGGGGCCCCCCCCCCCGCCCCCCGCCGGGG
>NZ_LZIN01000083.1 GCF_001667375.1 Mycolicibacter sinensis | reverse complement strand
GTCTCCCCCCCCGCGGGGGGGGGGGGGCGCGGGGGGGGGGGGCCCGCCGGGCGGCCGCGGGCGGCGCGGCCCCCCGCGGGGGGGGGGGGGGGGCTTGGGTGTGTGGTCTTTGTGTGGGGGGGGCCCCCCCCCCCCCCCCCCGGCGCGTCAGGTCGCCCATCGGGCCCGCGGCCACGTCCAGGCCCGGCGGCCGCGCTTCACCCCGGTGGACCCGGCCGAGAATGCCCGCATCACCGAGGAGTTCATGACGGCGGCGGCCGGCGGCGACCTCGCGACCGTGCTGTCGATGCTCTCCCCCGACGTGGTGTGGACCGCCGACAGCGGCGGCAAGGCCAGCGCCGCGCGCCGGCCCATCCTCGGCGCCGACAAGGTCGCCCGCTCGATCATCGGACTGCTGCGCATCGGGGCGCAGCAACCCGACGTCCGGGCCGAGATGGCGGTCTGCAACTCCGCCCCCGCGGTGCTGCTCTACCGCGCGGGCCAGCTCGAAGGCGTGTTCACCGTCGAGATCGTCGACGGCCTGATCACCAACTTCTATGCGATGCGCAACCCGGACAAGCTGTCGGCACTTGCCGCCGCCCGGGAGATCACCCGCAGCTGAAACGTCTGACAAGCTAGTGCGATGCGCATCGAGCGGCTCGGCAGCCTGGGCGCGGCACCGGAAGTGCTGCGTGCGGTCGCCGATGCCACCGCCCGGAGCGGGCTGCCGCCGCCGGCCGCGCTGACCGGCGAGTGGTTCGACGCCCGGGCGGTGATCGCGCCCAGCGTGGCCGTCGAGCCGGTGCACCCCGGCGAGGTGTTCGATGTCGCCGCTGGTGCCGGGTCCGGCACGGTGGGCGGCGGCTGGATCGGTTATCTGTCCTACCCCGACCCCGGCGCCGACGGCCGGGCGCCCCGGATCCCGGAGGCGGCCGGAGGCTGGACCGACTGCGTGCTGCGGCAGGACGCTGACCGGCAGTGGTGGTTCGAGAGCCTGTCCGGTGCGCCGATGCCGGGCTGGCTGGCCGAGGCACTGACCACGCCCGCACCGGCCCGCAGCTGTCGCATCTACTGGGAAACCCCGGACCGGCAGGCGCATCGCGCCGGAGTGCTGGCCTGTTTGGAGGCCATCCGGGCCGGCGAGGTCTACCAGGCCTGCGTGTGCACCCGATTCACCGGAACCGTCACCGGCGCCCCGCTGGACTTCTTCGCCGACGCGGTCGCCCGCACCGGACCCGCCCGGGCCGCCTATGTCGCCGGCGACTGGGGTGCGGTGGCGTCGCTGTCACCGGAGCTGTTCCTGCGCCGCCGCGGCGCCGTCGTGACCTCCAGCCCGATCAAGGGCACGCTGCCGCTGGATGCGCGCCCGTCGGCGCTGCGGGCCTCGACCAAGGACGTCGCGGAGAACATCATGATCGTGGACCTGGTCCGCAACGATCTGGGCCGGGTGGCGGTCACGGGCACCGTGACGGTTCCCGAACTGTTGGCGGTACGCCCGGCGCCGGGCGTGTGGCATCTGGTGTCGACGGTGTCGGCAGAGGTGCCCGCCCAGCTGGGCATGCCGGCGCTGGTGGATGCCACGTTCCCCCCGGCCTCGGTCACTGGGACACCCAAACACCGGGCCCGCCAATTGCTTTCGCAGTGGGAGCCGTATCGGCGCGGGGTCTACTGTGGCACCGTGGGGTTGGCGTCCCCAGTGTCGGGCTGCGAACTCAACGTGGCAATCCGCACCGTGGAATTCGACGCCGACGGCGGCGCGGTACTCGGGGTCGGCGGCGGAATCACCGCGGACTCCGACGTCGACGCCGAATGGCAAGAGTGCCTGCACAAAGCCGCACCGATTGTGGCCGCCGATCAGTCCCGGGCCCGCAGCACCGCGTCGTAGAGCTCACGGCGCGATACCGAACCGGGCGCTGCGGAGATCACCTGCGCGCAAGCGTCTTTGACCCGCATACCCTCCGCTGCCAGCCGGGTGACCTCAGCCACCAACGCCGGCAGGTCGGCGCGCGGAGTCGCCCCGGCCAGCACCACGGTGATCTCCCCCAGCACGCCGCCGACCGCCCACTCCGCCAGCTCGGCCAGCGTCCCGCGCAGCACCTCCTCGTGGGTCTTGGTCAGCTCCCGGCACACCACCGCCCGCCGCTGGCCACCGAGCTCATCGACCGCGTCACGCAGGCAGTCGGCGAGGCGCCGCGGCGATTCGAAGAAGACGCAGGTGCGCCGTTCGCCGGCCAGCGTCGCCAGCCACGCCCGCCGGGCCGCGGCCTTGCGCGGCGCAAAGCCTTCGAAGCAGAACTTCTCGCCGGGCAGCCCCGAGACCGCCAGCGCGGTCGTCACCGCCGACGGGCCGGGCAGGCAGCTCACCGGCAGGCCCGCCTCCGCGCACGCGACCACCAAGCGGTACCCCGGGTCGCTGATCAGCGGCATCCCGGCGTCGCTGACTACCAGCACGGTGGCGCCGGCCTCGATGTCGGCCAGCAACGCGGGCACCCGGGCCGCCTCGTTGGCGTCGAACAGGCTGACCACCTTCCCGGCGATCTGCACCTCGAGCGCCTTGGCCAGCGTCCGCACCCGCCGGGTGTCCTCGGCGGCCACCACGTCGGCGGTGCCCAGGGCCGCGATGAGCCGGGGCGATGCGTCGGCGGGCTGGCCGAGGGGGGTCGCACCCAGCAGCAATCGACCATCGGGCATGGCGCACAGCCTACGATCGTGGGGATGAGCGCTCCGACCGCTACCAGCTCCGCGGCCGTGCCGGAGCGCACCGCTCCCATGATCAGCCCGGGATTGTTGGTGCCGGTGGCCGATTTCGGGCCGACCGACCGCGCCCGCGGCTGGGCGGTGACCGCGGCGGTCACCACGCTGGCGGCGGTGACCCGGTTCTCGAATCTGTACATCCCCACCGACGCCGGCACGCCGATCTTCGACGAGAAGCACTACGCGCCGCAGGCCTGGCAGATGCTGCACAACCACGGCGTGGAGGACAACCCCGGCTACGGACTGGTGGTCCACCCACCGGTCGGCAAGCAGCTGATCGCGATCGGCGAGGCGCTGTTCGGCTACAACGGCCTGGGCTGGCGATTCACCAGCGCGCTACTCGGGGTGCTCGCGATCGCGCTGCTGGTGCGCATCGTGCGCCGGATGACCCGATCGACGCTGGCCGGCGGGGTGGCCGGGCTGTTGCTGGTCGGTGACGGCGTCAGCTTCGTCGCCGCCCGCACCGCACTGCTGGACGGCTTCCTGACCTTCTTCGTAATTGCGGCGTTCGGGGCGCTGATCGTCGACCGCGACCAGGTGCG
The DNA here is from genome assembly GCF_001667375.1 of Mycolicibacter sinensis. GTDB lineage: Bacteria > Actinomycetota > Actinomycetes > Mycobacteriales > Mycobacteriaceae > Mycobacterium > Mycobacterium sinense_A. The sequence continues at coordinate 86,336 of NZ_LZIN01000083.1, read as the reverse complement.
CACGCGGATGCACACCGTGTTGACCGACGGCCGGAGCGCCGTAACGCCGTGGGGGCCGCGGCTGGGGGTGCGCTGGTGGCGCTTCGGCGCCGGGGTGCTGCTCGGATTGGCGTGTGCCACCAAGTGGTCCGGGCTGTATTTCGTGGCGTTCTTCGCGGCGATGTCGCTGGCGTTCGACGTCGCCGCTCGTCGGCAGTACCGGGTGCGCCGGCCGTGGCTGGGAACGTTGCGCCGTGATGTGGTGCCCACCGGCTACGCCATGGCACTGATTCCGTTCGGGGTGTATCTGGCGTCGTATGCGGCGTGGTTCGCCTCGGAGACGGGGGTGGATCGCCACGAGGAAGGCCAGTCGATCGGGTTCGAGAGCCGGTTCCCGGTGCCCGACGCGCTGCGCTCGCTGTGGCACTACACCTACCAGGCGTATCACTTCCACGCCGGCCTGACGAACGCCGCCGGCAATCACCACCCGTGGGAATCCAAGCCGTGGGCCTGGCCGATGTCGCTGCGTCCGGTGCTCTATGCGATCGATCAGCACGACGTGCCCGGCTGCGGCGCCCAGTCCTGCGTCAAGGCGGTGCTGCTGGTGGGCACGCCGGCGATGTGGTGGCTCGCCGTGCCGGTGCTGGGCTACGCGGCGTGGCGCACGCTGGTGCGTCATGACTGGCGCTACGCGGCGGCGCTGGTGGGCTACTGCGCCGGCTGGCTGCCATGGTTCGCCGGCATCGACCGGCAGATGTATTTCTTCTACGCGGTGCCGATGGCACCGTTCCTGGCGACGCTGCTGGCGTTGATCTGTATCGACATCGTCAACGACGGACATGGTCGCACCGAGGAACGCCAGACGCTCGGACTGCTCGCGGTCTGTTGTTACCTCGCTGTGGTGCTGACGAACTTCGCCTGGCTGTACCCGATTCTGACCGGGGTGCCGATCTCGCCGGCCACCTGGAACATGGAGATCTGGCTGCCCAGCTGGTCCTAGCGCATCTCGACGGATCGAACTGGTGTGCGATAGACTGCGTGTCGTGGCGATACCGGTACAGGAGTCGCTGTTCGACTGCAGCGAACGCCGACAGCTGGGTGACGGCGCCTGGCTCGACGTGCGCCCGGGCTGGCTCTGCGACGAAAGCGAGCTGGTCGGTGAACTACAGTCCGCGATCCCCTGGCGGGCGGAGCGCCGCCGGATGTATGACCGGGTGCTCGACGTTCCCCGGCTGGTCAGCTTCCACGACCTGGCCGCCGACGAGGCGCCGCATCCCGCGATCGCCCGGCTGCGCCGCCGGCTCAATGACATCTACGCCGGAGAACTCGGCGAGCCGTTCACCACGGTGGGGCTGTGCCTGTACCGCGACGGCGGCGACAGCGTGGCCTGGCACGGCGACACTCTCGGCCGCGGCGCCCACCACGACACCATGGTCGCGATCGTCAGCGTCGGCGCCACCCGCACGTTTGCACTGCGCCCCCGCGGCGGCGGTACCGCACTGCGGTTGGCACAGCGCCACGGCGATCTGTTGGTGATGGGCGGCTCGTGCCAACGGACCTGGGAACATTCCATCCCGAAGACGGCCACTCCGACCGGCCCGCGGATCAGCATCCAGTTCCGGCCGCGCGGCGTTCGCTGATCAGCCCCGCACCGCGTTCACCGCGGCCACCAGGAGATCGCGAGCCCGCTGGGTGTCCACGGGGGTGACGGGCTTGTCCGGCGCCACCAGCGGGTTCGCGGTGACGAGCACCTGGTACGGGCCGAAATACGCCGAGTAGTTGTAGAGCTCCCCGACGCGGGCCTGGCCGCCCGCAACGGCCTCGACCACCCGGTGCACCCCCAGCGTCTGCACGCCGTCGATGTGCGGAGCCTCGACCGTTTCGACCAGGCCGCGCATCCGTTCCCCGGCGAACCCGATCCGGCGGCAGGACCGTCCCGGCTCGCTGACCACGACCGGCTCAGAGGTCTCCAGGGCGATGGTGATGAAGCGGTTGCCGTTGCCCTCGGCGGCCACAGCGGCCATGTTGCCCTGCATGCCCTGCGGCAGCTGCTGACCGACCGCATACCTCGAACAGTCCGCGGGTTCGAACGTCAGGCCCGGAGGCAATGTGTTGCCCGCCAGCAACTTTGGGTCTAGCCCGGTGGGCGCGACGTTCTTGACCTGGAACTCCGGGCCGAAAGAAGACTTGATGTCGGCGACCTTGCTGATGTCGGCGGTCACCTCAGCGGGCCCGGAGCTGCAGGCGGCGAGCAGACCGACACAGCAGAGCGCCGGCACCGCGCGAAGGTTCAACATCGCAGCCAATCTACCCAACGCCGACCCGCCTACCAGGCGACGGTCACCCCACGGCCTGGATCGCTTGGCGGCCAACCTCTTTGATCTGATCGGCAACTTCCTTGCCGAACGGCAGCTGGGCCGCGCCGGGTACGTCGATCACGGTGGTGACGATGCCCGGTTCCTCGCGCTCCCAGTAGGCGCCCAGGCGGTCCAGGATCGCGCGCATCGGCGCGTTCTCCGACAGCACCCGCGCGGTGAACTTCTCGATGCCCTCCAGCCGGGCGATGACGGACACCGCCCCCATCAGGTAGGTCCCGATCCCCCGACCCTGAAAGCTGTCGCCGACAGTGAACGCGATCTCGGCGACCGTCGGGTCCTCGAGGTCCCGGACGAACCGCGCGTCGGCGACGACCGAGCCGTCCAGCTCGGTGACCACCCAGACGAAGTGATCGACGTAGTCGACCTCGAACAGGTAGTGCATCAGCGCCGGATTCGGGATGCGAGTGGACATGAACCGCCGGTAGAGCGTCTCGCGGGAGAACTCGACGTGACCGTGGACGGTTCGCGCACTGTCGCCGGGCAACACCGGCCGCAGTAACAGCTGCGTACCGTCGCGGGCCCGGATCGGCACGGCCACGATGTAGGCGGCCAGGCGTTGGCGCGCGGTGCGCACCAGCCGATCCATCACGTGCGGGATCTGCACCATCTCGTCGAAGGCCTGTTCATCGCCGATCCAGCCGGTCAGCGGCGTCGAGGTGGTGACTGTCGCGGTACGGCGGCCTTTGCGCAGCAGCGCGATCTCACCGACCACCATCCCGGCCGACACTTCGTTGACGACCACCGCACCGTCGTCTCCGAGGTGTTTGACTTCGGCCGAACCCGAGGAGATCAGCAGGAAGGACACCGCCCGCTCGCCCTGCCGCATGAGTTCGGTATCGGCCTCGGCCCGCAGTGGCTGCAGGTAGGCGGCCAGCGGCCTCAGGTCGGCGGCGGTACAATCAGCGAAGATTGCCATCGCCGCGAGTTCCGTGGTGGACAGCGTTTCCCTCACCCGGTCTCGCCGCGACATAACCATGGATTGCTCCGCCTTTGTTCGCCAATCAAGGCTAACCGGTGCGTCCGGAGCGGTAATGATTTAACAGCGACGTAACGGAGTGGATTCGGCGTTAGCGATTTAGGCGGCTACCCTGTGCCCGCTGACAGCGACACGCGAGGAAGAGATCACACGATATGAGCCAACTGAATCCGAAGCTGCACGACATCTATGACGAGGTCCTGCGCCGCAACCCGGGTGAGGCCGAGTTCCACCAGGCCGTCTTCGAGGTGCTCAGCAGCCTCGGGCCGGTGGTGGCGAAGCACCCCGATTACGTCGACAGCGCGGTAATCCGTCGGATGTGCGAGCCGGAACGTCAGATCATCTTCCGGGTGCCGTGGCTCGACGACGACGGCAACGTGCAGATCAACCGGGGTTTCCGGGTGGAGTTCAACTCGGCCCTCGGCCCCTACAAGGGCGGTCTGCGGTTCCACCCGTCGGTGTACCTGGGGATCGTCAAATTCCTTGGCTTCGAGCAGATCTTCAAGAACTCCCTGACCGGCCTGCCGATCGGCGGCGGCAAGGGCGGCTCGGATTTCGACCCCAAGGGCCGCTCGACCAACGAGATCATGCGGTTCTGCCAGTCGTTCATGACCGAGCTCTACCGCCACCTGGGCGAGTACACCGACGTCCCGGCCGGTGACATCGGTGTCGGCGGTCGCGAGATCGGCTACCTGTTCGGCCAGTACAAGCGGATCACCAACCGCTACGAGTCCGGAGTGCTGACCGGCAAGGGCCTGACCTGGGGCGGCTCGCAGGTCCGCACCGAGGCGACCGGGTACGGCGCGGTGTTCTTCGCCGACGAGATCCTCAAGACGGCCAAGGACTCCTTCGAGGGCAAGCGGGCCGTGGTCTCGGGCTCGGGCAACGTGGCGATCTACGCGATCGAGAAGATCCACCAGCTGGGCGGCACCGTGGTGGCCTGCTCGGACTCCTCGGGCTACATCGTCGACGAGAAGGGCATCGACCTGGAGCTGCTCAAGGAGATCAAAGAGGTCAAGCGCGAGCGCATCGAGACCTACGCCACCGCCCGCGGCGGCGCGACGCAATTCGTCAACAACGGCGGCTCCATCTGGGACGTGCCCTGCCAGATCGCGCTTCCCTCGGCAACCCAGAACGAGCTGGACGGCACCCACGCCGCCACGCTGGCCAAGAACGGCTGCAAGATCGTCGCCGAGGGCGCCAATATGCCCTGCACCCCGGACGCGGTCAAGCTATTCACCGACGCCGGCGTGACGGTGGCCCCGGGCAAGGCGGCCAACGCCGGCGGGGTGGCCACCAGCGCCCTGGAGATGCAGCAGAACGCCTCGCGCGATTCGTGGAGCTTCGAGTACACCGAGCAGCGCCTGGCGGCGATCATGCAGAGCATCCACCACCGCTGTGTGGTGACCGCCGACGAGTACGGCGCGCCCGGCAACTACGTGGTCGGCGCCAACATCGCCGGCTTCATCCAGGTTGCCGACGCGATGACCGCGCTGGGCCTGATTTAACCCCTGTTGACTCTGCGGCTACCGGACAGTGCTCTCGCACTTTTGCCCGGTAGCCGCAGAGTCAACTGCTTTTCGACGTAACATCGCCGGCATGAGTTGGATTCTGCGCACCGGCGCATCCCTCGGTTTCGCCGCCCTGGCACTGCTCGGCAGCGCGCCGGCCCACGCCGACGACGCCAGCTACATCGCCGCCCTGGACGCCAACGGGGTCTTCCGGTCCGGCCCGCCCAATGCACGACTGTCTGCGGGCCACCGGTTCTGCAGCCAGTTGCGCAACGGCGAAAGCCCCGACCAGATCGTCGCGACGTTCCCGCGCCGGCCGTCGTTCGGCGGACCCTCGATGGTCGACGATCTGCAGAGCAACCCGCGCCCGGTGATCGACATCGCCCAGCGCGAGCTGTGCCCGGACACCTTGCGCTAGTCCGTAACACCCTGCGTGTCGCCGCATTCCGAATCGAGCTCCGCACCGAGCACCTCGTCGACCAACGGGACGTCGATAGCACCGCCCCAATCCACGGCCGGCGCCCACTGGCGGGCGTCCAGGTCGTGCTTTTCGGTGAGGAACCGTAGCCGGTAGGCCTGCTGTGCCCGCTCGAACGTCCGCTGGGCGATCCGGGCGTTGAGTCCGCCGTTGACGACCGCGCCGAGTACCGGAACAGCCTGCGCCAGCTTGTGTTTGGCCATCCGGAATCCCAGCGCCACCGAGATCTGCTGGATTACGTTGTCCGCTTGCTGCGGCTGGAGGTGGCGCCACGACGCCTGTCGCATCATCCGCTCTGTCAATCGTGAAAGCGACGCCAGCGCTGCCGCCTTCTCGGCGGGGCTCCCCGCGGCAGAGTAGGCGATCACCCCGGACCCGAAGGCCTGCTCGCCCGGCTCGCGCACGTCGTAACCGTAGTGCGCCGCAACCAATGCCACGATGCGCCCCATCCCGACCATGACGGCGGTGACGTCAGCGACGACAGCAGAGGCCGCGACCGTCATGCTGGTACCGCCGGTGACCGCGCTCGTCACCACCGAACCCGTCACCGCCAGCGATGACGCCGCACCTCCGGCCACCGCGAGCGCGATGTAGCGCTCCTTGCGCCGCGGAACCGAACGGTCGCACTGCTGCAGGTCGAGTTGCCTGACCTCGTCGTAGGACGCCACCACGACACCCTCGTCGGCGAACATCGCAAACACGTTGCCCGGCTTGACCGAATTGAGTCCCCGCTCGACCAGCACGGTGTGCAGCGTCTCCATCGCCTTGGTGGTCAGATCGTCGAGCGTGCCGATGACGGCGGTCGCGCCGGGGAGCTGTTCGACGGTCAAGCGGGCCTGGGCGGCCACCTGCTGGGCGCGTTGCTTGATGCCCTGGCTCAGACCTTCCAACCGACCGGATCGCTCCGGACTGATGGCCGCGTCCAGCAGCGCATCCCAGGCCTTGCGCTCGTACTCGGACATGCCTGGCTTGGTGGCCATGAATAGAAAGCCTACCGACGCACGGGCCGGGAACGCCCTCGTGGCCCGATCGAGACACAGCTTGACGACGATCTCCACGGCCTTGTCACTCTCCAATTCCTCGGACATCGGGCTACTGCTTTCCGCGCTCACCCACGCCGTGTGACGCCCCGGGCCGCAGCCACCATCTCGATACACTGACACCTGTCATTGACGGTCGTCAACAATCGGCGTACGGTGCGGGCATGCAGGCACCGGGTGAGCTGAGCGCGCCGCCATCGGCAACCGGGGGTAGCCGGGAGGCTCGGCGACTCGAAACCCGCGCGCGCCTATTCGAAGCCGCGCTCGCCGAGATCGCGCAACGCGGGCTGGCCGGCGCCGATGTCAGCACCATCGCCGCGGCAGCGGGTGTGGTGCGGGGAACGTTCTACTTCCACTTCCCCACCAAGGAGCACGTCCTCATCGAGGTCGAGCGCAACGCCGAGACCCGGATCGTCAGCGAACTCGGCGCGGCCGACGGCGATCTGGCCTCCGTGCTTTCCCAACTGGTTCACCACGCCCTGAAAGCCAAACGCCGATTGGGAGCCGTGGTCTTCCGGGACATGCTCGGCCTGCACTTTTCGTCCACTCGTCCCGTCGAAGACGAGTTGGCGCAACACCCCCTCGCGGAGTTTCTGGTGGGCCTGATCGGCCGCGCGCAGGAGTCGGGGCAGGTGTCCCCGGAGCTCGACGCGGCGGAACTCGGAACATTCTTTTTGACCGGGCTGTTTGCCCTGCTGGCCACCGGCGCGCACGATGCTGCACAGCTGAACCGTTACGTGACGACGATCGTCAAGGGAATGGAGATCCGATGAACCACACCGGCATCGAGGGCTACCGGGACTACTTGGCAAAACGTGATGGCGAAGCGGACCTGCTCAACAGGCGACTGTCCAATCGGGAACTGTTCTTCGGCGAGCTTGAGGCCAACCCGGTCCGTTCGGCTCGACCCGCCGACCGACCGACCTTTCTTCGTAACCTGCGACGCCGGCGGCCCGAACCGGGCTTGGACCGCAAAATGCTGTTCTTGCTGGCGACCGCCAAACTCAACCAGGCAGAGCGATTCGGTGTCGGACTCGGCGAGACCTACGGGCGCAACAGCGACGAGAGCCTGCCGCCCGAGAACGTCTACCTCGAGCTGGAAGAGCACTATCACACCCGGCTGCTGGCCTACGCGCTCGATGTATTCGGTCTGCCCTTCCAAGTCGTCCCGCCACCATTTGTGATGCGGCAGTTCGTCAAAACCAGCGTGTTTCTCCCCGAACGGCTCGGCTTCATGTTCGTCGGGGCCGCGGAGATGGCGGGCTGCATCATGTTCGACGAGCTACGCCGCGTCGGCGTCGAACTGTTCGTCGACGAGCCGGACGTCGCGGAGCGAATCACGTTGCTCTACAGCGAAATCCTCACCGACGAGATCGGTCATGTCGGCTACTGCGCGTCGCGTTGCACGTCGATCGAGCGGGCTGTCATGCGCCGGCTCTACCCGCTGATCGGGCGCCTGATCGCCCGGCAGACCGCTGAGATCAGCCTGCTGATCGACCCGAAGGCCTTGGCCGCGCGCCTGGACCGGGCGTTCGACGTGACGGAACTGACAGCCGGGCTGGACAATCCGACGTATCTCACCGCGCACCCCTGAGCACCGTCAGCGGAGGTCCAGCTCCAGCCGTTCGAGTCGGCGCACCAAGATGCTGGGCAGCCACTGGCCGACCTCGGCAGCCTCGATCCAGGTGGTCTGTTCGAGCAGGGTTCGCAGGACGACCTGAGCCTCCAGGCGGGCCAGCGGGGTGCCGACGCAGAAGTGCGCACCCTTGCCGAAGGCCACGTGCCCCTTCAACGCGCTGCGGTCGAGCCGGAACTCCTCAGGAGTGTCGAAGTGCTCGGGATCGCGATTGGCGGCGCCCCACACCAACAGCAGGCGCGAATCAGCGGGCAACTCGACACCGGCCAGGGTGGTGTCGTTGACCACGTGGCGATAATGGCCGCGAAACGGCGACTCGTATCGCAGAGTCTCCTCGATGAACGCACCCAGCAGTTCGGGGTGGGCTCGCAGTTGCTCCTGCACGCCCGGGCGCTCGGCCAGAATCCAGGCGGCGCTGCCGAGCAACGAGGCGGTGGACTCACCGGCGGCGCTGAACAAGGTGAGCATGATGGCCAGCGCCGGAAGCTGTTCCAGCTCACCGGATTTGGTCCGCGCGGCAAGATCGCCGATCAGGCCCGGTCGGGGGTCTTCGGTGGCCTTCTCGAAGTGCTTCAGGACGTAGGCGGACAACTCCATGGCCGCCATCCCGGCGGCTGCGAGCTGATCCTCGCTGACGATTCCGTCGAGCAGCGTCGTGGTCGCATATCCCAGCCGGATCAGCTCGTCGACGTCGTCATCGGGAAGCCCGAGGAGGCGAGCGACCACCATCATGGGCAGCCGGTTGGCCATCGCGCTCATCCATTCGACGCGCCCGTCACCGCTGGCCCCCGCCCACAGCCGCATTGCGGTGGCCTCGGCGAACTCCTCGATCACCCGCACGCGCTTCGCGGAAAGATGCGGCAGCAGCAACTTCCGATGCTGCGCGTGCAGCGGATCGTCGGCGGTGGCCAGCACTTGCATCGGCCCACCGAGCTGGCCCATCTCGAACGGTGTGACGGTCCCGTCGTCGTGGTAGACCATGGTCGCGGTCAGGTTCGACGAGAAGTCCTCGACACGGTCAACGGCTTCCACCAGGGCGTCCCAGCCGCACACCGCGTAGAACACCGAGTCACCGATCCGATTCACCCCGCCGCGGCTGCGCATGGCCGCATAGAGCGGATAGGGATCCTGGACGGCGGTGCCGAAGAAGTCGTTGGGGTCCACCACTGCACGCATAACCCCAAGACTGAATGGCGCCGTGACCTGCGTCAACGTTGTGGGCCGAACTTGCAAAACGGTGCGGACCCGGTGCGGATCATCGTTCTCAGCCCGCCGCGCCGACCAGCACCGGCGCTGAGAAATCAGTCAAAGATTTTCTTACTGTGAGGAAACCATGCCATGATTTCGACGGGGGGGGAAGTGAGTGATCGCGGTGGCGAACGACTGGCTGATCGGCCGGGATCGACGCAGCGCGGGGGCGGAACGGATCTACGCAGCGGCAGCTGACCTGATGTCGCGTCAGGGCTACGACGGCTTTTCCATCGACGCGCTGGCGGCCACAGTTCACTGTTCGCCGGCGACGATCTACCGTCATGTCGGCGGCAAGGCCGCAATCCGGGATGCCGTGCTGAGCAGGCAGGCCGAACGCATCCTCGACTCGGTGCGCGACGCCATCACCGGGCTGACCGGCTCGGAGCGCATCATCACCGCCACCACCGTCGCCTTGCAGCGCATGCGGGCCGACCCGCTGGCGAAGATCATGAGTTCCACGACCGGCCCGCCCGGTACCGGGTGGCTGACCGATTCGCCCGCCATCGCCCGCTTTGCCGGTGAAATGGTCGGCGCCGACAATCCCGACCCGCTGGCGGCGCAGTGGCTCATCCGCGTGTTCCTGGCGCTCTGGTATTGGCCGCTCAAGGACGGCGACGCCGAAACGGCTGCGGTACGACGATTCCTCGGCCCGCCCTACGATGCGGACCCGGCTCGGAAGGTTGACGGTCAGCAACCGTCGTGACCTGATCAAACTCTGTGGAGCTAAGGGGAATCGAACCCCTGACCTTCTCGATGCGAACGAGACGCGCTACCAACTGCGCTATAGCCCCTGACGGCTTGTCAGGCTACCAGCCCCCGGCCGGTGCCCTGAAACCGAGACGCTATTGACCCGATGCCCGGGGCAGGTCGCCGCGCCAGTCGTATTCGCGTGCCGAGGCCGCGTACTCCAGGTGCTCGAAGACGGGGTCCTCGTCGTCGATCTCCAGCACCGCGACGCCGGGGCGCCGCAGCCGCGACGGCACCACCTCGAACGCCTCCGGGTGGGCATTGTCGCGCTGCGCCCGCGGACGCTCCGAACGCCGGGCCCGGCGGGCGCGCACCTGCTGCTCGATACGGGTCTGCCGGCGCAGGTAGGCCAGGTAGAGCACGGTCGCACCGGCCGCACCGCCGAAGATCCACCACGCCGTCGGTGCCATGGTGAAAGCCGTGAGCGCCGAGAGCACCAGGATCACCGCCAGCGACATCAGCACCCGCTTGCGGAACTCGTACTTGCGGGCGCTGACGGCGGCGGCCGTCTTGGTGTCATAGCGACGTGGCCGCGCTACCGTCGCCGACGAGTCGGCTTCGGCCTCCAAACCTGAGCTGTCCTCGACATATTCGTACTCGTGGCCGTCGGCGTCCGCCTCGGCAACGGCTTCCGGTTCGGCCTCCGCCTCTGCTTCGGCCTGGGCTTCGGCCTCAGCCTCCGCCTGCGCTTCAGCCTGAGCCTGCGCTTCAGCCTCGGCCTGGGCCCGCGCTTCGGCTTCAGCCCGTGCCTCGGCCTCGGCCTGCGCTCGCGCCTGCGCTTCGGCCTCGGCAGCCAACCCCGCCTCCGAGAGCGGCAGCACGTCGGAATCCTCGGCGACGACTTCGACGTCGAGAACGTCGAGGTAGTCCAGCTCGCCCTGCTCACCGGCCGCGGCGACGAAGACCCGCGGCCCGCTCTCGGCCGGCTCGTCGTCGTCGATGTCATCGTCAAGGTCGGCGTCGCTGCGCTGCCAGTCGGGATCACTGCGGTGACCGGCGGCCGGACCGCCGCGCTTGAGCAGCCGTGCGCTGGACCCACTGGTCAGCACCCGGGTCGCCAACGCCACGTCACTGGTGCGGCGCACCGCGTCTCGCTTGCTCACCAACATCGGCACCAGTACGAACAGCCAGAGGACGACCAGTGAGATCCAGAGCAATGATTGCGGGATGCTGGGCATGGGGGCCTGCTCCTTTCCCAGCCAAGGCTAGGTCTCTTGGCCCACACGGCCGGACGGCGCGCCGAGCCAATTACATAGATGTAATTTACTCGCTGACCTCGATAGTCACAACTATCACACGGGCAACACGGCGGACGAATTCTTTCAGGCCCATGCGGCCCGGCCGGCCTGCACCAGCGCCGCGGTCACCGAACCGGTGATTTCCTCGGCGGTGATCGCCACCAGCAGGTGGTCCCGCCACGCACCGTCGACGTCCAGGTAACGCTGCAGCAGCCCTTCCTCGCGAAAGCCGGCCTTGGCCAACACCGCCCGGCTGGCCGCATTCTCCGGCCGCACGGTGGCCTCCACCCGGTGCAGCCGCACCGGCCCGAAACAGTGGTCGAGCCCGAGCGCCACCGCCCCGGTCGCCACGCCCCCGCCGGCCACCGCGCTCGACACCCAGTAGCCGATCCAGGCCGAACGCAGCGCACCGTGCGCGATGTTGCCGACCGTCAGCTGGCCGCAGAAGCGACCGTCGACCTCGATCACGAACGGCAGCATCCGCCCGTACCGGGCCTCGGTGCGCAGGCTCGAACACACCGGCGGCCACGCCGCCGCACTGTGCCGGGTGACCCAGTCCGCTTCGACACTGGGCTCCCATGGCTCCAGGTGGGCGCGGTCGGCCAACCGGATCCGGCTCCAGGCCACGCCGTCGCGCATCCGCACCGGCCGCAGCCGGATCACCCCCGCGGCGACGCGCAGCGGCCCGAGCACCGTCGGCCAGCCGGGGTGCTGGACGGCCTTGAACGGCCACAGGTTCACCAGCATCGACCCGGACTCAACCGCGCTGCGCCAAAAAGGCGACGTCCACGATCTCGCCGGTGGCGATCTGCTCGACCTCTTCGGGAACCACCACCAGACAGTTCGCCTCGGCCAGGGTCGCCAGCAGGTGCGAGGAGGTGCCGCCGGTCGCCCCGAGCACTTGCACCAGGTACTCGTCGGTCTGCTCGTCACGCATCAGCTGCCCCCGCAGATAGCCCTTGCGCGCGGGCATCGAACTGATCGGACCCAGGGTGCGCGCCCGCACCATCCGGCGCATCGGCTCGCGTTTGCCCAGCGACAGCCGGATCAACGGACGGATCATCACCTCGAACACCACCAGGGCGCTGACGGGGTTGGTCGGCAACAAGAACGTCGGCACCCCTTCCGGCCCGAGCTGGCCGAAACCCTGCACCGAGCCGGGATGCATCGCGATCCGGGCGACTTCGATCTCGCCGAGGTCTGACAGCGCCGCGCGCACCTCGTCGGCCGCCGCACCGCCCACGCCGCCGGCGATCACCACCACCTCGGCGCGGTTAAGCTGACCCTCGACCACCTCGCGCAGCTTCCGGGGTTCGCCGCTGACGATGCCGACCCGGTTCACCTCGGCCCCCGCGTCACGGCCGGCAGCGGCCAGCGCGTAGGAGTCCACGTCGTAGACCTGCCCGTTGCCGGGCGTACGGGTGACGTCGACCAGTTCGCCGCCCACGGCCAGCACCGACAGCCGGGGACGCGGATGCACCAGCACCCGGTCGCGGCCGACGGCGGCCAGCAGGCCCACCTGGGCGGCGCCGACGACGGTGCCGGCGCGGACGGCGAGGTCGCCGGGCTGCACGTCGTCACCTATCCGGCGCACGTAGTCGCCCGGGCGCACGCCGCGCAGCACCCGGACCCGGGAACTCCCGCCGTCGGTCCAGCGCAGCGGCAGCACCGCGTCGGCCAGCGTGGGCATCGGAGCCCCGGTCTGGATCCGGGTCGCCAGCTTCGGCTGCAGCCGGGTGGGGGTGCGCGCCCCGGCCTCGATGGTGCCCAGCACCGGAAGGGTGACCGCGGCGGCATCGCGCTCGGCCGCCTCCGAGCTGTCTCCGATCGCCTCAGCGCCGAACACGTCGACGCTGCGCACCGCGTAACCGTCAATGGCGGCCTGGTCGAAGGCCGGCATGGGCCGCTCGGCGATCACCTCCTCGGCACACATCAGGCCCTGCGCCTCGGCGATCGCCACCCGGACCGGACGCGGCGCCACCGCGGCAGCAGAAACCCGGGCCTGCTGCTCCTCAACCGAACGCACGGTGCGCCTTTCTCACAGCATCGGTCCGATTCGGGTTGGCCAGGACTGACTCTGCCTCAGTTCTCCGCCAAGCCCAGCCGCGCCACCAGCCACCGGCGCAGGTCCGGACCGTAGTCGTCACGATCCAAGGCAAAGTCAACCGCAGCTTTGAGGTAGCCGCCCGGATTTCCCAGGTCGTGTCGCGATCCGCGGTGTACGACCACGTGAACCGGGTGGCCTTCGGCGATCATCAGCGCGATGGCGTCGGTGAGCTGCACCTCGCCGCCGGCGCCGCGGTCGATGCGCCGCAACGCGTCGAACACGGCCCGGTCCAGCACGTACCGTCCCGCAGCGGCGAACGTCGACGGTGCGTCGGCGGCCTTGGGCTTCTCGACCATTCCCTTGACCCGCAGGACATCAGGGTTGTCACTGTCGGGAACGGGCTCGACGTCGAAAACGCCGTAGGCACTGACGTCTTCGGGGCTGACCTCGATCGCGCACAGCACGGTGCCGCCGCGGCGGGCGCGCACCGCCGACATCGTCTCCAACACCCCGGTGGGCAGCACCAGGTCGTCGGGGAGCAGCACGGCGACGGCGTCCTCGTCGGCGGACAGGGTGGGTTCCACGCAACTGATGGCATGGCCCAGCCCGAGCGGCTCGGCCTGCACCACCGACTCCACCTTGATCAACTGCGGGGCCCGGCGCACCTTGGCCAGCATGGCCTTCTTGCCGCGCGCCTCCAGCGTGCCTTCCAGCACCAGGTCTTCGACGAAGTGCGCGACGACGCCGTCCTTGCCCTCGGAGGTGATGATCACCAGCCGCTCGGCGCCGGCCTCGGCCGCCTCGGCGGCGACCAGCTCGATGCCGGGGGTGTCGACGACGGGCAGCAACTCCTTGGGCACCGTCTTGGTCGCCGGCAGAAACCGGGTACCCAAACCGGCCGCGGGCACAATGGCGGTGCGCGGAATCGGAACCTTCGGAGTGGGCATTGTTCACACGATAACCGCAATCAGCTCCACCTCCTCCCCTGGCGGTGGGGAAGCCGCTACTGACACGCTGAAGGGCGTGACCGACAACGCGGCGATGGCCGCCAAGTCCGCGTTGCGCGCGCGAGTGCTCGCAGCCCGCCGCGCGGTACCGCCTGACGTGCACGACGCCGAGGCCCATGCCCTGGCCGGTCACCTGGAGCAGCTCGCCGAGGGCGCCCGCACCGTCTGCGCCTACCTGCCGGTGGGCGACGAGCCCGGTTCGGCCGCCATGCTCGACCGCCTGACCCAGCGCGGTATCCGCGTGCTGCTGCCGGTGGTGCGAACCCGGGACGACGGCACGCCGCTGGCGCTGATGTGGGGCGACTATGAGCCCGAGACCCTGGTTGCGGGCCGGTTCGGCCTGCTCGAACCGGCGCCGCCGTGGTTACCGGCGGAGGTGCTGGCGGAGGCGGATCTGGTGGTGGTCCCGGCGCTGGCGCTCGACCGCCTGGGTACGCGACTGGGCCGCGGCGCCGGCTTCTACGACCGCTCCCTGCTGCTGCGCCGGGCGCAGATACCGCTGGTGGCCGTCGTGCGCGACGACGAGCTGCTCGAGATGCTGCCCGCCGAGCCGCACGATGTGCCGATGACGCACGCCCTGACTCCGGAAAAAGGCCTCGTCGTGCTGGAATGCCGGCAATGAAATAGCGGTTCTAGCACTTAGCACGGTAGAGTGCTAAGCCGATTGCCCGATTTCACGGAGGTTCGCGTGCCCACTTACAGCTACGCCTGCACCGAGTGCAGCAACCGCTTCGACGTGGTCCAGGCCTTTACCGACGATGCGCTGACCACCTGCGAGGAGTGCAACGGCCGGCTCCGCAAGATCTTCGGCAAGGTCGGCGTGGTGTTCAAGGGCAGCGGTTTCTACCGCACCGACAGCCGGGACGCGGGTAAGAGCTCCTCGAACGGCACCAGCGCCACCAAGGCTGTGGCCTCCGATTCCGGTTCCGGCGACGGCGGCAGCAAGCCGGCCGAGAAGTCCTCTGCAGACAGCAGCAGCGGCAGCAAGCCGGCCGACAAGCCCAAGGCACCAGCGGCCGCCGCCTCGGCCTGACCCGTTATCCACAGGCCCGCACCCGGGCCGACTGTCCCGGGCGGGCCGGGCGCCTACCGTTGCGCCATGGGCGAGTCGCTCAACCCGACCTTGATCTCCCGCGTCTCGCAGGCGCTGCGGCCGGATTGGAGCCGCACCATGCGCGCCCGGCGGGCGGCCGCCGGCGCCCTGGTGGTGTTGGCCGGCGTCGCAGCGATCCGCTCCGATCCGCAGGGCGACCGCATCGACGTGGTGGTGGCCGGCCGCGACCTCGCGCCCGGCACGACGCTGACCGCCGCTGACGTCTCAGTCGAAAACCACTCTGCTCGAACGGTTCCCGACGGTGTTGTCACCGAGGTGTCGTCGGTGCTGCACGCCACGCTGGCCGGTCCGGCACGCCGCGGCGAGGTGCTCACCGATGTCCGTCTACTGGGCAGCCGGCTGACCGAAGCGGCCGCCGGGCCGGACGCCCGCGTCGTCGGCGTGCACCCGGCCGACGCCGCATTGGTCGATTTGGTTCGCCCCGGCGACGTCGTGGATGTGGTGACGGCCGACGACGCGGCCGAGCCGCCCGGCGCGCCCAGGGTGCTGGCGTCCGGCGGCGTCGTGGTGCTGGTATCGGACAAGCAGAACCATGACGATCGGGTGGTGTTGGTGGCGTTGCCGGCCACCGCCGCGGTGGCGGTGGCCGGTGCCGCGCTGGCTCAGGCGGTGACCCTCACCCTGCGCTGACTCGTCAAGCAGCGGCAGCGGGCTGCGGGCTGGCGCAGAACTTGCACTTGGTCGCTTCCGGGTCGATCTCGGACTTGCACTCCGGGCAGGTCTTGGTCGGCGCCGGGTCGCCGAACACCGACTTGCCCCGCCGCTTCTGAATGCCCTTGTAGGGCAACACGATGAAGAAGTAGACGGTCGCCATGAACACGATGAAGTAGATGATCGCCGAGATGAAGGCGCCGAGGTCGATGAAGGTGGCCTCGTTGCCCTCCGCCCCCAGTTGATAACCCAGCCCCAGCCCGGCGGTGTCCGGCTGCGCGGCCGAGACCAGCGGGTTGATCACGCTGTCGGTGAAGGCTTTGACCAGGTTGGAGAACGCCAGCGCCACCACCAGACCGATGGCGACGGTGATGACGTCGTCTCGCATCAGAAAGTTCTTGAACCCTTTTAACACCGTGCACCCCTTCCGGCCGGAATCACTGCGGGCAGCCTGCGCCGCCCAAGCGAACCGTAATGGCCGTTAACTCATCGGCGCGGGTGATTCGGCGAAGTCGAATCTCAACCGTGATGTGGCGGGACGTTGTCCCGCAGCCACCGCTCGCGCTCCTCGATCTCCCGGGCGTCGTCCGGGTCGCGCTCGTCGGAGGACTCCTGGTGCTCGCCGAGGCCGGGCATGGGCGCTAGATCTCCAGGCTGGACAGCTGGCCGATGATGTTGGCCGCCAGCGGGTTCAGCGTCGCCATCCCGTCGCGCACCGCAGCACGGGAACCGGCCAGGTTGACCACCAGGGTGCTGCCCGAGATCCCGGCCAGGCCGCGCGACAACCCGGCGTCGGTGATCCCGGCGGCCAGGGCGGAGGCGCGCAGCGCCTCGGAGATGCCGAGGATCTCGCGGTCCAGAATGTCGCGGGTGGCCTCCGGGGCGACGTCGCGCGGGGTGACCCCGGTCCCGCCGACCGAGACCACCAGGTCGACTCCGCCGATCACCGCCGTGTTCAGCGCGTTGCGGATCTCGACCTCGTCGTTGGCGACGGCGACCACGCCGTCGACCAGGAAACCGCCCTCGGCCAGCAGTTCGGTGACCAACGGACCGCTGTGGTCCTCGTCGCCGTGCGCGGTGCGGTCGTCGACGACGACGACGAGCGCGCGGCCGGCGAGTTCTGGGGTCTGTTCCATGGGTGCAACCGTATATCGCGGATTCTCGGCGGTTCAGCGAGGCTCGACGAAGGAGAGGCGAAGCTGGAACCTCCGCACGAACCCAGCCAGAGTCACCAACCCGTCACTGCGGGGCTTTACCCAGGGTGACCTGCACCGTCTTGGACGCTCCGCTGGCATCCAGGTAGGTCAGCGTCACCTGGTCGCCGGGCGCCTTGGACCGAACGGCGGCCACCAGGGCGTCGGCGCTGCCGATCGGGCGTTTGTCGAATGCGGTCACGGTCACGCCTTCCGGCAGTCCGCCTTTCGCCGCCGCCTCCCCCGGCACCACCTCGACCACCTTCGCGCCGTGCAGGCTGCGCTCACTGGTGACCCGCACCCCCAGCGAGGCGTGCGATGCGGTGTGATCCGGCGAGTTGATGAGCTCGTCGGCGATCCGCTTGGCCTGGTCCACCGGAATCGCGAAACCCAGGCCGATGGAGCCGCTCTGGGCTTCGGCGGAGTCCCCGCCCATCGTCGCGATCGCCGAGTTGATCCCCACCAGGTCGCCGTTCATGTTGACCAGCGCCCCGCCCGAGTTGCCCGGGTTGATGGCGGCATCGGTCTGGATCGCGTCCAGCACGGTGTTCTGGTTGCCCGCCTCACCGCTGGTGGACACCGGCCGGTTGAGCGCGCTGACGATGCCGGTGGTCACCGTGCCCTCCAGGCCCAGCGGCGACCCGACCGCCACCACGTGCTGGCCCACCCGCAGGTCAGCCGAGGAACCGAGCGTGATCGGGGTCAGATCAGAGACCCCCTGCACGCGCACCACGGCGATGTCGCTGGCCGGGTCCGTGCCCACCACGCTGAACGATGCGGTACGTCCGTCGAAGAACGTCACCGTGGTCCTCGGCGGGGCCTTGGAGGTCGCATCGGCCTTGGCCGCGGCGGCCACCACGTGGTTGTTGGTCAGGATCATTCCGTCGGCCGACAGGATGATGCCCGAGCCCTCCTCGGACTGGCGGCCCAGATCGGTCTCCAGCATGACGACGCTGGGCACCACCTTCGCCGCGACCTTCTCGACCGAACCGTCGGGCAGGGTCACCGCGGCAGGCACACCCGGCGACTGGAGGCTGCTGTGGCTACCACCGGCGACCGGTTTATGGTCGGAGCGCATCGCCGAGCCCACCACGCCGCCGGTCACGCCCGACAACACCGCGATAGCGGCCGCACCGGCCACCAACGCCCCGGCGCGCGGGCGCTTCGGGGGCAGGCCCGGACCCGGGAACGGCGGCCGGCCGTAGGAGCCGTCATAGCCGGCGCGGTAGGCGGGCTGCTGCGGCCGCTGAGCCGCCGACTGGGCATAGCGCCAGTCGTACGGCTGCTGCGGCTGGGGCCGCTGCCCGCCCTGGCCCGGCTGTTGCCGCGGCGGGGGGTAACCCGGGTGGTTCACCATGTCGTTGCCTGCTCCTAGAGACGCGAAGTTGCTTCACCACCATGCCTACATGGACTGAGAACCGCCTGTGACCGACGTGGCCGGTATCTCGCCGGCGGACGGGGGCCCACCGGGCAGCACCATCCGGATCGACGTCCCGGGCGGCTGACCGCCGGGAATGGTGTCTTCGATGGTGATCGCCCCGCCATGCTTGAGCACCACCTGTTTGACGATCGCCAGGCCCAGGCCGGACCCGGGCATCGCGCGGGCCTGATCGGACCGGAAGAAGCGCTCGAACACCAAGTCCCGCTCGTTCTCCGGAATTCCCGGCCCCAGGTCGGACACCACCATCTCCATGTGCGACGGGTCGATCTGACGCATCCGCAACCGGACGATCCCGCCGGACGGGCTCCACTTGGCGGCGTTGTCAAGCAAGTTCAGCACCGCTCGGGAGAGGCCCGCGGCATCACCGTAGACGTGCCAGGGAACCACCTCGATGTCGAAGTCGATGTCGTTGCGGCGCCGCCTGACTCGCTCCATGCTGCGGTCCACGACCTCGGTGAGATCAACCTGTTCGGACGCCGCCTCGCGCCGGTCATCGCGGGTCAGATCCACCAAATCGCCTACCAGCGTGGATAATTCCTCGATCTGACCGATTGCGTCCGCGCGCAGTTCGGCCATCTCCTCCTCGGGTAGCTGCGGGGCGCCCGGCGCCGCGGAGGCCATCAGCAGCTCCACGTTGGTGCGCAACGACGTCAGCGGGGTCTTCAGTTCGTGGCCGGCGTCGGCGACCAGCCGTGCCTGCCGTTCCCGCGACTCGGCCAGCGCGCGCAGCATCGCATTGAACGCCTCGGTGAGCCGGGCCAATTCGTCGCTGCCGTAGACCGGGATGGGCCGCAGGTCATCGGTGCGCGCCACCCGTTCGGCCGCCTCGGTCAGCCGGCCCACCGGCCGCAGGCCAGTCCGGGTGACCATCCCGCCGGCGATGGCGGCCACCACCACGCCGACCCCGCCGACGACCAGCAGCACCCAGCGCAGCTTCATCGTCACCGCCCGGGTGGGCGCCAGGCTCTTGGAGATCAACAGCGTGCTGCCGTTGGGCAGGTGCACCGCCAGCACCCGCTGGCCGGCCGCGGTGCGCCGCGACAGAAACAGCTCGCCGCGGATGACGGCTTTCTCCTGCTGTCCGACCGGCAGCCGCTGGCCGGGCTGGTTGGCGGTGTAGATCGACCGGCCGGGGTTGACCAGCATGGCGTTGACATCGGAGTAGGCGGTGCCCTCGATCGCCTTGCGCGGATCGGCAGCCAGCGAACCGCTGGCGATCAGCATCTCGGTGCGGCTCTGCAGCTGATTGTCGATGTCGTTGTACAGCGCCGCCGAGATCACCGCGTAGACGGCGACGGCCATCAACACCACTACCAACGCCACCATCGACATCGCCAGCAGCATCACCCGCCAGCGCAGCGACAGGGATGTGTTCTGCGCCGAAGCGCCGTCCTGCCGCCGGTGGAAAAACTGCATCAGGGAGGTGTCTCGCGAAGCACGTAACCCACCCCGCGCACGGTGTAGATCAGCCGCGGCTCCCCTTCGGCTTCGGTCTTACGACGCAGATACCCGATGTAAACCTCCAGCGCATTGCCCGAGGTGGGGAAGTCGAAGCCCCACACCTCCTCGAGGATGCGGCTGCGGGTAAGCACCCGGCGCGGGTTGGCGATCAACATCTCCAGCAAGGCGAACTCGGTGCGGGTCAGGCTGATCTGCCGGTCACCGCGGGTGACCTCGCGGGTGACCGGGTCCAGCGTCAGATCCTCGAAGGACATCGCCACCGACTCCGACAGGTCCTCGGCGGTGGTGCGGCGCAGCAAGGCCCGCATCCGCGCCAGCAGCTCCTCCAGGGCGAACGGCTTCGGCAGGTAGTCGTCGGCGCCGGCGTCCAGGCCGGCCACCCGCTCGGAGACCGAGTCGCGGGCGGTCAGCACCAGGATCGGCAGGTCGTCACCGGTGCTGCGCAGCTGACGGCAGACTTCCAGGCCGTCGAGCCGCGGCATCATGACATCCAGGATCATCGCGTCCGGCCGGTCGCTGGTGATCGCCTCGAGCGCCTCGACGCCGTCGGTGGCCAGCGAGACCGAATAGCCATTGAACGAGAGAGACCTGCGCAGCGACTCACGCACCGCGCGGTCATCATCTACAACCAGTACCCGGGTAGCCATAGGTGCTATCCAATCATTGATGGGCGATCTGGTGGGTAAAGCGCCGCTCGTGTCGGAGCCCTTTTAGCGGCGGTCGAGATCGATCAGACCCAGGCGGGCCGCCTTGAGCAGCCGCCGCGGCACCTTGTGGGCGCGGCCGGCGACCGACACGTTGACCAGGCCCGTTGCCTCGGCCTTCCACTGCGCGCGGCGGGAACGAGTGTTCGCGCGCGACATCCTGCGCTTCGGCACGGCCATGGTCGGGCCTCTCCTCAAGTTGACATGTTGCCGCTAGACGCCAGCGGCGGACTCCCGAAAGGATAGCGGGTGATCAGCGTCGGCTCCAAAATGACTTTTCCGACGACTGCGGGCGCCGGCCGCCCATCTTGACGCGACACCGGCGGTACCGGCTAACCTACCGGTTGGTTGAGGAATGGGATGTGGGATGACAGCAGCGGTTCGGATCGGCAACTGCTCAGGCTTCTACGGCGACCGTCACGCCGCAATGCAGGAGATGCTCACCGGCGGTGACCTGGACTATCTCACCGGCGACTACCTGGCCGAGCTGACCATGCTGATCCTGGGCCGGGACCGGATGAAGCATCCCGAGCGCGGCTACGCCAAGACCTTCCTCACCCAGCTCGAACAATGCCTCGGCCTGGCTCGTGACAAGGGTGTTCGTATCGTGGCCAATGCCGGCGGGCTCAATCCGGCCGGCCTGGCCGCCGCGGTGCGCGAACTGGCCGACCGCCTCGGCATCCCGGCCAAGGTGGCCCATGTCGAGGGAGACGACCTGCTCCCCCGCGCCGCCGAGCTCGGATTGGGGACGCCCCTGACCGCGAATGCCTACCTGGGTGGCTGGGGCATCGTCGAGTGCCTGGCCGGCGGCGCGGACGTGGTGATCACCGGCCGGGTCACCGACGCCTCGGTGATCGTCGGGCCCGCCGCCGCGCACTTCGGCTGGGAACGCACCGACTACGACCGGCTCGCCGGGGCGGTGGTGGCCGGGCATGTGATCGAGTGCGGTGTCCAGGCCAGCGGCGGCAACTACGCCTTCTTCACCGAGATTCCCACCGAGCAACTGTTGCATCCCGGCTTCCCGCTCGCCGAGATCCACGCCGACGGATCGTCGGTGATCACCAAACATCCCGGCACCGGCGGGCTGGTCAGCGTCGACACCGTCAGCGCGCAACTGCTCTACGAGGTCACCGGGGCCCGTTATGCCAACCCCGACGTCACCGCCCGGATGGACAGCATCGAACTGTCTTCCGACGGCCCCGACCGGGTGCGGATCTCCGGCGTTACCGGTGAGCCGCCACCACCGGACTGCAAGGTGTCGCTGAACAGCATCGGCGGGTTCCGCAACTCCACCACGTTCGTGCTGACCGGCCTGAACATCGAAGAAAAGGCCGAGCTGCTGCGCACCCAGCTCGAAGCAGCGCTGACCATCCGGCCGGCCGAGCTGCAGTGGACGCTGGCCCGCACCGACCATCCCGACGCCGACACCGAGGAGACCGCCAGCGCCCTGCTGCACTGCGTGGTGCGCGACCCGGACCCGGCCAACGTGGGCCGCAAGTTCTCCGCGGCCGGTATCGAGCTCGCACTGGCCAGCTACCCCGGTTTCTGCGTCACCGCCCCGCCCAGCGAGGGCCAGGTCTACGGCGTCTTCACGCCGGGCTACGTCGACGCAGCGGCGGTGCCGCACGTCGCGGTGCACGCCGACGGCACCCGGGTGGATATCCCGGCCGCGACCGAGACCCGCACCCTCGAGCCGGCCGAGGACCCTGCCCTGCCCGAGCCGCTGCCGGCGGGCCCGACCCGGCGTGCGCCGTTGGGGTTGATCGCCGGCGCCCGCAGCGGCGACAAGGGCGGCTCGGCCAACGTCGGGGTCTGGGTGCGCACCGACGACCAGTGGCGCTGGCTGGTCCACACGCTGACCGTGCAGAAGCTGCGGGAGTTGCTGCCCGAGACCGCCGAGCTGCCGGTCACCCGGCATGTGCTGCCCAAGCTGCGGGCGGTGAACTTCGTCGTCGAAGACATCCTCGGGCAGGGCGTGGCCTACCAAGCCCGATTCGATCCGCAGGCCAAGGGGTTGGGCGAATGGCTGCGCAGCCGTCATGTCGACATTCCCGAACCGTTGCTGTCAGAAGGGACACTGTGAGCATCTGGACCTCCCCCGAGCGTGACGCGTTGCGCAAGACCGTGCGCGCTTTCGTCGAACGCGAGATCGCACCGAACATCGATGAGTGGGAACGCACCGGCGAGTTGCCCCGCGAGCTGCACCGCAAAGCCGCCGAGGCGGGACTGCTGGGCGCCGGCTTCCCCGAGGAAGTCGGCGGCGCTGGCGGCGACGGTGCCGACGCGCTGGTCATCTGCGAGGAGATGCACCAGGCCGGGGCCCCCGGCGGGGTGTTCGCCTCGCTGTTCACCTGCGGTATCGCGGTGCCGCACATGATCGCCTCGGGCGATACCCGGCTGATCGAGGAGTTCGTCGCTCCCACCCTGGCCGGGGAGAAGATCGGGTCGCTGGCCATCACCGAACCCGGTGGCGGCTCGGACGTCGGCCACCTGCGCACCACCGCGCGCCTGGACGGTGACCACTATGTGGTCAACGGGTCCAAGACCTTCATCACCTCCGCGGTGCGCGCCGACTATGTGGTCACCGCGGTGCGCACCGGCGGGCCGGGCGCGGCCGGGGTGTCACTGCTGGTGGTCGAGCGCGGCACGCCGGGTTTTGAGGTGACCCGCAAGCTGGACAAGATGGGTTGGCGGTCCTCGGACACCGCCGAACTGTCCTACGTCGATGCGCGGGTGCCGGTGGCGAACCTGGTCGGCGCCGAGAACACCGGCTTCGCCCAGATCGCCGCGGCGTTCGTCTCCGAGCGCGTCGGTTTGGCCGCGCAGGCCTACGCCAGCGCGCAGCGCTGCCTGGATCTGACCCTGGCGTGGTGCCGGGACCGGGAGACCTTCGGCCGGCCGCTGATCTCCCGGCAGGCCGTGCAGAACACCCTTGCGGAGATGGCCCGCCGCGTCGACGTGGCCCGGGTCTACACCCGCCACGTCGTCGAGCGGCAGCTGGCCGGGGAGTACAACCTCATCGCCGAGGTGTGCTTCGCCAAGAACACCGCCGCGGAGGCCGGCGAGTGGGTGGCCAACCAGGCCGTGCAGCTGTTCGGCGGGATGGGCTACATGGCCGAATCGGAGGTGGAGCGCCAATACCGGGACATGCGGATCATCGGGATCGGCGGCGGAACCACCGAAATCCTCACCTCGCTGGCCGCCAAGAGCCTTGGATACCAAGCGTGACAACTCTGAAGTCCACCCTGGACCCCACCTCCCCCGCGTTCACCGAGGCAGCAGCAGCGCTGACCGACAAACTCGCCGAACTCGACACCGAGCTGGCCAAAGCGCTCGCCGGGGGCGGCCCCAAGTACGTCGAACGCCACCACGCCCGCGGCAAGCTCACCGCGCGCGAGCGCATCGAGGCGCTGATCGACGCCGACTCCCCGTTCCTGGAGTTGTGTCCGCTGGCCGCGTGGGGCAGCGACTTCCAGGTCGGGGCCAGTCTGGTCACCGGGATCGGCGCGGTCGAAGGCGTGGAGTGCATGATCGTTGCCAACGACCCGACGGTCAAGGGCGGCACGTCCAACCCGTGGACACTGCGAAAGATCCTGCGGGCCAACCAGATCGCCTTCGAGAACCGGTTGCCGGTGATCTCTTTGGTGGAGTCCGGCGGAGCGGACCTGCCCACCCAGAAGGAAGTCTTCATTCCCGGCGGTCAGATGTTCCGCGACCTGACCCGGCTCTCGGCTGCCGGCATCCCGACCATCGCGCTGGTGTTCGGCAACTCCACCGCGGGCGGTGCGTACGTGCCCGGCATGTCCGATCACGTGGTGATGATCAAGGAGCGCTCGAAGGTGTTCCTCGCCGGCCCGCCGCTGGTGAAGATGGCTACCGGCGAGGAGTCCGACGACGAATCCCTCGGCGGCGCCGAGATGCACTCCCGCACTTCGGGCCTGGGCGACTACTTCGCGAACGACGAACTGGACGCGCTGCGGATCGGCCGCCGGATCGTGGCCCGGCTGAACTGGGTCAAGCAGGGCCCCAAACCCCTCGCGGTCGTCGAGCCGAAATACGACACCGAGGAGCTGATCGGCATCGTCCCCGCCGACCTGCGGATCCCGTTCGACCCGCGGGAGGTGATCGCCCGCATCGTCGACGGATCGGAGTTCGACGAGTTCAAGGCGATGTACGGCTCGTCGCTGATCACCGGCTGGGCCCGGCTGCACGGCTACCCGGTGGGCATCCTGGCCAACGCGCGCGGCGTGCTGTTCAGCGAGGAATCCCAGAAGGCCACCCAGTTCATTCAACTGGCCAACCGGTCCAACACCCCACTGTTGTTCCTGCACAACACCACCGGGTACATGGTCGGCAAAGCCTACGAAGAGGGCGGCATGATCAAGCACGGCTCGATGATGATCAACGCCGTGTCGAATTCCACGGTGCCGCACATCTCGCTGCTGATCGGCGCCTCCTACGGCGCCGGGCACTACGGCATGTGCGGGCGGGCCTACGATCCGCGATTCCTGTTCGCCTGGCCGTCGGCCAAAGCGGCGGTGATGGGCGGGGCGCAGCTGGCCGGGGTCATCTCGATCGTGAGCCGCGCGGCCGCCGAAGCCCGCGGCCAGCAGGTGGACGAGGCAGCCGACGCCGCGCTGCGGGCCGCCATCGAAGCCCAGATCGAGGCGGAGTCGCTGCCGATGTTCTTGTCCGGCCGGCTCTACGACGACGGGGTGATCGACCCACGCGACACCCGCACCGTACTGGGAATGTGCTTGTCCGCCATCGCCAATGGCCCGGTCGAGGGGACGTCGAACTTCGGCGTCTTCCGGATGTGAGGACTCCCATGATCAGCAAAGTTCTGGTGGCCAACCGCGGCGAGATCGCCCGGCGGGTCTTCACCACCTGCCGCCGGCTGGGCCTGGGCACGGTCGCGGTCTACACCGATCCCGACGCGGGCATGCCGCACGTCGCCGAGGCCGACGAGAAGGTGCGCCTGCCGGAGACCACCAGCTACCTGTCGGCGGAGGCGATCATCGCCGCGGCGCAGGCCGCCGGTGCCGACGCCGTGCACCCGGGCTACGGATTCCTCTCCGAGAACGCCGAATTCGCCGCCGCGGTGCAGGCCGCCGGACTGACCTGGATCGGGCCGCCGGTGGGCGCGGTGACCGCCATGGGCTCCAAGATCGAGGCCAAGAAGCTGATGGCCGCCGCCGGGGTCCCGGTGCTCGAACAACTCGACCCGGCAGGCGTCACCACCGCGCAACTCCCGGTGCTGGTCAAGGCGTCAGCCGGCGGCGGGGGCCGGGGTATGCGGGTGGTCAGCGAGTTGTCGGCGCTGGCCGGCGAGGTGGCGGCCGCCCAGCGGGAAGCCCAGTCCGCGTTCGGGGATCCGACGGTGTTCTGCGAGCGCTACCTGCCCACCGGGCGCCATATCGAGGTTCAGGTGATGGCCGATGCGCACGGCACGGTGTGGGCGGTCGGCGAGCGGGAATGCTCGATCCAGCGCCGCCACCAGAAGGTCATCGAAGAGGCCCCCTCCCCGCTGGTGGAGCGCATCTCCGGGATGCGGGACAAGCTCTTCGAGGCGGCCCGGCTGGCGGCGAACGCGATCGGCTACGCCGGCGCGGGCACCGTGGAGTTCCTGGCCGACGAGGACGGTGCGTTCTATTTCCTGGAGATGAACACCCGGCTGCAGGTCGAACATCCCGTGACCGAGGAGACCACCGGCTGCGATCTGGTCGAGCTGCAGTTGGCGGTGGCCGACGGCGCCCGGCTCGAGCCGCAACCGCCTGCCGCGCAGGGCCATTCGATCGAGGCGCGGCTGTATGCCGAGGATCCGGCCCGCGGCTGGCAGCCGCAGGCCGGGCTGGTGCACGCCATCGACATCCCGGGGGTGGCCGCGCGGTTCCACGGTCTGTGCCGGCACACCGGGGTGCGGCTGGATTCCGGCATCGAGGACGGGTCCACGGTGTCCATTCACTACGACCCGATGCTGGCGAAGGTGATCAGCTACGCGCCCACCCGGCGTCAGGCGGCGGCGGTGCTGGCGGGCGCACTGGCGCGCGCCCGGCTGCACGGCCTGCGCACCAACCGCGACCTGCTGGTCAACGTGTTACGCCACCCGGCTTTCCTCGACGGTGCCACCGACACGGCGTTCTTCGAGACCCACGGACTGGCCGAGCTGTCCGCGCCGCTGGCCGGCTCCGCGGCCGTGCGGGCGTCGGCAATCGCGGCCGCGCTGGCCGACGCCGCGCACAACCGGGCCACCGCAGTGGCGTTCGGCTCCGTTCCCGGCGGCTGGCGCAATCTGGCTTCCGGATACCAGACCAAGACCTACGCCGATGATGACGGTACCGAGCACCGGGTCGAATACCGTTTTACCCGAACCGGATTGGTCATCAACGATGACGTCAGCCTGGTCTCGTGCACCCCGCACGAGGTGGTGCTGGCCGATGCGGCCGGGGTGGCGCGCACCTTTACGGTGGCCCGTTACGGCTCGGCTTTCCAGGACATCTACGTCGACTCCCCCGCTGGTCCGGTGCACCTGGTGGCGTTGCCGCGATTCCCCGATCCCGAATCCGCGGTCGAACAGGGGTCGCTGCTGGCGCCGATGCCCGGCAACGTGATCCGGTTGGGTGCCGAACTCGGCGACCCGGTGACCGCCGGACAACCGCTGATCTGGCTGGAAGCCATGAAGATGGAGCACACCATCAGCGCACCCGCCGACGGGGTACTCACCCACCTCAACGTCAAACCCGGTGACCAGGTCGAGGTCGGCGCGATCCTGGCCCGTGTCGAAGCACCCGAAACACCCACCCCCGCTGAAGGAGACAACCAATGAGCGACACCAGCTTCATCGAGAACGACGAACGCCGCGCACTGCGCGAGGCCGTCGCGGCGATGACCGCGAACTACGGCCAGGACTACTACCTGGAGAAGGCCCGCGCCGGCCAGCACACCGACGAATTGTGGAACGAGGCAGGCAAACTCGGCTTCATCGGCGTCAACCTGCCCGAGGAGTACGGCGGCGGCGGCGCCGGGATGTACGAGCTGTCGCTGGTCATGGAAGAGATGTCGGCCAACGGCTGCGGCCTGTTGATGATGGTGGTGTCGCCGGCCATCAACGGCACCATCATCTCCAAGTTCGGCACCGACGAGCAGAAGAAGCGGTGGATTCCCGGCATCGCCGACGGCTCGTTGACCATGGCGTTCGCCATCACCGAACCCGACGCCGGATCGAACTCGCACAAGATCACCACCACCGCGCGCCGGGACGGCTCGGACTGGATCCTCAAGGGGCAGAAGACGTTCATCTCCGGCGTCGACCAGGCCCAGGCGGTGCTGGTGGTCGGCCGCACCGAGGACGCCAAGACCGGCAACCTGCGCCCGGCGCTGTTCGTGGTGCCCACCGACGCTGCCGGCCTGAGCTACACGCCGATCGAGATGGAGCTGATCAGCCCGGAGCGTCAGTTCCAGGTGTTCCTCGACGATGTGCGGCTGCCGGCCGACGCGCTGGTGGGTTCGGAGGACGCCGCGATCGCGCAGCTGTTCGCCGGGCTCAACCCCGAACGCATCATGGGCGCGGCCAGCGCGGTCGGCATGGGCCGGTTCGCGATCGGCAAGGCCGTCGACTACGTCAGCACCCGGCAGGTCTGGAAGACCCCGATCGGGTCGCACCAGGGCCTGTCGCACCCCTTGGCGCAGAACCACATCGAGATACAGTTGGCCAAGCTGATGATGCAGAAGGCGGCGACGCTCTATGACGTCGGTGATGACTTCGGCGCCGCCGAGGCGGCCAACATGGCCAAGTACGCCGCCGGGGAGGCCTCGACGCGGGCGGTTGACCAGGCGGTGCAGTCCCTGGGCGGCAACGGCCTGACCAAGGAGTACGGCATCGCCGCGGCGGTGACAGTGTCGCGGCTGGCCCGGATCGCGCCGGTGAGCCGGGAGATGATCCTCAACTTCGTCGCGCAGACGTCGCTGGGCCTGCCCCGGTCGTACTGATGGACACCCTGGTCTCCTACACCGGGCCCGAGGACACCGGAGACGGGTCAGCCCGGCTGACGCTGGATTCGCCGCACAACCGCAACGCGCTGTCGAGCCGGCTGGTCGCCCAACTGCATGCCGGCCTGCGCGACGCCGCCGCGGACCCGAACGTGCGGGTGGTGGTGCTCGGCCACACCGGCAACACGTTCTGCGCCGGCGCGGATCTCAGTGAGGCCTCCAGCGGCGATCCCGGCGACCTGGCCGCTGACCGGGCCCGCGAAATGGCGGCGTTGCTGCGGGCGATCGTCGAGTGCCCGCGGCCGGTGATCGCCACGGTCGACGGCCACGTGCGAGCCGGCGGGATGGGCATGATCGGCGCGTGCGATATCGCGGTCGCGGGACCGGCCAGCACCTTCGCGCTGACCGAGGCCCGGATCGGCGTGGCGCCCTCGATCATCTCGCTGACCCTGCTGCCCAAGCTGTCTCCGCGGGCCGCGGCCCGCTACTACCTGACCGGGGAGAAGTTCGGCGCGGCCGAAGCCGCCGCGATCGGACTGATCACGCTGGCCGTGGAGAACGCGGCGGATGTCGAGGCCACCGTCGCCGGCCTGGTGAGCGATCTGCGGCGGGGTTCCCCGCAGGGGCTGGCGGCCTCCAAGGCGCTGACCACCGCCGCAGTGCTGGCCGGGTTCGACCGCGACGCCGAGCGGCTCAGTGTGGCCTCGGCACGGATGTTCGTCTCCGACGAGGCCCGCGAAGGGATGCTGGCCTTTTTGCAGAAGCGTCCACCCAGCTGGTCCGGGTAGCCACTTCGGACAACCTTGCGTACGGCATAGCGGTTCGTCGTAGGCTGTCTAGCCAATGAGGAACTCAGCCAGCCGACGCCACGACACACCCGACACGTCATCGCGTGCCGCGGACGCCGACCGGATCGAGTTGGCGCAGCTGCTCGGCGATGCCGCTGCGCAGGGCCAACTGCCGATGAGTGAGTACGAGGACCGGCTGGCCAAGGCTTACGCGGCACAGACCTACGACGAGCTCGACGGGCTGCGCGCCGACCTTCCCGGTTCCTCGGTGTGCCCGCACCGCGGCGGCGACTGCAATCCCGCTCCCTCCACGCTGCTGCTGGCGATCTTGGGTTCGTTCGAGCGGCGCGGGCGGTGGAACGTGCCCAGGCGGCTGACCACCTTCTCGCTGTGGGGCGGCGGCGTGATCGATCTGCGCTACGCCGACTTCACCGCGACCGACGTCGAGATCAACGCCTACTCGATCATGGGCGGGCAGACTATTCTGCTGCCGCCGGAAGTCAACGTCGACATCCGGGGCCACGGGGTGATGGGCGGCTTCGACCAGCAGGTCGACGGCCGCGGCACCCCGGGCGCGCCCACGGTGCGGGTCCGCGGCTTCTCGCTGTGGGGCGGCGTGGGCATCAAGCGCAAGCAGCGCAAACCACGTAGCTGACGCTCCGGTAGTCGACATTCAACTATTTGACACCGCGCTCACGACTCGGCAATATCAGGAAACAGACGTTCTCACAATTGCGAGGTGCAGCCATGACGATCAGCGAGCCGATTCCCTTGGTGGAGCGTTCGGTGAGCGATTCGACAGGTACGCACGCCACACCTCGCCGGCGTTCGCTGCTACCCCAGGTCGCCTGCACCGACAACATGATGATGGGTGTGGCCCTGTTGGCCGGGCCGGCCAACGTGATCATGCAACTCGCGCGTCCCGAGGTGGGTTATGGCGTGCTGGAGAGCCGCGTCGAAAGCGGGCGCGTTGACCTGCACCCGATCAAGCGGGCCCGGACCACGTTCACCTATCTGGTCGTGGCCACCCAGGGCAGCGTCGAACAGCAG
This sequence comes from Mycolicibacter sinensis, assembly GCF_001667375.1. Lineage (GTDB taxonomy): Bacteria > Actinomycetota > Actinomycetes > Mycobacteriales > Mycobacteriaceae > Mycobacterium > Mycobacterium sinense_A. The sequence goes on along the minus strand of NZ_LZIN01000083.1, from coordinate 55,657 downwards.
GCCGCGTTCCGGGCGGCGGTGGACAGTGTCCACCGGCAGGTTCGCTCGATCGACGACAGCCCGGTGAAGTACAACGCCTTCGACCGCGATCTGCAGCTGTGGGTGGGCGCCTGCCTGTACAAGGGCAACGTCGATATCCACCGCATCTTCCTCGGTGAGATGGACGACGAGCACGCCGACCGCCACTACCACAACGAGGGCAAGGCCATGGCCACCATGCTCCAGGTTTCCGAGGACATGTGGCCGGCGGACCGGGCCGCCTTCGACCGGTACTGGCAGGAGCAACTGGACAAGGTGCACATCGACGACACCGTCCGCGCCTACCTCGAGCCGATCGCCGCGAGCCGGATGCGCGGCTTGACCCTGCCGGGGCCACTGCAGCGGGCGAACGAACGGCTCGCCTTGCTGATCACCACCGGATTCCTGCCCCAGCGCTTCCGGGACGAGATGCTGCTGCCGTGGGATGCGCAGCGCCAACGCCGGTTCGACCGGTTGATGGGCCTGATCCGCGGAGTCAACAATCTGCTGCCCAAGTTCCTCCGCAGCTTCCCCTTCAACCTGATTCTGTGGGATCTGGATCGACGCATCCGTACTGGCCGTCCGCTGGTGTAGCAGCCGTCGAGGTGAATTGACGTCGCTGCGTCCGCCGGTACGCTTTGACCTCGGACCAGGCCGACGGAAGGTACCGGCGATGCACGTCAACCCGCACGCGTTGCGCACCGGGGCCGACGTCTCCGACGACGCCGGTGGCCACGCCAATACCGGTGCGCAGCGCCTCGGGCTGGCCGGGGTGAGCACCGGCATGTTCGGTGACTTCGACGCCGCCCACAGCTTCCACGCCGCGCTGGGCACCGCCAAAGACAGCCACCGGGACGCGCTGCGGGATCACCACCAGAACCTCACCGGCATCGCCGAGAACGTGCGCACCGCCGCCACGGCCTTCACCCGCATGGACGACCACAACGCCAAGCGGCTGCGAGACGTAGCTCCCGGCACCGAGCAGTGAGCCGCCCGAGCCTGCAACACCTGCAGATCGCCGACCTCATCGCCCATGCCGGCGGTGACCCGTGGGCGGTCGACGACAGCCTGCAGGCCGGCAGCCCCACCCAGATCCACTTCCTCGCCCAGGCGTTCCACCAGGCCGCCGGCTCGGCCACCGCCGCCGAGCAGACCTTCCAAACCGCCCAGCAACACTTTCAGCAATACAACCGCGAGAACGGCGAACAGCCGATCAACAACGGCGCCGATGTGCAGCGCGTAAAAGACGGCCTGCACGCCACCAATCAACAGCTCGGCCAGATCGCCGCCGACCTGGAGACCATCGCCGGCAACCTGGCCCAGGCCCGCGCGGCCTCGCAGGCCAATATGACGGCGCTCAATGCCAACTTGCTGGTCCTCGACGCCCAGATCGGTGTCTACCTCAATCAGGCCAGTCAGGGCCAGAACCACGACGCCGACATCGCGCAGGCGCGGCAACTGGCCTATAACGACACCGCGACGGCCCTGCACAACGCCACGGTCATCCGCGACACCTACTCCAAGAGCCTGCAGGGGACCATGACCAACCTGCGGGTCAAGGACGGCTACAACCCCGATATCCGCAAGTACGACGCCGAGAACGGCGGGGCCGACGGCGGCGCGGGAGCCGGCGGCCCGACCAACCGCACGGCCGACGGCCGCTCCGGTGCTGACGGTGGCGCCGGTGGGGCGGGCAGCGGCTCCGGGATGTCCGACGCTACGGGCGGTAACGGCGCCGCCGGGGTCATCGCGCCCTGGCTGGCACCCGGCACGCCGGTGATGACCCGTCCCGGCGCCCCGCCGGCACCGCCCGGCCAACCGGCCCAGGTCGGCGGGAAATGGGGCAACGTCGGTGACGGGCTCGCGGCGGCAGGTGAACGAGCGAACGTACCCGCCAATCCAGCGAAGTTGCCGGCGTTCGTTCCGGGCGGATCACCGAGCGCCGCGATTCCCGGAGGCCTCCCGGTGACCACTGCATTGGAGAACGTCGAGAAGTTCGGCAAACGTCTGGGTTTCGCCGGAAACTTATTCACCGGCGTGAACGGGATCGTGGAGGGCGCCAACGACGTGAGCAACGGTGCCGCCCTGAGCACCACTCTGGTCAACGTCGGCGCCAAAACCGCGGGTGATATCGGCGGTGGCTTGGTCGGCGCCAGCACCGGGGCCGAAGCGGGGGCATGGCTCGGGACCATGATCGCCCCGGGGCCCGGAACCGTCATCGGCGCTGGCGTCGGTGCGGTAGTCGGCGGCGTGATCGGCAGCGACATCGGCCAGAAGATGGGCGAAGAGATTTCGGATGTGTCACACAGTGTTTGGCGTAGCCTGTTCGGCTGAGACGCCGCAGCCAGAGGAGAACGATCACCATCAGCAACGCAGAGCGCATTATCTTCATCGCCGGTATGGTCGCGCTTGTCATCGCAATTCCGGTGGACCCCCGCAAGGACGCGAAGTCGAAGTGGCTGTTTTGGGTCATCGGTCCGATGGTGTGTGCCGCGTTGTTCGCCGTCGCGCTCTACGACTCGGTGAAGTATCCGGAGGCATCGGATCTGGTCAGCGCAGTCGTTGGCGGAGCCTTCTTCGCCTACCTAGGCTTCGGCGCCGTCTACGTCCGCAAGCGCTGGCCGATCGGGCGCTGGCCTGGTTCTCGTTCGTGACGCACCGACAGGACCTGTCATGAAAGCCGCCGACCACCCGGCCGGCTCCGGACCGATCACATTGGCTCCCCGCACCCCCGGTGAACCGACGATCACCCTCCCGAAGCCACCGGGCTGGGAGTTCATGCCCAGCAACGACTCCCCGCCACTTCGCGGCGTCCTCTACAACCAGGAACTGCGCCGGCACGGCTTCACCCCCAACGCGGTGGTGACGTGCGAAGAACTCACCGGCCAGGTCGGGCTTCCATCGCAGGCCTTGGCCAAGGAACGCGCCGCGGTGGCCAACATCGTCGGTGAACTCGACGCCGAAACCCCCGGAACCGTATCGGGTTTTCCGAGTAGAACGATCAGCTACAACCTGCAGGGCCGGCCGGCAACCGGCCTGATCGTCGCGGTGCAGAACGCCAAGGACCGGATCTGGGCGGTCACCGTCACCATCCAGACCACCGATGTCGACAACCCGCACTACGTCGCCGCCAAGCAGGCCATCCTCGATGCGCTGGAAGTCCGCCTGCCCGACCGGTGACGCAGCAGCCCTGCGAGAATGGCACGCATGGTCGAGCAGAGCCTCTGGATGCAAAAGGTCGCCGCCGATCCCGGGCATTCGCAGTGGTACATCGAGCGCTTCCGTCAAATGGCTCGCGCCGGTAACGATCTCGCCGGCGAAGCGCGCTTCATCGATGCGATGGCCTCCCGCGGCGCCCGCATCCTCGACGCCGGCTGCGGCCCGGGCCGGGTGGCCGGCGTGCTGGCCGGCGCCGGTCATGACGTGGTCGGTGTCGACGTGGACCCCGAGCTCATCGAGGCGGCCGAGCAGGATCACCCGGGGCCACGCTATCTCGTCGCGGACCTGGCCGAACTGGACCTGCCCGCCCGCGGCATCGCCGAGCCGTTCGAGGTGATCGTGTCGGCCGGCAACGTCATGACGTTCGTCGCCCCGAGCACCCGCGTCGAGATACTGCGCCGGCTGCGCCACCACTGCGCCGAGGACGGGCGGACCGTGATCGGTTTCGGCGCCGACCGGGACTACGAGTTCAGCCAGTTCCTCGACGACGCGGCGACCGCGGGGTTCGCGACCGATCTCTTGCTGGGCACCTGGGACCTGAAGCCTTTCACCGACGATTCCGACTTTCTGGTCGCCGTGCTGCGGCCAGCTCAGCGCGCAGCCTGATCCTCGTCGGTGAGCTCGACCAACTGATCGACGGCCAGCACCTCGGTCATGTCCTGCTCCTGGTAGGCCAGTCGGCCCACCCGGTGGGCGACAACCGGCGCGGTGATCAGGGTGAAGATGATGCTCACCGTCACCATCCCGGCGTCGTGGCTGCCGCGCAACCGGAACAATGCGGCGATCAGCACCAATATCAGCCCCAGTACCTGCGGTTTGGTGGCTGAGTGCATCCGGGCCAACGTGTCCGGGAAGCGCACCACCCCGATCGCCGCCGTCAGCGCCAGCACCGCCCCGGCGAGCCCCAGCAGACTGGCCACCACGTCGAGCACGATCACGATTGCCTCCGCAGTTCGGGATCGTCGGGAACCCGGAAACGGGCCACGCTCACCGATCCGATGAATCCGACCAACGCCAGCGCCGTCAGGCTGTACGTCGCGGTGGTGTCCCGGGTGACGGCCGCCCAAATGCCGATACCGCACATCGTCATGGCGGCCAGGGTGTCCAGCGCCACCAGGCGGTCCAGCGTGCTGGGCCCGGCCAGTAGCCGATACATGGTGATGATCGCGGCGGCCCCCAGCAGCACGCCCGCGGTTGCCCAGATGACGGTCATGCGGTTCCCCCCGCCGGCTGCCACTCGTCGTCGCGCTCGAAAGCGGCGATCAACAGTCGCTCCACGTGCGCGGCTTGGTGGTAGAACCGCTCGACTGAACGCGCGTTTCCAACATCGATCACGTGGCAGTACAGGATGCGACGCACCTGGTCGATCTCCAGCACGATGGATCCGGGAATCAGCGTGGTGATGCTGGACGCCATCACCAACACCAGATCGGATTTGATGTTCAGCGGCACCCGCAGCACCCCGGTCTGCGGCGGGGGCCCGGGTCTGATCGCCAGCCACATCAACTGGACACTGGACGCCACCAGGTACCAGCCGAACAGTCCCAGCAGCTGCAGCACCGACCACGGATGCACCCGACCCTGCACCGGCACCGGCGGCAATGGCAACAGCACCATGATGACCACGGCGACTACCATCCCGAGGACGATGTTGGGGACGGTGAAGCGGCCCCACAGCAGCGTCCAGATGGTCGCCAACGCCGACACCGAAAAGATCCGCAGTGCGATCGATCTCACGGCAGACCTCCGCTCAATACGGCCGAGATGTACTCGCCCCGGTCGAGCACCTCGGCTGCGGCGCGCTCGGTGTAGCCGAAGATCGGGCCGGCCAGCACGGTGAACGTCAGCCCCAGCACGATCAACGCGATCGTCGGCACCACCATCCCTAACGGCATCTTCCCGACATCCTCGCGGTCGTCGAAGGCGACCTCGGCGACATCGTCGAGCAGCACCGGCGGCGCGGCCCGCACCAGCTCACCCTCGGGGGCGTCGCTGCGCAGGCGCCAGAACGCCTTGTTCCACACCCGCGCCAGCACATACAGCGTCAGCAGACTGGTCACCACCGCACCGCCCACCAGGAACCAGGACAGCACCGACCCGTCGTCGACACCGGCCTGGAGCACCGCCGTCTTGCCGATGAAGCCCGAAAAAGGAGGTATGCCACCAAGGTTGAACGCCGGGACCAAGAACATGAATGCCAGCAACGGGTTCGCCACCAAGCCGCCGAGCCGCTTCAGCGACGACGCCCCGCCCTGACGTTCGATCAGTCCGGCCGCCAAGAACAATGTCGTCATCACGATGATGTGGTGCATCACGTAGAAGATGGCGCCGGACATGCCCAACTCGCTCGACAGCGCCACCCCGAACACCATGAAGCCGATATGGCTGACCAACGTGAAAGACAAGATTCGCTTGATGTCGCTCTGGGCGATGGCCCCGAAGATACCCACCAGCATGGTCAGCAGCGCCCCGACGAGCAGCACCGAGTCCAAACCACCGTCGGGAAACAGCAGGGAATGCGCCCGGATGATCGCGTAGACCCCGACCTTGGTCAGGATGCCGGCGAACACGGCGGTGATCGGGGCGGGTGCCGTGGGATAGGAATCGGGCAACCAGGCCGACAGCGGGAAGACGGCGGCTTTGATGCCGAACGCCACCAGCAACACCGCGAACACCGCACTGCGGGTGCCGTCGGGCAGGCCGCTGGTGCGGGTGGCCAGCTCAGCCAGGTTCAGCGTGCCGGTTGCGGCATAGACCAGAGCGATACCGAGCAGGAAGATCAACGACGACACCATCGACACCATCACGTAGCCGATGCCGGCCCGGATCCGTTCGGCGCTGGCACCGATGGTCAGCAAGACGAAGCTCGCGGCCAACAGCATCTCGAACCCGACGAAGAGGTTGAACAGGTCGCCAGCCAGGAACGCCAGGGAGACACCGGCCGACAGCGTCAGATACGTGGGCAAAAAGATCGACACCGGCTGGCGGTCGTCACCGTCGCGGACCCCCTGGCCGATGGCGTAGATGATCACCGCCAGCAGCACGACCGCCGACACGATCAGCATCAGCGCCGATAACCGATCGACGACCAAGGTGATGCCGAGCGGCCCGCGTCCGCCCTTGGTCGGACCCCAGCCGCCGACGTGCAAAGCCAAGGTGCCCCCCCGGTCGGAGAGGAACAGCAGCGCGGCGGTCACGGCGACGTCCCCGGCCAGCACACCGATGGTGATCGGCTGTTGCAACTTCGGCCGCCGGCCGACGATGAGGGTCAGCGCCGCGCCCAGCGTGGGCAATAGCACCGGAAGCGGGACCAGGACAGTAGCGAGACTCACCGGGACACCCCGCTTTCGGCGACGGCGTCCAATTCGCCGGGCGCCACCGGCTCACTGTCGTCGGCCTCAGCGGCGATGATCTCCTCGTCGGAGAGCTGGGACAGCCGGGTCGCCTCCTCGTCGTCGCCGATGTCGTCTTCGGTGGTCAGGTGGTAGGAGCGGTAGATCAGCGCCAGCACGAACGCGCCGATGCCCATGGTGATGACGATGGCCGTCAGCACCATGGCCTGGGCCAGCGGGTCCGCGTCGGTTTCCATGCCCTCGGTGCTGTTGTAGATCGGTGGGCTACCGCCCGGCCCGGAGACATCGATGATCAACAGGTTGATGGCATTGCCGACCATCATCAGGCCCAGCAGCGCTCGGGTGAGGTTGCGCTCCAGCAGCATGTACACCCCGCAGGCGGTGAGACCGGCGGCCATCAGCAACGGAACCAGATGTGCGGTCATGGTGCCCTCACCACCGAGCGCTGCACGGGCCGTTGCAGCTCCTGCACCTGATCTAGCCGGGCGCCGAGACTACGCAGGACGTCGAGCACCATGCCGACCACGACCAGATACACCCCCACATCGAAGAACAACGAAGTCACCAGCTTCGCCTGACCCAGTACCGGCAGGGTGAAGGTAATTGCCGCGGACGACAGCGCCGGCGCGCCGACGAACAGCGACGCCAGGGCCGTGCCCCCGACCAGGCTCAAGCCGACGCCCAGGATCTTTCCGGAGTCCAGCGGCAGCGTCTCGCCGAGTTCATATCGCCCGCCCGCCAGATAGCGCAGCGCCAGTGCCAGTCCGGCAGCCAACCCGCCGGCGAAACCACCGCCGGGGTTGTTGTGCCCGGCGAACAGGAAGTAGACCGAAACCACCATGATCAGCGGGAAGATGACCCGGCTCGCGACCTCCAACACCAGCGATCGCTGGTTGGGGTCGTAGTAGTCGCTGCCGCGCAGCCAGGTGGTGGACCCGATCGCGGGGCTGTAGGGCGTGGCGGCACCCTGGTCTTTGAGATATGCGTCGGCATCCGCGGTCCGTGGCGCACGGCCGAATCGGCGGGTCCGGAACACCATCGAGGCCACCCCGGTCGCGGCCACCAGCAACACCGAGATCTCTCCGAGGGTGTCCCAGGCCCGGATATCGACCAGGATCACGTTGACCGTGTTGGCGCCATACCCGCGAAGATAAGCCGCCTCCGGCAACAGGTCGGCGACAACCTGACCGGTACGGGCCGCCATCGCGAAGGCCCCGAACACAGCGACGCTGACGCCGACCGCGATGGCCAACACCGCCCGCGGTAGCCGGTTCGTCGCCATCGTGGGGCGCGCTGTCTCCGCGGGCAGCGTACGCAGCACCAACACGAAGATCACCAGGGTCACGGTCTCGACGAGCAACTGGGTCAACGCCAGGTCGGGCGCCCCGTGGAACGCGAACGCCACGGCGCAGCCGTACCCGGTCACACCGACCATCAGTACCGCGGACAACCGGTTGCGAGCCCGCGTGGCGCCGACCCCGCCGGCGACCACCAGCACTGCGAGGGTGAGCTGCAGCGGCGTATCCCACAGTTGTAGATCGACTCGGTCACGAGCACCCAGCATGAGCGCGCCCAGCGGCAGCAGGATCAGCGTCGTGAAGATCACCGCCTGGTTGAACGGGAGTGAGCCGCGCTGGGTGACGGCGGTCAACCGGACCGCAGCCACGTCGAGCAGCCGGAGGAACTCGTCGTAGTGTTCATCGGCCTTGCCAAGCGGCAGCCGGCGCAACCGGGACAGTTGCAGTGCGCCGCGCCCGAGGAAGATGCCGGCGCCGACGACCAGCACCGTCGCCGACAGGAATACCGGGAGCCCCGGACCGTGCCACAGCGCCAGGTGGTAGTCCACGCCGTCGGGCACGGTGTCGGAGTACCGGTGCAGCACGGAGTCGAGCCCCAGCGGCCACAGCCCGAAAACCAGGCTCGTGACGGCCAGCACCGCCGGCGCCGCCATGAACGCGACGGTCGGCGGGTGCAGTTTGGCGACATGGTCGCTGGGCTCGGACCGGCCCTTCCCGGCGAAACCGCCCCATACGAACCGCGCGCTGTAGATCACGGTGAACGTCGAGGCGAGCACAGCCGCACCCAGCACGTAGGGAATGGAGGCGCCCAGGGTCGGCGCCTGGGCCTCGGTTCCGAAGATGGTCTCCTTGGCGATGAATCCCACAAACGGCGGCACCCCGGCCATGCTGGCGGCGGCCGCCGCGGCGACCAGGAACAGTCCCGGACTGCGGCGCCCCAAGCCGGCCAACTCGCGTAGATCACGGGTGCCGGTGGCGTGGTCGATGATCCCCACCACCATGAACAGGGCCGCCTTGGCGGCCGCATGCGCACACATCGCGGTCAGGCCGGCCAGCATCAGATCGTTTCCGCCGGCGCCGACCAACACGATCATCAGCCCCAGCTGGCTGACCGTGCTGTACGCCAGCACCAGCTTCAAGTCGTACTCGCGAATCGCACGCCAGCCCGCCAGCAGGGCGGTGGCCAGGCCCAGGACCACCACGGTGGGGCGCCATCCCGGTGAGTCGGCGAACCCCGGTGTCAACCGCGCCACCAGGTAGACGCCGGCCTTGACCATCGCCGCGGCGTGCAGATAGGCGCTGACCGGTGTCGGCGCCGCCATCGCGCCCGGCAGCCAGAAGTGCAGCGGCATGATCGCGGACTTGCTCAGTGCGCCGACCAGGACCAGCAGCACACCGACGGTGACCACCGTGCCGGACGGCGGACTCGCCACCAACTCCGAGAGCAGGTAGGTACCGGCGGTGTTGCCCAGCGTGATGATGCCGACCAGCATCGCCAGGCCGCCCGCGGTGGTCACCACCAACGCCTGAATGGCGGCGCGGCGATTCACGGCACGTTCGGCGTAGTGACCGATCAGCAGGAACGACAACACCGTGGTCAGTTCCCAGAACACGTACAGCACCAGCATGTTGTCGGCGACCATCAGTCCGAACATGGAGCCGGCGAATCCGATCATCTTCGCGGCGAAGCTGGGCAGCCGCGGATCGAGATCGGTGTGGGGGCTGACGGGACGGAAGTACCCGGCGCAGTAGAACAGCACCAGGGCGCCGATCCCCATTGCCAAGGCACACATGATCGCCGCCAGCGAGTCGAAGCGCAGGTCGATGTCCATCGACAACCCGGGCACCCACGACACCGTCGTTCGACGATTGTCGTCAGGGCCGGACGGCCAGTTCAGCACCACCCACACCAGCGATACCAGCGGAATCAAGCCCAGGGGATAGAACGCCGCCCGGCCCCACCTGCGGACCAGCCAGGGTGCGGCGGCCGCGCCGACGGTATGGGCAAGCAGTATCGCTAGCATCACGCTCCACAAAACGAATTGATCCAGGCCATGGAATCAGTTCTGGTACAACATATCTGACATAGGGGCGGCGCCGGACAGCACCATAATACGGTCGCGACAACGACAGCCACATCGAGCGCTGCTCAAACGTGTACCGAATCCCCCACCGCAACTAAATCCAGTTTTCGCAAAGAACCGGCCGAGCGCCATGGAATACAACTCCCATTCGGTGGGGGGTCGAACCCTCATCACGACTCATGGCTGCGTTCCGCTGCGCCGGCTCCGCCGCGCTTGGAAACGCCGCTAGGCCTCGATCAGGCCAGCTCTGATCGCGTACCGGGTGAGCGCCAGGCGGTCGCGAAGACCGAGCTTCTGCAGGGTGTTCGTCCGGTGACGGTCGACCGTCTTGGCGCTGATGCCCAGTGTCTTGGCGATCTCGCGCGCCGAGAAGCCTTCGGCGATCAGCTTCAGCACTTCCTCTTCGCGCGGGGTCAAGATGTTCTCCGGCAAGTCCTCCCCTTGCCGGGTGCGGTGCAGGTAGTCCCGGATCAGCGCGGTCACCGCGCCCGCGTACAGAAACGGCTCGCCGCGCATCGTCGCCCGGCAGGCCTCGAGCAAGTCGCGGTCCGCTACGGATTTCAGCACGTAGCCGGATGCGCCCGCTTTGAGGGCTTCGAAGAAGTACTGCTCATTGTCGTGCATCGACAGCATCAGCACCCGCACATGGGGATGGCTGCGGTTGATCTCCCGGGCGGCCTGCAGTCCGGTCATCCGCGGCATCGCGATGTCGAGGATGGCCAGATCGACCGGGGTGTTCTGCAGGGCCGCGAGCGCCTCTGACCCGTCCGCCGCCTCGGCCACCACGCACAGATCCGGCTCGGCATCCAGAATCATCCGCAGCCCACTGCGCACCAGGGCGTGGTCGTCGGCGAGCATGATGCGCGCCGGCTGCATCGCCATCACCGGCCCGCCGCACTCGGTCCGGCCGGCACCACCAGCCGGACTTCGGTTCCCTCGTTGCTCGGGGAGGTGATCGTCAAGGCGGCATGCACCAGCAGGGCCCGTTCGCGCATGCCGGTGATTCCGGCACCTTCAACGCTGATCCCGCCCTTGCCGTTGTCGGCGATGCGCAACGTGAGCTCTCCGGCGGCGTTAACGTGCAGGTCCAGCCAGGCCTTCTGCGCTCCGGAATGGCGGGCAATGTTGGTCAGGCTCTCCTGGGCGATGCGATAGCAGACCAGGCTCAGGTCCGGGGTCAGCTGGTCGGCTTGCGGGGCGATCTGCTTGACGACGTCGATTCCGGTCGCCTGGGTGAACTGGTTGCACAGTGCCTGCAGGGCGCTGCGCAGGCCGAGGTCTTCCAGCGCGTCCGGGCGCAGCCGACGGGCGATGCTGCGCACCTCGTCGAGGCTGGCGCGCACGATTTCCTGGGCGTCCCCGAGGTCGTCGCGGATCTCCGCGGGGGCGGCGTCGGCCGCCCGCTTGAGGGTGAGCAGAGCGACGGTGAGGGTCTGGCCGATTTGGTCGTGCAACTCCCGGGCGATGCGCTGCCGCTCGTTCTCCTGCACATTCAGCGCCAACGCACTCGAGGAGGCCCGCTCGGTTTCGAGCCGGTCCAGCATGCCGTTGAAGGATTCGATGAGGTGGTGCAGGTCGCCGTCGCCGGGGTCATCCGCCCGGTCACTGAGATGGCGCGGATCGACTCGGCGCATCACCGCGGCGAGCCGCTCCAACGGCGCCAGACTCGACCGCAATAACAGTGCGTTGGCCCCCACCACGACCGCCAGTCCTACCGCCAGCACCGGGATCTCGGTCGCGCGAACGGGGCCCGAAACGGTTGCCGGCGACATGGCGAGCACTAGCGTGCCGAAGGTGAAGACCAGACCGTTGATCAGCACGACCCGGCGAAAAAGCCCACGCGCAGGGGCTCGCGCTCGCCGCCGAAACCTGTCGGCGACCGCTGTCCAACGGTGCATACCCCCCACCATCGTCTTCGCATCGCGTGCTTGTCCATACGGGTCGCAGCGGCCCTCGAATGGGGGTCAAACACCATAGCGAGCGAGCGGTTCCCGCTCGGAGAATGGAATTACGCCCACGCAGCGTCAGCGTTGACGGCGCGTATGCCACCCCGGGGTGGCGAGTGCGCGAGAGAAGCGGTGGGCGAAGTGATCGCAAGATCAGACCGACAGTAACCCAGATAACTCAAGCGAACCAGACCCGGAGGGATGCACCTGCAATGAACCGCATTACCGGCGCGCACCCACCGGCCACCGGTAATAGCGTGGTCGCGGTGCCGCAGGCCGTCTGGGGTTGAGACATGGATTTCGCGGCGTTACCACCGGAAGTCATCTCCGGCATGATGTACACCGGCGCCGGCCCGGGTCCGATGATTTCGGCTGCCACGGCCTGGGACGGGCTCGCCGCCGAACTTCATCTGGCGGCGACCGCTTATGCGTCGGTGGTTTCCGAGCTGACGAGCGGGCCATGGTTGGGGCCCTCGTCGACAGCGATGGCGACCTCGATCACCCCGTTCGTGTCGTGGTTGAACGCCACCTCCGCCCAGGCGGAGAAGACCGGCATGCAGGTCAAGGCGGCCGTAGCCGCCTACGAAGCGACATTCGCCACGGTGGTGCCCCCGCCGGTGATCGCGGCCAACCGGGCGGCGTTGATGACGCTGCTGGCCACCAACATCTTGGGCCAGAACGCGGCAGCGATCGCGGCCAACGAAGCCCAATACGCCGAAATGTGGGCCCAGGACGCGACAGCCATGTACGGCTACGCGTCGTTGTCGAAGAGCGCCACCGCATTGGAGCCGTTCCAGCAGCCGCCACAGACCGCGAACCCGGCCGGGCCGCTGGGCCAGGATGCCACCGGGGCGGCCGGAGCCAACTCCGCGGGCAACATGGCACAGAGCCTGCCGTCGCAGCTGCCCTCCGGGTTGTCGTCGGCGCCGGGTTCGTCGGAAGCCGCGTCGCCGTTGTCGGTCCTGCCGGCGCAGGCCGATATACCGACCGGGTTCTTCGAGTGGCTGGGCGTTGCGGCCGACGAGGTGGGCATCGGCATCGCCCTGCCGCTCTCGATCGTCGGTGTCTATCTGGCCGGCGCCGCAATGTACTTTGCGGAGATGGACTCCCGCGAGATCTTCGACACCCAGGATCTGCTGCACGGGGGCCAGATCAACATTCTGGATGCCCTGAGCCAGTTGGGAGCGGAGACGCAGGTGCCGTCGACCGAGAACCTTCGGGTGCCGCACGAGTCGGTGAAAGTCGGTCAGTCCTTCCCGCTCGGCGCGCTGTCGGTGCCGCCGAATTGGGTTGAGGCAGCCCCGGAGATCCGCCACGCCAGTTTCTCGACGCCGCTCAGCAGTGCCGCCGGCCCCTCGCCGGCCGGGCTGGGAACGGCGTTCGGCCAGATGGCCCTGGCAGGCATGGGGGGCAGTGCGCTGGCCGGCGCCGTCAATCAGAACCGCGGCCAGCAGGGCACGCCGACGCCGGCTGCCGAGTCCAAATCGCCGGCGCAGTCTTCGGAGGCACCCGCGCAAGCTGCGGCGCCGGCCGCGCAATCGCCGGCGATCTCGGTCATCGAACTGGCGGCCGGAATCCGCGAACTCGGTCAACTCCACGACGCCGGCTATCTGACCGAAGCGGAGTTCGCCGAACAGAAGCAGCGGCTGCTGTCCCGATAAGGATCAGCGGCGTCGCGATCTGAGGTAGTCCCCGACCACCGCGGCGCCCAGGCCGTCGAGTTCGGGCACCACGACCCGGCCCGCGACCCGGCGCGCCACCTGGTCGATGAACCGGGCCAGCCCGGGGTCGTCGCCGAGCCGGAAGATCGTCACCTGTGCGCCGAGCCGGGCCACGTCATCGAACCCCTTGACGGTGTGGGCAATGGTCCGCGGGTGCGGCGGGTAATCGAAGAACACCGATGGGCCCTGGGTGCCGGCGCCGTCGAAATCCTCCAGGTGGGCGGTCGGTTCCCCGTCGGTGACCACCAGCACCACCGGCTGGGCGTTGGGATGCCGGCGCAGATGCCGGCCGGCCAGGGCCAGCGCATGATGCAGGTTGGTGCCCTGCTCGTAGACGCCTTCCAACCCGGTCAGCTCGGCGGCGGTGACGGTGCGGGCGTAGCGCCCAAAAGCGATGATCTGCAACGCATCCGAGCGAAACCGGGTGCTGATCAGATGGTTCAACGCCAGCGCGGTGCGTTTCATCGGCAGCCAGCGGTTGTCCATCACCATCGAGAACGAAGTGTCCACCAACAGTGCGACGGCGGATTGGGTGCGGGTCTCGGTCTCCGACACCTCGACGTCGTCGACGCTGATCGACAGCCGGCCGCGGGTGGCGGGGGTGCCCGGTTCGGCGACTTGCCGCAGCACCGCGTTGGTCAGGGTGCGGGTGACGTTCCACGGTTCGGTGTCGCCGAACTGCCAGGGCCGCGTCGCCCCGGTCAGTTCGCCGGCCGCGCCGGCCCGACGGTGGTCGCGTTCGCCGCGGCGCCCCGAAAGTTGGCGCACCACATCGCGCAGCGCCGTCTCGCCGAGCCGGCGCATCGCCTTGGGCGATAGCCGCCACTGCCCGTCGGAGCTGCGGTCCAGAAACCCCTGGTTGAGCAGTGCGCGTTCCAGCTCGGCGAGGGTCTTCGCATCGATGGCGGCCCGGTCGCCGAGCTGGCGGGCCAGCGCGTCCAGGTCGACGTCGTCCATGCTGGCACCGGGGTAGGCCTGCGACAGCTGCTCGCCCAGCTGCTCGAGTTCGGCGATGTCACTCAAGGCCTGGGCGCCTTCGCCCATCCCGAGCGGGTTGTTGCCGGAGAACTCCGCCGAGCCGGTCCAGTCCTCCCCCGGCCGGGCCGCCTGCAGGTGCGCGTCCAGGCGGCCCAGCGCCTGCTGCAGCGCGGGCGAACCGAATGCCTGCTCTGCCAACGCATCCAGCTCGGCACGCTGTTCGGCGCTCAAGCTGTTGCGGAAGCGCTGCGCAGCGGCGGCCCGCTTGGCCAGCGAGTCGAGCAACTCCTCGACATTGCGCGGGTTCTCCGGGAAGAACTCGCCGTGCTTATCCATGAACTGCCGGAAATCATCGTCAGTGTCTTCTCCCTGGGCATGCTTGTCCAACAGATCGTTAAGGTCGTCGAGCATGTCGCTGACCCGTTGCCGGTCTTCGTCGGTGGCGCCCTCCAGCGCCTGCTTCATGCCGGCGAAGCGCTGGTCGAGCATCTCGCGGCCGAGCAGGTCCTTGATCTTCTCGTAGGACTCCCGGGCTTCGGCGCTGCGCCAGTTGTAGTCCGCCAGCTCCTGCACCGCCTTGGCCGGTGACGGCGACAACGCCTCGATCTGCATCTCGGCGAACCGGGCGTCGTCGTCGAGCGCGCGGGCCAACTCTTTGCGTTCCGCCAGCACCGCCTCGTCGAGCAGCTTCTTGACCTCGGCCAGCGTGCCGTCCAAATTGTTGCGGCGCAACAGTTCCCGGCGACGCCGGTGCGCCTCGGCGGCCAACCGGTCCGCTCCGGTCATGGTCTTGGTGCCGCGGCGTAGCAACTCCTGCAGGGCCCGGCGCGGCGACGTCCCCTCCATCACGTCGCGACCGATCTCCTCCAGCGCCTCGGCCAGGTCGACTGGCGGCGCTAGCGGATCCGGCCCACCGGTGTAGGCCGAATACCGCGAGCCGTGACTTCTAGCCATAGACGGTTTCGCCCTCATCGGTGGTCTTGTCGATGCGCTTGGCCAAATACAGTGCTTCCAAGGCCAATTCGAGCGCCGCAGCGCGTTCGCCCTCAGATTCCGCACCCAGGCGTTGCGCGACGGCGTCGATGACCGGCAGATCCGGCAGCGCCGTCAGCACCGCTTTGGCCGACACCCGCTCCCCGGTGGTCACCGCCGCGCCCTGCTCAACCGCCGACACCAGCGGCCCGACGTCGATCCCGCCCAGCACCCGCGATGCGGTGTCGGCGGTGGCCCGCCGCAGCAGGTGTTCCAGCACCGCCTGTTCACGGCCCTCTTCGCCGGATTCGAATTCCAGCTTGCCGCGCAGCACGTCGACGATGGTGCCCAGATCGACCACCCGGGCCACCGGATCGGTCTCGCCCAGCACCGCGCCGCGGTGCCGAGCCGAGGCCGCCACCGTCTCCGCGGCCGCGATCGCGAACCGCGCCGAGACACCGGAGCGCTGATCCACCGACCGCGACTCGCGCAGGTAGCGGGCGAACCGGGCCAGCACCCCCAGCAGGTAGTCGGGCACCTGCGCACCCAGATGGGCCTCCTGGGCGATCACGGCGATCTCCGCGTCGAGTTCCAGCGGATAGTGGGTGCGGATCTCCGCGCCGAACCGGTCCTTGAGCGGGGTGATGATGCGGCCGCGGTTGGTGTAATCCTCCGGGTTGGCGCTGGCCACCACCAGTACGTCCAGCGGCAGCCGCAGCGTGTAGCCGCGCACCTGGATATCGCGCTCCTCCATCACGTTGAGCATCGCCACCTGGATGCGCTCGGCCAGGTCGGGCAGTTCATTGACGGCGACGACGCCGCGATGCGCGCGCGGGACCAGGCCGTAGGCCATGGTCTCGGGGTCGCCCAGGCTGCGGCCCTCGGCGACCTTGATCGGGTCGATGTCGCCGACCAGGTCGGCCACCGAGGTGTCGGGGGTGGCGAGTTTCTCGGTGTAGCGCTCGCTGCGGTGCCGCCAGGCCACCGGCAGGTTGTCGCCGAGCTCGGCGGCCCGCCGAATCGACTCGGGAGTGATCGGCGAATAGGGGTGCTCACCGAGCTCGGCGCCGGCGATCACCGGCGTCCACTCGTCGAGCAGCCCGGTCAACGCCCGCAGCAGCCGGGTCTTGCCCTGGCCGCGCTCGCCGAGCAGCACGATGTCATGGCCGGCGATCAGCGCCCGCTCCAGCTGCGGTATCACGGTGTCCTCGAAACCGAAGATGCCGGGCCACAGGGTGGCCTGGTCCTCACCGTCGGCGAGGCGGGCCAGCAGGTTCTCGGCGATCTCCTGCTTGACCCCCCTTTCCCGGTGGCCGGCGGCTCGCAGCTCGCCGAGGGTGGTGGGCAGATCGTGCGGGGTGTTCAGCGCGGTCACCACTCCAAACTACGGCGGGCGCGGTAGTCCGTCACGGCGTCCCACTTCATCCGACCGGTAGATACCCGATACCCTGGGTACTGTGAACTCCCCGGAATGGCGCGATCGACCGGCGCAGGCGTATTTCGGTCCGGCCTCCTGGCAGGCCCGGCTGCTGGCGGTGGGCGCGGCGATCTTCCTGCGCACTTCGATCGCCGTGCTGACGATCATCGGCATGATCGTCAACCGTTTCTGGCCCGCCGCACTGCAGCGGGCGCGCCTGGACCTCATCGACCTGCCGATGCGCTACATCCGGGCGTTGCCGGGCACCGAGGTGGCCAAAGAGCGGCTGACCGACTGTCCGGCGGAGTGGGTGGTGGCCCCTGCCGCCCGCGGCTCCGACCGGGTGATCGTCTACTTCCACGGTTCGGCGCTGGTGACGTTGGGCCTCAATTCGCACCGTCGCTTTGCCAGCAAGCTCTCGGAAGCCACCGGCGCGAAGGTGTTCAATGTCGGTTACCGCCTGGCGCCACTGGCCGGCGTCGACGAGGCCATCTCCGACGGCATGTGCGCATATCAGCATGTGTTGGACGCCGGGTACAGCGCGGATCGCATTGTGATGGCGGGTGATTCGGCCGGTGGGCTGATGGCAGTGACCACCGCGCTGACGGCGCGTGATGCCGGACTTCCGGTGCCCGCCGGTCAGGTGTTGATGTCGGCGCTGACGTCGTCGGACATGGAGATCAAACGCCAGGCCGCGCGTTCCCACCGCGATCCGTTCTTCCCGCTCATGGCGTTCATGTTCATCTACCGGGTGTTCGCCACCGTGAACGGCACCCGCGAGCTGCCGGTGATGCCCCCCGAGTCGGAGCTGCGCGGCCTGGGGCCGTTCCTGCTGCAGGTCGCCAACAATGAGATGCTGCGCAACGACACCTTCGTGCTGGCCGACAAGCTCACCGCCGCAGGGGTGCCGAACTGGGTTCAGGTCTGGGACCGCGCCTTGCACATGTTCCAGCTGACCTTCGACTTCAACCCGGACGCGCGCCGTGCGGTCGCCGAGATCGCGCACTTCGTCGACCACGTGATGCCTGCCGCGCCGCCGAACGTCGACTCTAAGCGCTCAGATACCGCCATCTAGCAGCTTCAGCAGCAGCGGAATCCGATTCGCCTCGATCTCCGGCTGCGGCAGAACGGCGCGCACGATCGCGGCGCCGTCAAAGGTGTTGGTGAGTAGCGCCACCAGGTTCGGAAAGAGTTCCGGCGGAAACGCTTCCGCCCCGGGCAGTACCCGCGCGGCCTCGCAGATCTTGGCACTGTATTCGGCCAGGACATCAGACAGCGAGGCTCGCAGCTTGTCGTCGGTGCGCGCGGCGATCAACAGTTCGTAGACCACCGCGTTGGTTGAGTTGGCGGTCAGGTCGCGCAGCACCGTCAGCACCGCTTCCAGCGCCGGCACCTCCGCCGGGATCTCGGCGACCTGCTTGCCGAACCGCTCCAGTTGACGGCGCAGGACTTCCTGCGCGGTGGCGGCCATGAAGTCGCCCATGGTCTCGAAGTGGCGGAACAACGCTCCGTCGGAGACGTTCGCCCGCTTGGCGATCACCTTGGCCGATGCCCGGGCGTAGCCGATCTCGGCGATGGTGGCGATGCTGGCGTCGAGTAGCGCGGCGACCGTGGCCGCACGGCGTTCCTGCTGGGTTCGCGCCATGATCTACACCGGTTGCAGCGCACGCGATCCGGCGCGCAGGAAGCGTCCGGACTTCGCCGTCGTGCCGTAGCCGTCGCGGAACTGCCCGTTGCGGAACACCACCGTGCCGCCCACCCCGGTCGCCACCACCGCGTCGTCGTTGCGGTTGACCATCCGGGAAAGCCCGCCGTAGAACGGCACCTTCTCTTCGTGGTAGCCGTCCACGGCGTCGGTCAGACCTGCCGGGTCGATCACCACGAAGTCCGCTCGGTCGCCTTGACGCAGCGTGCCGGCGTCGAAACCGAACCAGTCGGCGACTTCGGACGTCAGCCGGTAGACCGCCCGTTCGATGCTCATGAATGGTTGCCCGGCCGCCTCGGCGTCGCGGACGCGCTTGAGCAGGCGCAGCGAGAAGTTGTAGAAGGCCATGTTGCGCAGGTGCGCTCCGGCGTCGGAGAACCCCATGTGGATCACCGGTTCGTTGGCCAGCTTGTCCAGCTGCTTGGGCCGGTGGTTGGCGACGATCGTGGTCCAGCGCACGTTGCGTTCGCCGTTCTCGACCAACACATCGAGGAACGCGTCCAGCGGGTGTAGCCCGCGCTCTTCGGCGATCTGCCCGAAGCTCTTGCCGATCAGGCCGACATCCGGACATTCGACGATCACCGCGTCGTGGAAGTCGCGGTGCCACAAGGACGGGCCCAGCTTTTTGCGGTCGAAGGCCTTGCGAAACCGGCGCCGGTACTCGGTGTCGGCCAGCAGCGCGTTGCGTTCCAGCTGGTCGCGCAGATGCAGGGCGGCGGTTCCCGCGCCGAACTCCTCGAACACCGGCAGATCGATTCCATCGGAGTACAACTCGAACGGCACCGGCAGGTGCTGGAACCGCACGCTGGAGCCGAGCACGGCGTTGAGCAGCCGAGCACCGGGGCCGAAGACCCGGACCGCGCCCGGCGCCGACTTGGCGTCCGCAGAGACCAGCAGGCTCATCCGAACCCCGCGCCGCCGGCCGAATATGCCGCTGCTGGTCAGGAAGAAGTTCAACGCCGTCAACGGGTTTCGGACGTCGGGCGCGCTCTGCAGCATCCGGCCGCGCTTGCGCAGCACCTTGATCAACCGCCGACGCTCCCGCCAGGTGGCGAACGTTGACGGCAGCGCCCGGGACCGGAACCTGTCGCCGTCGAGCTTGTCGATGGGGGCGTCCATCCCGGACATGCCCA
The DNA here is from genome assembly GCF_001667375.1 of Mycolicibacter sinensis. Taxonomy (GTDB): domain Bacteria; phylum Actinomycetota; class Actinomycetes; order Mycobacteriales; family Mycobacteriaceae; genus Mycobacterium; species Mycobacterium sinense_A. The sequence goes on along the minus strand of NZ_LZIN01000083.1, from coordinate 35,813 downwards.
GCAGTCCGGCATCGAGGCCCGCATCGAGCAGCTCGGCCATCTTCTCCAGCTCGGCGTCGGACGGGACGATGCCGTCGGTGGTGGCGCGGTCCAGGCCGAGTACCGCGGTCCGCAGGTCCGAGTGGCCGAGCATGGAGCTGATGTTGGGCCCGAGCGGCAACTCCTCGAGGGCGTGCACGTACTCGGCAGGGGTGGACCAGGTCTTCTTGGACTGCAACGCCTCCAGCACGAATTTGCGCGGGACCGCCTCGACCCGGCTGAACAGGTCGGCGGCGTCCTCGGATTCGGCGTACACCGTCGACAGCGAGCAGTTGCCCAGCAGCACCGTGGTGACGCCATGGCGCACCGATTCGCGTAGCCCCGGGTCCAGCAGCACCTCGGCGTCGTAGTGGGTGTGCACGTCGATGAAGCCGGGCACCACCCATTTGCCGGCGGCATCGATGACGTCCGGGCAGTCCGTGTCGTCGAGCTCCGCCGTGACGATGTCGGCGACGACGCCGTCGCGGATGCCCAGGGTGCGGACCTGCGGGGCGTTGCCCAGGCCGTCGAACCACAGGCCGTTGCGAATGATCAGGTCGTAGGTCACGACGGCACTCCTCACTTAAGGCAGTGAGTTAGATAGTGAGCGCCTGCAATCTTTTTGTCAAGGGGTCAGTGCGTGCCCGCGTCCATCGAGATCGGAGCGCAGCTCAGAGCCCATCGCCGATGTGATGGTCCGGCTGACCAAGTTTGAAAGGAGGCTGCGCTGGGTCGTAGTGGTAGCACTGATGCGCTGGCATCGTCCATCCGTTCCATCCCCCATCGGGGCCGCCGTAGACGGGTTGCGCGGAAACGTCTACGCAGCGGGTCCACGACCCGTCCGGCTGCACCGGACCGTCGCAGTACAGCGCCCCGAGCGCGTTCGATTCACAGTTTGTGCCCATCGGGTCGCCGGGGTAGGCGTTCGCGGCAGAGCGAGCCGCCAGCGTGGCAGCGGCGATGCCCAGCCCCATGACAAGTCCAATTGCCCTCATCGTCATGATCCTCCCCCGAACACATCTATCAGCCCATAGTTCAGTGTGCGAAGTGCCGAGCCCCGGTCAGGTACAGCGTGATGCCGGCCTCGGCGGCCGCCGCCGTCACCTCGTCGTCGCGCACCGAACCGCCCGGGTGCACGATCGCCTTCACCCCGGCCGCGGTCAGGGTCTGCAGGCCGTCGGGGAACGGGAAGAACGCATCGGAGGCCGCCACCGCGCCGGCCACCCGCTCACCGCCGCGCTCCACCGCCAGCCGGGCCGCATCAACCCGGTTGACCTGGCCCATTCCCACGCCGACGGTGGCGCCGTCGGCCGCCACAACGATCGCGTTCGACTTGACTGCGCGGCAGGCGCGCCAGGCGAATGCCAGGTCGGCCAGCGTGGCGGGATCGGCCGCCGACCCGGTGGCCAGCGTCCAGTTCGCCGGGTCGTCGCCCGGCGCGTCGAGGCCGTCGCGGCTCTGCATCAGCAGCCCGCCGCTGACCTGGCGCCACTCGGTGCCCCCCCGCAGCGGCTCGGAAGCCACCAGCACCCGGATGTTCTTCTTGCGGGCCAGGATCTCGACGGCACCGGGCTCGTAGGCCGGCGCGACGATCACCTCGGTGAAGATGGCGCTGACGAACTCCGCCATCTCGACGCTGACCTCGGTGTTCGCCGCGATCACCCCGCCGAAGGCGCTCAGCGGATCGCACTCGTGGGCCTTGCGGTGGGCATCGGCAACCGAGGTCGACGAGACCGCGATGCCGCACGGATTGGCGTGTTTGATGATCGCCACGCAGATCTCTTCGTGATCGAAGGCCGCCCGCCAGGCCGCATCCGCATCGGTGAAGTTGTTGTAGGACATCTCTTTTCCGTGCAGCTGGTCAGCCTGAGCCAAGCCCGGCCAGGCGGCGGCATCGCAGTAGAGAGCGGCCTGCTGGTGCGGGTTCTCGCCGTAGCGCAGCTGCGCCGCCCGGCGGTAGGTGCGACCGACCCACTCCGGCATCGCCTGACGCGACTCCTCAGGCGCCAGCGTCGACGACATCCACCCCGCGACTGCCACGTCGTATTCGGCGGTGTGCCGGAATGCCAGTGCCGCCAGACGTTTCCGCTCATCGAGGGTGAACCCGCCGGCGTTGACCGCGGCCAGCACACCCTCGTAGCCGAGCGGGTCGACCACCACGGCGACGCTGGGATGGTTCTTGGCGGCCGCCCGGATCATCGACGGCCCACCGATGTCGATCTGCTCGACGCACTCATCGATGGCGGCACCGGAGTCCACCGTCTCGCTGAACGGGTACAGGTTGACCACCACCAGCTCGAACGGAGCGATGTCCAGTTCGCTCAGCGCCTCGGCATGCTCGGGCTTACGCAGATCTGCCAGCAGCCCGGCATGCACCCGCGGGTGCAACGTCTTGACCCGGCCGTCGAGCACCTCCGGGAAGCCGGTCAGCTGCTCCACCGGTGTCACCGGAATACCTTTGGCGGCAATCGATTTCGCCGTGGACCCGGTGGAGACGATATCCACGCCGGCGGCATGCAGACCGGTGGCCAGATCAACCAGGCCGGTCTTGTCGTAGACGCTGATCAACGCCCGCCGAATCGGTCGCTTGCCGTCGGTCATCCTATGGTTGCCTTTCGTCCGGTCCAGGTCACGCCGCCGGTCGCCAACGCGGCCAGCACGTCCACCAGGAGCTTGCGCTCCACTGTCTTGATCCGTTCGTGCAGGGTGTCTTCGTCGTCGTCGTCGAGCACGGCGACCGGTTCCTGGGCCAGCACCGGGCCGGTGTCGGTTCCGGCGTCGACCAGGTGCACGGTGCAGCCGGTGACCTTCACTCCATAGGCCAGCGCCTCGGGTACGGCGTGCGCACCCGGGAAGGCGGGCAGCAGCGCCGGGTGGGTGTTGACGGTGCGGCCCAGAAACCGGGTGAGAAACTCCGACCCCAGGATTTTCATGAACCCGGCCGAGACCACCAGATCAGGGTTGTGGGCCGCGGTGGCCTCGGTCAGCGCCGCATCCCAGGCCGCGCGGTTGGGGTAGTCAGCCAGCCGCACGGTGAACACCGGCAGGTCTGCTGAGGCGGCGATCTGGACCGCCCGGCAATCCCGATCGGTACCGACGGCCACCACCCGCGCGGGGTAGTCGCCCACCGCCGCGGCCAGCAGCGACTCGAGCAATGATCCGGTCCCCGACGCCAGCACCACCAGCCGGGCCGGGACGCGGGGGGCCACGTGGATCGGTTGCACGAAGCAAGAGCCTACCGCCCCGAACGGCCGGGCTATCCGGCCTGTTGCTGCGCTTCTTCCCGGGTGATTCGCAGTGCTGCGGCCACGCCGTCTGTCCAGATTTCGACCTTGTCCCAGATCACATCGGGGTGGCCGACCGGATGGATGCCCCGGCTGATCTTCTCCACTCGATCACACGCCAGATTCTGGAAGTCGCGATCGTCCAGCTCCGGGAACTCGTCGTATTCGCTGCAGAGTTCGGCGTCTTCCAACCGCTGATACAACGCCTCGGCCAGCGGGGTCGACAACCCGATCGACGTGGGCTCCCCGTCCAGCTGGAGCCCGGCCTGCACGCCGTCGAGCCAGATCATCGCCATGATGTCGAGGATCGGTTCGTGTCCGGGCGGCAGGACCAGCTTGGTGAGCTTTTCGGCGCGCATGCCGGCCAGCCGGTGCAGGTTTCCGACCCCGGGCTTGGCGGCGTCCGTGCTGACGAGACGGGTCATGCCTTTATGCGACCAGGACGCCGACCGGAATATAAGGGACAGAAGTCCTTGATTTGCCTCCGGCAACGGGGAGCTATCCGGGCCGGTCGAACCCGTCGTCGTCGGTGAACATCAGGTCTTCGGGGTCTTCCAGCGGTCCGGGCGGCTCGGTCGGAGCGTGCGACTCGAACACCCGCGGTTGGGACTCCCGCGGCGGCTCGGGTTCGGCCGTCCAGCTCAGCTCACCGCCCTCGATGACCTCTCCGGGTTCGAAGAGTTCGTCGGGCTCGAAGAGCTGCCCGGGTTCGTGCGGATCGACCACCTCGTCCTGCACCGGAACCGGTTCGGGCTGCGGTTCCGGCTGCCGGGGCGCCGCGGGCGGCAACATCGGCCGTGTCCTGACCGCTGCGCGCCCGACACCGCCGATCATCACGACCGTCAGCGCACCGATGGCGGCGAACCAGCTGAACACCGCGGGGCCGAAGGTGAGCTGATCCACCCCGACCTCACCGAAGTTGCCCAGCCGCCCACCGCCGGCGAAACCCAATAGGGCCATCGTCAATGCCGCGATGAACGCCGCGGTCAGCACCTTGGCCAGCGCGGGAAGCAGGGGCAGCGGGCGGCGCGCGCACTGCTGGCCGACGGCCACACCCGACGCGGCGCCGATGATCAGCAGGGCCACCCACGCCGGGCCTAGGGGCGGAGTGGGCGCCGCGGCCAGGACGGGCAGCGCCGGGATGTCGCCGCCCAGCACGGTGAACGCGCTGAACAGCGCCGGGCCGATCTGCGCGCTCGATCCGACCGCTATCGCGGTCGCGCCGACGAGCACGTTGGGCACGTACAGCACCGCCAGCAGGGTGAGGCTGAGCTGGCCGAACAACGAATCGGTGATCGCGTACAACTCGTGCATGGTTCCCCAGTGCAGGACCAGCGAGGCCGTCGTCACCGCGCCGGCCAGCCCGAACAGGGCCAGCATGCCGGTGACCGCGGCCCGCAGCGAGTCGCCCAGCCAGCCCGGCAGCGGCGTCTCCGCCAGCACCCGCGGGCCCATCCGCAGGCCCACCCCGATCGCCGCGCCGATCGCATGCACCACCAGTACGTGCGCGAAGGCGCTCAGGGCGTGCGGGGTCTGCAGTTCGGTGATCACCGAGGCCGCGTCGTGGATGATCGCCAGCGAGACCGCCGCGATCAGCAGCGGGCCGCCCAGCGCCGACGCCACGATCCAGCGGACGACGAACCAGGAGGCGCCCGCCGAGGTGGCCTGCGCGGTGGTCCGCGCGGTTCCGGCGACCATCAACAGCACCGGGAGCAGCGGCAGCACGCCCAGCTCCCGGCCGTCGATCGAGATCGGCACCTGGTGCACGCCCAGCCACATGCTGGCAATGGCGCCCGAGGCCCCGGTCATGTCGCTGTTGGCGATCAGCAACTGCAGCAGCGTCACCGCTGCGATGACGGTCAACGCCACGACGGACGGGCCGAATGCGACCCGAACCAGGTCACGAGTCGGGTTCGAACCTGGCCTACCGCCGGACACCGGTGTCACGCTGCGAGCACGTTCAACTCGGCGCGCGGGCGCGGGTTAGGTCTGCGCCGGCCCCGACGGGGCGGAGCCGCCCTGCGACTGCTGGCCGCCGGTCGAACTCTGGCCCTGACCGGATCCGGAATCGCCCTGGCCACCCGTCGAGGAACTGCCCGAACCGCCGGTCTGCGGCTGCCCGAAGCCGGGGAATCCGGTCGGCGGCGTGGGCGGGCCCTGCTGCGCCGACTGTGCCTGCTGCGCACCGGAGTTGAATCCGCCGGTCGACGGCCCCGACTGGGCACCGTAACCTCCGCCGGACGGGTAGCCGCCGTACGAGGGGTATCCCGACTGCTGCTGGCCCTGATGCCCGTACCCCTGCTGGCCCGGCTGACCGTAGTAGTTGCCGCCCGGCGGCAGCCCGTACTGCGCATACGGGTCGTATTTGGGGCGCGGGGCCGGCGCACTGACGACGCCGGCCTCCAGCAGCAGTGTCCCGATCGCGGCGGCGGCCTGCAGGATGCTGAAGGTCAGCACCAGCCACAGGCCCCAGCCGATCGTGTAACTGCCGCCGGAGTCGGCGATGGTCGCGATCGCCAGCAGCGCTCCCAGCGAGGCGATCACTGCGACCACCGCGGTGTAGACCTTGGCCTTGGGCAGCAGTCCCGCCCCAGCCAGCAGCGCCGCCAGCAAGGCCAGCGGAACCGTGTGGCCGGCGTCGCCGAGGATCAGCGGGTACTCGCCATCGGTGACGGTCACGATCGGCCCGAAGTTGGCCAGGTAGACACCGAAGCCCAGCACCACGACGGCGATCTGCAGGTACAGCGGCAGCTTGCTCTCGGCATCACTGCTGCCGGACTTGGCAAACGAGGGGCCAGAAGGTCCGTAGGAGCCTGGCGGTTGGGAAGGCGGGTAGCCGGGGTTGCCGGGCGAGTAGGTCATGACCTCTCCTGTGCATTGGGGGCAGGTGCGGCGCGGTTCGATCATCCACGCTAGCGCACTGGCGGCCGGACCCGGTGGGTCAATGCCGCGCACGAAAGGACCCCACCGTTTGCCCGCCTAACAAGAACACGTTCTAATCACCGATATGGATTACGGGCTTGTGTTGTTCACCAGTGACCGTGGTATCGCTCCGGCGGCCGCGGCCAAACTCGCTGATGATCATGGCTTCACCACCTTCTATGTCCCCGAGCACACCCACATTCCGGTGAAGCGGCAGGCCGCACATCCCACGACCGGGGATGAGTCGCTGCCCGATGACCGGTATATGCGCACGCTGGATCCGTGGGTGAGTCTCGGGACCGCATGCGCGGTGACCTCGCGGGTGCGGTTGTCCACCGCGGTGGCGTTGCCGGTCGAGCATGATCCGATCACGCTGGCCAAATCGATCGCCACGCTCGATCATCTCTCCGGCGGGCGGGTCAGCCTGGGCGTCGGGTTCGGCTGGAACACCGATGAGCTGGCCGATCACGGGGTGCCGCCGGGGCGGCGACGCACCATGCTGCGCGAGTACCTGGAGGCGATGCGCGCGCTGTGGACCCAGGAGGAAGCCTCTTTTGAGGGCGAGTTCGTCAACTTCGGGCCGAGCTGGGCCTGGCCCAAGCCGGTGCAGTCCCACGTTCCGGTGCTGGTGGGTGCGGCCGGCACCGAGAAGAACTTCAAGTGGATCGCCCGCAGTGCCGATGGCTGGATCACCACGCCGCGGGATTTCGACATCGACGCACCGGTCAAGCTGCTGCAGGACATCTGGGCGGCCGCCGGTCGCGACGGGGCACCGCAGATCGTGGCACTGGACTTCAAGCCGGTACCCGAGAAGCTGGCGCACTGGGCCGAACTCGGTGTCACCGAGACGCTGTTCGGCCTGCCCGACAAGTCCGAAGCCGAAGTCGCCGCCTACGTCGAACGCCTGGCCGGCAAGTTGGGGTTGGGCTGACCTAGCGCGAACAGACGCGAAAGCCCCCATTCCAGGCCCGAAATGGGGGCTTTCGCGACTGCTCGGCAAGAAATCAGCGCAACGAGCAGCGGTTGCCGTAGTCCAAGGCGCGCACCGTGATTGGCACCCCCAGCGGCTCACCGTCGGACAACAGCGCCACCAGGTCGTCGTCCTCGGTGGTCGCCAGGAATCGGCTGCCGTCGGCGTCGAGCCGGCCGATGATGATCCCGGTCCGGGTCTCCCAGTCGTAACGGACGCTGTAGGTCTCGATCGTCGCCGCGCCCTCGGCATGCTCGGTGACGGCCTCGCCTGCGCCGCCGTCGATCTGGGCCTGACGTTCGGCACTGCGATCCGGCATCCATGGAACCGGGGCGGCCGAGTACACGCCGACCGAATACTTGCTCATCATGCCGCCGTTGGCGCCGACGAAGGCGAATTGCCCTGGGGCACTGCGGGCTGCGGCCACCGCCTCGGCGATGGCGTGCATCGAGTAGTTGTTGCCGGCGCCGCCGAAGAACGGCAAGCCGCCGGTCAGGGTCAGGCCGCGCGGGTCGTCGGCGGCCAGGTGAAAGGCGTCACAAATGGCGAACACCGGCACCGGGAAGCAGCTGTAGAGATCCATTGCCGCGACGTCGTCGAAGCCGATGCCGGCCATCGCCAGCGCTTCGGTGGTGGCGGCCACGGCGGCGGGATAGGCGCTCAGGTCGGAGCGTTCCAGCAGGCGCGGGGAACGCATGTCGGCGTGGCCGTGCAAATACACCCAGCGGTCTTCGGGCACGCCCAGGCGCCGGGCGGCCTCCACCGACATCAATAAAGCTGCGGCACCCTGGTTGACCTGATCGCGCGCCACCAGCAGCCGCGGGTAGGGGTCGCAGATCATCCGGTTCGCGTCACTGATCGTGGTCAGCTCATCGACCGTGCGTTCCACCGGCGAGGCCGAGAATGGGTTCTTCGCGGCGATCTTGGTCATCGGCGCGAACAGTTCGCCCATCGCCTGCAGATAGTCGGCGGTGCTTCGGCCCAGCCGGGCGCGCCGGGCGTTCTCCAGCAGGCCGTACTGCACCGGCGCACCGGTGAGCCCGTGGATGACGGTGTAGCGCTCGACGAACTCATCCAGGCCGTGACCCCGGTCTTCGAGTTGGCCGTCGATGGTCTCGCTGAAATCCGGCTTGTCGTCGGATTTGGCGAAGTGACGCAGCGTCGAGGTGGCATCCGATCCGCACAGCAGCACCACGTCGGCAGTGCCGGCCGCGATCTCGGCGGCGAACTCGCTGAGCAGCTTCTGCGGCCCCTGACCACCCACCTTGTCCAGCACCGCCCGAGCCGGGTCCGCACCGATCAGACGGGCCACCGAGCGCGGGAAGTTGTTCGACTTACCCAGCGGCGCCGGAGCATTCGGGATCGAATTCTCGAACTGGCGGGTGGCCACCACCGCATCGATAGCCGCTACGACCTGCTGCCCGCCGCAGTCCTCCACGGCCGCCTGCGCGGCGGCAGCGGCCAGCTCCACCGGCGACATGGCGCGGTAGTCGGCGTCGTCGATGCGTTCGGCGGCCTGCCCGACGCCGACGACGACGGGCGTACGCGGATCAATGCTCATGGCTTTACCTTCCTAAGGCGAGCAGACGCGAAAGCCCCCAATTTCAGGCTGAAATGGGGGCTTTCACGTCTGCTCAGCAGAAAACTGCTACAGGCTTTCCAGGATCTGGCGCGCCAGTTCCGCGGTGGCCGACGGGGTCTTGCCCACCTTCACACCGGCGGCCTCCAGAGCCTCCTGCTTGGCGGCCGCGGTGCCCGACGAACCGGACACGATCGCACCGGCGTGCCCCATCGTCTTGCCCTCCGGAGCGGTGAACCCGGCGACGTAGCCGACCACCGGCTTGGTGACGTTGGCCTTGATGTAGTCGGCGGCCCGCTCCTCGGCGTCGCCCCCGATCTCACCGATCATCACGATGACCTTGGTGGCGGGGTCCTTCTCGAACGCCTCGATGGCGTCGATGTGGGTGGTGCCGATCACCGGGTCGCCGCCGATGCCTATCGCGGTGGAGAACCCGAAGTCCCGCAGCTCGTACATCATCTGGTAAGTCAGCGTGCCGGACTTGGAGACCAGACCGATCGGGCCGGCGCCGCTGATGGTGGCCGGGGTGATCCCGACCAGGCACTCGCCGGGGGTGATGATGCCCGGACAGTTCGGCCCGATGATCCGGGTCTTGGCGCCCTTCTCCAGGTTGTAGGCCCACGCATACGCGCTGTCCTGCACCGGAATGCCCTCGGTGATGACCACCAGCAGGCCGATCTCGGCGTCGATGGCCTCGATCATCGCGTCCTTGGCGAACTTGGGCGGCACGAACGCGATGGACACGTCGGCGCCGGTCTTCTCCATCGCCTCGGCCACGCCGCCGAACACCGGCAAATCGACGCTCTCGCCGTTCTTGTCGGTGTGCGTGACCGTGGTGCCGGCCTTGCGGGCGTTGACGCCGCCGACGATCTGGGTGCCGGCGGCCAGCATCCGAGCGGTGTGGATAGTGGCCTCACTGCCGGTGATGCCCTGGACGATGACCTTGCTGTCCTTGTTGACGAAGATCGACATGCTCAAGCGTCCTTTCCGGCGTGCGCCAGCTCGGCGGCCTTGTCGGCGGCCTCGTCCATGGTGGCGACAACGGTCACCAGCGGGTGGTTGGCCTCGGCCAGGATCGCCCGGCCCTCCTCGACGTTGTTGCCATCGAGACGCACCACCAGCGGCTTGGTCGCGGCGTCGCCGAGGATCTTCAGCGCCGACACGATGCCGTTGGCCACCGCGTCGCACGCGGTGATGCCGCCGAACACGTTGACGAACACACTCTTGACCTGCTTGTCGCCCAGGATGACGTCCAACCCGGCAGCCATGATCTCCGCCGAGGCGCCGCCGCCGATGTCGAGGAAGTTGGCCGGCTTCACGCCGCCGTGCTTCTCACCGGCGTAGGCGGTGACGTCCAGCGTGGACATGACCAGGCCGGCGCCGTTGCCGATGATGCCGACCTCGCCGTCGAGCTTGACGTAGTTGAGGTCGTGCTCTTTGGCCTTGATCTCCAGCGGGTCGGTGGCGTCGAGGTCGGCGAACTCGGCGTGGCCGGGCTGGCGGAACTCGGCGTTGCCGTCCAGGGTGACCTTGCCGTCCAGTGCCAGGATCTGGTCGTCGGGGGTGCGCACCAGCGGGTTGACCTCGACCAGGGTGGCGTCTTCGTTGACGAAGACCTCCCACAGCTTCTGGATGGTCACCGCGGCGGCGTCGAGCACCTCGGTGGGCAGGTGGCCCTGCTCGGCGATCGAGCGGGCGAACGCCAGGTCGACACCCTTGACCGCGTCGACGGGCACCTTGGCCAGCCGTTCCGGCTTGGTGGCGGCGACCTCTTCGATCTCCATGCCGCCCTCGACCGAGCACATGGCCAGGTAGGTGCGGTTGGAACGGTCCAGCAGGAAGGAGATGTAGTACTCCTCGGCGATGTCGCTCGCCTCGGCTACCAGCAGCTTCTTGACGATGTGGCCCTTGATGTCCAGGCCGAGAATGTTCTGCGCGTGGGTGAGCGCGTCTTCCGGGGTGGCGGCGTACTTGACGCCACCGGCCTTGCCGCGGCCGCCGACCTTGACCTGGGCCTTGACCATGACCGGTCGGCCGATCTCGGTGGCGATGGCTTTGGCGTCCTCAGCCGAGGTGGTTACTCGGCCAGGAGTGGTCGGCACGTTGTGCTTGGCGAACAGCTCCTTCGCCTGATACTCGAAAAGATCCATGGGCTCACTGTCTTATTACGGGTAGCCGGCGGGCCGGCACTGTCGGATTCAGGAGGATTTAACTCCCGAGGCACTGTATCGACCCCGCGGCGAGGTTCCGCCCTCCCATACCACCGCTGTGGCACATCTCACCGCCGTCGAAACGTGATTCATTTCACATTACGTGCATGTTTCGACCGATAGCTTGCCAGTGCGGCGCATCACTGGTTACCGTCACCAAGTCCAGGTCTTTATAACGTTCTGATTACGACCAGAGGATCTTCCAGTCTGATGCGGCACGGATCACCCATGCGCCCGCTTCCCGGCGGGATCAGCCCTCGCTATCGGAGCGGCGCAGCGGCGGCCCCCAGCCCCGCCGAAGTCACCGACATCATCCCGTTCAACGAGTTCGGACAGCTCGACGACGCGCCCTTCCGCGATACGGCCTTCGACGGTTCGGATGAGGTGCTGCTGGCGCCGGAGTTGGACGACCTGACCGACACCGACAACATGCCGGTGCTGCAGCTGGCGTTCCCCCGCGGCGGTTACCCCGACGAGTACGTCTACCGTTCTCCGCGCGAGGCAGCCGGTGTTCCGTCGCGCGGCGGAAAGCACCGCAGCCAGCCCACCAGCGCGGTCAAGAGCCGCGTGATGATCGCCGCGATGGCCGCTGGTGCGGCGGCCGCCGCCGCGCACGCCGCCACCCACCCGTCCGACGACACGGTGAATCGGCCGGCCGTGCTGGCCGCCAGCAAGACGATGCTGAACGACGGCACCACCACCACCTCCAGCCACGGTATGCAGATGATCACGGTCAAGGCCGCGGCCAATGTCGTCGTGCACAACGAGGAGCTGGCCAAGGGCGTGGCGTTCGCCCAGGAGCGCGCCGAGCGCGAGGCCCGGCTGCAGCGTCCGCTGTTTGTCGCACCCACCCAGGGCGCGTTCACCTCGAACTTCGGCTACCGCTGGGGTGTGCTGCACGCCGGCATCGACATCGCCAACGCCATCGGCACCCCGATTCTGGCGGCGTCCGACGGCGTGGTGATCGAGTCCGGCGCCAGCGCGGGCTACGGCATGCTGGTCAAGCTGCGCCACTCCGACGGCACGGTGACCCTCTACGGGCACATCAACCGGTCGCTGGTCAGCGTCGGCGAGCGGGTGATGGCCGGCGACCAGATCGCCGAGATGGGCAACCGCGGCTACTCCACCGGCCCGCACTTGCACTTCGAGGTGCTGCAGAACGGCACCAGCCGGATCGACCCGACCTCCTGGCTCGCCAAACGCGGCATCAATTTCGCTTAACCTGGACGGGTGACCGACCGCCACCAGCCGCCCACCGGCGCTAATCCTTTCGGAAACGATCCGGCCAGTGCTGCCAGCCGCATCATCCGCCGGGCCCCTACCGGCGCCATTCCGGTCGTCACCGGCGCGCAGCAGATGCCGCCGGCGATGCGGCCCCACGAGGCACCCCGGCCGGGTCACACCCCGTCGGCCGCCGTGCCGATCAGTGCCTGCGTGTTCGCCATCATCGGCTGCTGGGCCACCTCCGTGGTGTCTACCGACCTGATCGCCAGCTGGTGGCACACCGACCGGCTGTTCTGTGTCGCGGTCGCATTTTTGAGCCTGGTGTTCGCGGGGACGACCGTGACCGGGGTGATCATGCTGCTGCTGCGGCGCCCGGTCGGCCGATACCTGATCGCGATCGGGGCGGTGGTGGCGCTGCTGACCTTCGGCAGCCTGTTCCTCGCCGGTGCCCGGGTGCCGGGCATCGTGCACACCATCCCGTTCATCCAGGCCGCCACCGTCGTGGCGGCACTGCATCCGGCCACCAAGCGCTGGCTCGGCCTCCCGTAGTTGGCGGCGACCCGCTAAAGCTTGGTCACCGGCGCGTGGTTGTGCATCAGCTTGACCCGCCCGGAACTGCCGAAGTCGATCAGTGACATCGCCGACTCCCCCGCGCCGGAGACTTCCTCGACCCGGCCCAGGCCGTACTTGTCGTGCGAGACCCGGTCCCCGGGAGCCAGCACCAGCAGTGGCCGATTGCCGGAGCGGCTCGGTGCCGGTCTGGGCGTCCCGAACCGGCCGGCCCCGCTGACCGGGGCGCTCGGTGACGCGGTGGCGTCGGTGCGCCGCCAATCGATGAGCTGCTGCGGGATCTCGCGCAGGAAGCGCGATTCCGGGTTCAACATGGGCTGGCCCCACGACGAGCGCACCTTGGCCCGGCTCACATAGAGCCGTTGCCGGGCCCGGGTGAGGCCGACGTAGGCCAGCCGGCGTTCCTCGGACAGCTCGCGGGCATCCCCGAGCGACCGCATGTGCGGGAACATGCCGTCTTCCCAGCCGGTGACGAACACCACCGGGAACTCCAGGCCTTTGGCGGTGTGCAGCGTCATCAGCGTGACCATGCCCGAACCGTGTTCGGGGATCTCGTCGGTGTCGGCGATCAGCGAGACCCGCTCCAGGAACGCCGCCAGCACCCCGACGTCGGGGATGTCCTCCTCCTCGGGCAGGTTGTCCAGTTCGGCGAGCGCGTTGGCCCGGTCGATGCTGAATTCATGAGCAACGCTGACGAGTTCGTTGATGTTGTCCAGCCGCGCCAGATCCTGCGGGTCGGTGGAGGCCTCGAGTTCGCCGCGGTAGCCGGTGCGGTCCACCACCTGCTCGACCAGCCCGCCGAGGTCCTCCTCGCACGCGTTGAGGTGTGCCCGCAGTTCGTCGAGCATCGCGACGAATCCGGCGATCGCGTTCTGCGAGCGGGTATTGAGCATCGGCACCTGGCCGTCGGCGGCGGCGCGCAGCGCGGCGGCGAAGCCGATGCCGGTGTTCTCGGCGTGCACCGCCACGCACGCCTCGGCGCGATCACCGATGCCGCGGCGCGGGGTGTTGAGGATGCGCCGCAGGCTCACCGCGTCGCCGGGGTTGTCCAGCACCCGCAGGTAGGCGATGACGTCGCGGATCTCTTTGCGTTCGTAAAAGCGCACGCCGCCAACGACTTTGTAGGGGATCCCGGCACGGATGAACACCTCTTCCAGCGACCGGGATGAGTTGTTGGTGCGGTAGAACACCGCGATGTCGCCGTAGTTGATCGTGCCCGCGTCGGTCAGGGCGTCGATCTCCTGCGCGACGAACCGTGCCTCGTCGTGTTCGTTGTCGGCGACATAGCCCACGATCAGCTCGCCGTCACCGGCGTCGGTCCACAGCCGCTTCTCCCGGCGCCCGGAGTTGTAGGCGATCACCGCATTGGCCGCCGACAGGATGTTCTGGGTGGAGCGGTAGTTCTGCTCCAGCAGCATCGTCTTCGCATCCGGGTAGTCGCGTTCGAAGTCCTCGATGTTGCGGATGGTGGCGCCGCGGAACGCGTAGATCGACTGGTCGGCGTCACCCACCACGCACAGCTCCGCCGGCGGGATGTCGGCGGCTTGCCCGCCTTCGACGGAATGCCCCGCCAGCTCACGCACCAGCACGTATTGGGCGTGGTTGGTGTCTTGGTACTCGTCGACCAGAATGTGCCGGAACCGGCGGCGGTAGTGCTGGGCGATCTCCGGGAACGCCTGCAGGATGCCGACCGTCTCGCCGATCAGGTCGTCGAAGTCCAGGGCGTTGGCCGAGCGCAGCCGGCGCTGGTATTCGGCGTACACCGCGGCCACCACCCGGCTCAGGTCATCGGAGTCCTCGGTCAGCTCGGCCAGCGACCGTTCGGGGTCGATCAGTTCGTTCTTGAGATTGGAGATGGCGTTGGCCAGCAGCCGCGGCGAATGCCGTTTGACGTCCAGGCCCATGTCGCGCCCGATCATCAGCAGCAGCCGCCGCGAGTCGTCGGCGTCATAGATCGAGAAGTTGGAGTTCAGCCCGGGAACCACCGAGGCCTGGTTGCGCAGGATCCGCACGCAGGTGGAGTGAAACGTCGACACCCACATCGCCCGCGCCCGCGGGCCGACGAGCCCCTCCACCCGCTCCCGCATCTCGGCGGCGGCCTTGTTGGTGAAGGTGATCGCCAGCACCTGCCCCACGCCGACGTCGCGGGCGGCCAGCAGGTAGGCGATCCGCCGGGTGAGCACGGCCGTCTTGCCCGAACCGGCCCCCGCCACGATCAGCAGCGGCGAGCCCTCGTGCAGTACGGCCTGACGCTGCTGCGGGTTGAGCCCGTCCAGCAGGTGATCGGTTTGCGGAGTCGCATGCACACTCATAACGAACCCAACGTACCGCCGAACGCCGACACTCTTTGCGCTGGCACGGCCCTTAGTGGCAGACTCGGTTCGTGCTCGACATGCAGCGTCGATTTATCTACGGGTACCGATCAGCGGTGCCCGTGGTTTAGCTGCTCGCCAAGCCCCGCGGTCCGCTTCGCCGACCCGGGGCTCGTCTGTTGCGTGAGGCCGGATCGCCGATGGGACTAGAGAACACCAACAGCGAGAATCTGGAGTCCGAACCCATGACCACCCAATCCCAACAACAGCTTCCCGACGTCGATGAGCTGCGCCATGAGATCGACCGGCTCGACGCCGAGATCTTGGCCGCGGTCAAGCGCCGCACCGAGGTGTCGCAGGAGATCGGCAAGGCCCGGATGGCCTCGGGCGGCACCCGGCTGGTGCACAGCCGGGAGATGCAGGTGCTCGAGCGCTACAGCGAGCTCGGCCGGGACGGCAAGGAGCTGGCGATGCTGCTGCTGCGGCTGGGCCGCGGCCGGCTCGGGCATTAGCGGCCCGCGGTGACCAAACGCATCCTGGTGGCCGGCGGCACTGGCCGGGTCGGCCACATCGTGGTGCAGCGCCTGCAGGATGCCGGCGCGCAGGTGCGGGTGCTCAGCCGCGGCCGCCACCGCGACAGTTCGCCCGGCGCCGTCCAGTACGCGACCGGCGACGTGACCACCGGCGCCGGCCTGGCCGAAGCCCTCGACGGGGTCGACGCCGTGGTGGCGTGCGTGGATCCTCTTGACCGGCTGGCCGACGCGGCGCGGGCGGCCGGCACACCGCACCTGGTCTACATCTCGATCGTCGGGATCGAGAAGGTGCCGTTCTCCTACTACCAGCGCAAGCTCGCCGACGAGAAACTGCTCGCCGAGTCCGGGGTGCCGTGGACGGTGCTGCGCACCACCCAGTTTCACGACTTCGTCGCCGCCGGACTGCGGATGCTGGCCAAGTCGCCGGTGATGCTGTTGCCGGCCGGGTGGAGTTTCCAGCCGGTCGACCCACGCGAGGTCGGCGCCACGCTCGCCGAGCTGGCACTAGGTGAGCCGGCCGGGCGGGTGCCCGACATGGGCGGCCCGCAGGTCCTGGGCGTCGGCGAGTTGGCCCGCCAGTACCTGACCGCGGCCGGCAAGCGCCGCCTGCGGGTGTCGCTGCCGGTGCCCGGTCGGGTGGGCGGCGCTTTTCGTTCCGGCGGCCACCTGGCCCCCGACCGGGCGGTCGGGACCGTTCCGTTCGCCCGCTACCTCGCCGAGACGGCCATGGACCGGCACTGAGCATCGCCACTACTGTCGGGGAATGAGCTCCGTCCAACAGATCCCCGACATCTCCGCCACTCCGGCCTGGGACGCGTTGCGCAAGCATCACCAGCAGATCGGCGACACCCACCTGCGTCAGTTCTTCGACGAAAATCCCGACCGGGGCGAGAAGTTCACCGTCACCATCGGTGACCTCTACATCGACTACAGCAAGCACCGCATCACCGAAGAGACGGTGAGCCTGCTGCTCGATCTGGCCCGGACGGCCCGCCTGGAGGAGCGGCGCGACGCGATGTTCGCCGGGGTGCACATCAACACCTCCGAGGACCGGGCGGTGCTGCACACCGCGCTGCGGTTGCCGCGCAACGCCGACCTGCACGTCGACGGCCAGGACGTCGTCGCCGACGTGCATGCGGTGCTCGACGCGATGGGCGAGTTCACCGACCGGCTGCGCAGCGGGGAATGGACCGGCGCCACCGGAAAGCGCATCGAGACCGTGGTCAACATCGGTATCGGCGGCTCGGACCTCGGCCCGGTGATGGTCGACCGGGCGCTGCGCCACTACGCCGACGCCGGGATCACGGCACGGTTCGTCTCCAATGTCGACCCGGCCGACCTGACCGCAAAGCTGGCCGGTTTAGACCCGGCCACAACGCTTTTCATCGTGGCCTCCAAGACGTTCTCGACGCTGGAGACCCTGACCAACGCCACCGCGGCCCGACGCTGGCTGACCGCCGCGCTGGGCGACGACGCGGTGTCGCAACATTTCGTGGCGGTCTCCACCAACGCTGAGCTGGTCGAAAAGTTCGGCATCGACACCGCCAACATGTTCGGCTTCTGGGACTGGGTCGGCGGACGGTACTCAGTGGATTCGGCGATCGGGCTGTCGGTGATGGCGGTGATCGGCCGGGAGCGCTTCGCCGAATTCCTCACCGGCTTCCACGTCGTCGACGAGCATTTCCGCTCTACCCCACTGGAATCCAACGCACCGGTGCTGCTCGGTCTGATCGGGCTGTGGTACTCCAACTTCTTCGGCGCCCAGTCCCGCGCGGTGCTGCCCTACTCCAATGATCTGGACCGCTTCGCGGCCTACCTGCAGCAGCTCACGATGGAATCCAACGGCAAGTCGGCACGCGCCGACGGCACCCCGGTGGTCACCGACACCGGCGAAATCTTTTGGGGTGAGCCCGGAACCAACGGCCAGCACGCGTTTTACCAACTGCTGCACCAGGGCACCCGGCTGGTGCCGGCCGACTTCATCGGCTTCTCCCAACCCCTCGACGACCTGCCCACCGCCGACGGCACCGGCAGCATGCACGACCTGTTGATGAGCAACTTCTTCGCCCAGACCCAGGTGCTGGCGTTCGGCAAGACCGCCGAGGAGATCGCCGCCGAGGGCACGCCTAAAGATGTGGTGCCGCACAAGGTGATGCCGGGCAACCGGCCGACCACCTCGATTCTGGCCACCCGGCTCACGCCGTCGGTGCTGGGCCAGCTGATCGCGCTCTACGAGCATCAGGTGTTCACCGAGGGCGTGGTGTGGGGTATCGACTCCTTCGATCAGTGGGGCGTGGAGTTGGGCAAGACGCAGGCCAAGGCGCTGCTGCCGGTGTTGACCGACGACGCCTCCCCGCAGCCGCAGACCGACAGCTCCACCGACGCGCTGGTGCGTCGCTACCGGGTGGAGCGGGGCCGGGCCGGCTGAGCCTGCACACCGACTCAGGCGAAGCGCTTGGTGAACCGCGCCGGCATCAGCCGCAGCAGCCACACCAACGGAGCCCACGGCCACGGCGGCACCACCGCTCGGCCGGTTTCGCGTTCGATCGCGCGCACCATCGCCTTGACCCCGGTTTCGTTGTCCGCCAGCAACATCGTCGACGCCGACTTGGCCGTCATCTCCGACTCGATATAGCCCGGCTCCAGCACCGTCACCTTGATCGGGCCGCCGGAATACTCGGCGCGCAGCGACTCGCCCAGCGACGACACCCCGGCCTTGCTGGCCGCGTAGGCGGCCTTGACGCCGGGCACTCCCTTGTTGCCCAGCACCGAAGAGATCAGCACCAGGTGCCCGCCGCCGGCGGCGGTGAACATCTCTATCGCGGTCTCGATCTGCACCAGGGCGGCAACGAGGTTGGTCTCGATAGTCGCCTTGTTGGCCCACAGCTTCCCGGACCCCAATGGGGCGCCTTTGCCGATCCCGGCGTTGACGATGACCCGGTCGATCCCGCCGAGCTCGTCGGAGAGCTGGGTGAACACCCTGGGCACCTCGTCATGGTCATTGACGTCAAGCGCCGCCACCGCCACGGTGATCCCGGGATATCGTTGGGTCAGCTCGTCTTTCAGTTCCTTTAGCCGCTCGGTTCGCCGGGCGCACAGGGCCAGGTCGCGTCCGCGGGCGGCGAATGCGCGGGCCATGCCGGCCCCCAGGCCGGAGCTGGCTCCGGTGATGAGGATCTTCTGACGGGTCACCTGGGCAGCCTAACTATTTGAGCAGCCGCGACATGCGCCGGTCGGCGAGCACCTTGCCGCCGGTTTGGCACGTCGGGCAGTACTGGAAGGACTTGTCAGCGAACGACACCTCGCGCACGGTGTCGCCGCAGACCGGGCAGGGCAGCCCTGTGCGGGCGTGCACCCGCAGGCCGGAGCGCTTCTCACCTTTCAAAGTCGCGGCCTGCTGTCCGACCGAGCGGGTCACCGCGTCGGTGAGCACGGCCCGCATCGCCTCGTGCAGCGCGGCGAGCTGTTCGCCGGTCAGCTTGGCCGCGGTGGCGAACGGCGAAATCCTTGCGGTGTGCAGGATCTCGTCACTGTAGGCGTTGCCGATGCCGGCGATCACCTTCTGGTCGGTGAGGACGGTCTTGATCCGCCCGGTGTTGCCGGCCAGCAACCCGGCCAGCTCGTCGTCGGAGACCTCCAGCGCGTCGGGGCCCAGTGCGGCGATGCCGGGCACCTTGGCCGGGTCGTCGACCAGCCAGACCGCCAGCCGCTTTTGGGTGCCTGCTTCGGTGAGGTCGAAACCCGGCGCCTGCCCCGGGGCGCCCAGGTGCACGCGTACCGCGATCGGGCCCTTGCCGGCGCGCAGCGGCGCCGAAGCCAGCGCTTCTGACCAGCGCAGCCAGCCTGCCCGGGACAGATGGGTGATCAAATACAGCTTGTCGGTGTGCATTCCGAGGTACTTACCCCATCGGTGGGCGTCTGTAACCGTCTGGCCGCACAGCGCGTCGATCGGCGGATCGAAGGTCTTGAGCACCGAGAACGCGACGACGTCCACCCGGCCGACGGTGCAGCCGACGGCGTGCCGGCGCAGATGGTCCGCGAGCGCTTCGACTTCGGGTAGTTCGGGCATGCCGTCGAGTCTGCCCGGTCAGCGGGTGATGCGCCGCGCGTCGCGCAGCACCAGCGACAGCACCCAACTCACCAGCGACAGCACGATCGCCGCCCAGATCGCCGTCCACCAGAAGTGGTCGATCTGCAGCCCCCAATGCGTGGTGTTCTCGGTGATCCACGCGGTCAGCCACAACATGAACGCGTTGATCACGATGTGGAACAACCCCAGGGTGAGGATGTACAGCGGGATCGACAGCAGTTGCACCACCGGCTTGATGAAGGCATTGACCAGACCGAAGATCACCGCGACGACGAAGATGATCCCGATCCGCTGAGCCGTGGTGTCACCGCCGACGAAGCGGATTCCGCCGACCAGCAGCGTGACGATCCAGAGCGCCAATCCGGTCAGCGCTGCACGAAGCAGGAATGCGGCCATAGGCAGATCTTGCCATCGTCAACTCGGCGAAGAGCCCGTTTCTCGTGGTGCGTACGGCGCGCGGCCGCCCGTGACGGTTCTCACAAACGTACCGCAGGTATCCGGTACCGTAGGTATTGACTTGTCTGGTGGCGGCTCCTAATTTTTTGGGGACCGAAGCGAGAAGGGATTCCCGATGACCACCGTTGCGCGGCCGAGCGGCCCGTCCCGCGAGGAATTTGCCGAGCGCCTGCTCAAGGGCTCGGTGAAGAAGTCGTACGCACCCGTCGTCGACATCGACTGGGACGCCCCGGTCGACCCGGACAAGTTCTTCTTGCCGCCGCGGATGTGCACCCTCTACGGCACCGCGTTGTGGGAGTCGATGACCCGCGAGCAACAGATCGAGATGTCGCGCCAAGAGCTGGTCAACGTGCTCTCGGCCGGCGTCTGGTTCGAGAACATCCTCAACCAGGCCCTGCTGCGCGACATGATGCACAAGAACCCGACCGCGCGCACCACCCACTACTCGCTGACCGAGCTGGGCGACGAGACGCGGCACATGCTGATGTTCGGCAAGACCATCGACCGGATCGGCGGGGTGCCGGTACGCCCGAAGCTCTACCAGCGCATCGTCATCAACTCGCTGCCGTTCCTGTTCCGCGGCAGCATCCTGTGGGGTGCGGCCCTGGTCGGCGAGGAGATCTTCGACGCGCTGCAACGCCAGATCCTCGACGACCCGGACCTGCAACCGATCGTCCGGCGAGTGATGCGCATCCACGTCACCGAGGAAGCCCGCCACATCCAGTACGCCCGCGACGGCCTGCGCCGCAGCGTCCCGGCGATGCCGCGTTATCGCCGTGCCATGCTGGCGAACCTGCAGGGTGTCGGCGGACCGTTCTACCGCCATCTGTTCACGCTGCCGATCGTCTATAACCGGGTCGGGCTGGACGGGCGTGAAGCTCGCCGGGTGGCCCGGGCCAACCCGCACTTCCATGCCGCCTGCCGCTCGTCGTTCGCTCCGCTGGCCGCGTTCTTCACCGAGGTGGGCCTGATGGGCCGGCTCGCCCGGCGGATGTGGCGGCGGAACGGTTTCCTGTGATCCTCGACGTGGTGGTGCTGGGCGACCCGGCACGCCTGCACGGCTTGCTTGGGCACGCCCGGGTCGTCGATCCGGCCGCCGAGGCCCGGTTCGACAGCGCCACCGAGACATGGGCGGTGACGGTTCCCGACGGTGAGGTGGTGACCGCCCGGGTTTTGATCGACGCCACCGCCTCGGGGGACGGCGTCGTCGCCGCGCACGGTATCCCCAACCGGTTCCGGATTCCGGGCCCGCACACCCGCCGGCAGGCCCGGTATGTGGCCCGGCTCGTCGACGTCATGCAGCGCAGCGGCGCCGGCCGCATCGAATCCCGCTCTCCCCGGCTGCGCGTGCACCCGCTGCTGCCGACCCGCGGAGCCTCGCGGTTCTTTCTCACCGGCTGCGGTGGGGCGGATTTGGAGAACGCCGAGCTTTACGACGGGCCGGCCGTGCTCACCCACAACGGCGAGGACTACCCGGTCCGGGTGCGACTGGCCGGCCACTTCGACCCGATCGATGGTCAATACCATTGGCAGGGAATGTTTTTCACTGACCTGCCGGGTGTGAATGCGGCCGGCTCCAAGGTCAGCATCCGGATCGGCGAGCACACCGCCGAGGGGCGGGTCGCCGAGCGGACGCCGTGGGGCACGCTGACGGTGGCCGGCGCGGCCGGATACCCGCCGTATCCGCTGGAGGACGTTGAAATCGCGATGCCGCCTCGGGTCTAAGCTGCTCGGGAGTATGCCCAGCGACCACTGAGGAGACGATGTGCGGTTTACCTACGCCGAGGCTATGACCGACCCGAGCTATTACATTCCGCTCGCCAAAGCCGCCGAGGCAGCCGGCTACCACAGCATGACGATCCCGGACAGCGTCGCCTATCCCTTCGAGTCGGACTCGAAATATCCCTACACCCCGGACGGCAACCGCGAGTTCTTGGACGGCAAGGCGTTCATCGAGACGTTCGTGTTGATGGCGGCCCTGGGCGCGGTCACCAGCACGTTGCGGTTCACCCCGTTCGTGGTCAAGTTGCCGATCCGCCCGCCGGCGTTGGTGGCCAAGCAGGCCGGTTCGCTGGCCGCGATGATCGGCGACCGGCTGAGCCTGGGCGTGGGCACCAGCCCGTGGCCCGAAGACTATGACCTGATGGGGGTGCCGTTCGCCCGGCGGGGCAAGCGCATGGATGAGTGCATCGAGATCATCCGCGGGCTCACCACCGGCGACTACTTCGAGTTCCACGGCGAGTTCTACGACATCCCCAAGACGAAGATGACCCCGGCGCCGGCCCAGCCCATCCCGATCCTGATCGGCGGCCACGCCGACGCCGCGCTGCGTCGCGCCGCGCGCAACGACGGCTGGATGCACGGGGGCGGCGACCCGGCCGAGCTCGACGGCCTGATCGCACGCCTGAAGCAGCTGCGCGAGGAGGAAGGCCGTACCGGGCCGTTCGAGATCCACGTGATCTCGGTTGACGGATTCACCCTCGACGGGATCAAGCGCCTGGAGGACAAGGGCGTCACAGACGTGATCGTCGGCTTCCGGATCCCCTACATCGTCGGGCCCGACACTGAGCCGCTGGGCGACAAGATCCGCAACTTGGAGCGCTTCGCCGAGCACGTGATCGCCAAGGCCGGGTGACGATGATCACACTGCGGCGCTTGCCGTGTGCAGTCTCACTGTGTCGCTCGGAAATATCCGTGCCGCTGCGTCGTTGACTGGGTGTGTGCACTGACCGCCTCCCGGCGGTCGCGTACTGCAGCTCTCCATGCGTGACCTGCAGGAGGTATTGAAGATGAATACGCAGCCTTGCCTGCATGCCCAGCCACGCGGCGGCCACCGCGACGATCAGCGGGCGGTTCACCTGCTGCGCGTCGCCGCGACGTGCGACGTAGGTCAAAGCGACGCCCGCCGCGAATGGATTCGCGCGTCGACCCAGTGTTGATCGGCTCGACGCGGCACGTTTTCCGGCGACCCCTTCCGCACGGTAAGTAACTCGTTTACCCTTCTCAGACACACCTCAGAAACTGTGTCTGGGAGGGGTTTGCCGGTATGGCTCGTCACCGCAGCAAGACCGTCGGCAGCAAGATCGTCGGCGCTGTCGCCTTCCTGGCCCTGGCCGTGCCGTCGGCTCCGCCGGCGCACGCCGACTTCGACGACATAATGGATGTGTTGTTCGCGCCGTTTCTGACCGCCGCGGGTGCCCTCGACGGCGACGCCGTGTTCGACACGACCGCCTGGGCCTCGTTCCTGTCCTCCGCTCACTGGGACGCCGCGCTAGCCGCCTTGGCCGAGCCGGGTCCGGCCGTCGGATTCGACTTCTATTCCGGCCTGCATGACGCCGCCGAGAAGTGGATCGACAGCGAGCTGGGCGGGCAGGTCAACGGCGTCATCAACCAGTTGTTCGGATCGACCGTCATCGGCAACGGCGCGGCCGGCACCGAAGCGCACCCCGACGGCGGTCCTGGCGGTTGGCTGTTCGGCGACGGCGGTGCCGGCTGGAACAGCACCACCGATGGTGTCGCCGGGGGTCATGGCGGCGCGGCCGGGATCTTCGGCGACGGCGGCGATGGCGGTGACGGCGGCGCGGGGGCCGCCGGTGGTGACGGCGGTGCCGGCGGCTGGCTGATGGGCAACGGCGGCCACGGCGGCGACGCGGGCAACGGCGCCACCGACACCCCCGCCGGACTGCCCGCCCTCGGCGGCGCCGGCGGCACCGCCGGGCTCTGGTACGGAACCCACGGTGCCGCAGGTCATTTCGGCACGCTGCCGGACGGAATCACCGGAACGGTGGCCCCTCCGGTGGAGGTGTCCAACGGCTGGCTCACCAACGCCGCCGGCCAGGTCGTCATCTGGCACGGGCTCAACCAGGTCTACAAGATCCCGCCCTACGAGCCCTCCGCCAACGGCTTCGGCGAAGACGACGCCGCGTTCCTGGCCGCCAACGGCTTCAACGCGGTACGCCTCGGTGTCATCTGGGCCGGCGTGGAGCCGCAACCCGGCGTCATTGATTACGACTACCTGGCATCGATCCAGCACACCGTGGACATCCTGGGCCAATACAACATCGTCGCCATCCTCGACATGCACCAGGACCTCTACGGCGGCAGCCTCGGCGGCGACGGCGCCCCGGACTGGGCAACCGTCACCGGTGGGCTGCCCAACGTGGACGCGGGCTTCCCGGGCAGCTACTTCGTCAGCCCGGCCCAGAACCATGCTTGGGACGCGTTCTGGGCCAACACCAAAGCCCCCGATGAGATCGGCCTGCAGAACCACTACGCGCAGACCTGGCAGGCCGTCGCCGACTACTTCAAGGGCAACCCCCACGTTGCCGGCTACGAGATCATGAATGAGCCGTGGGCCGGCTCGCACTGGCTGGGCAGCCTGTTCGGCAATCCCTACTTCGACTCCCAGCAACTGACCCCGTTCTACAACCAGATCGATGCGGCGATCCGGTCGGTCGACCCGAACAAGACGGTGTTCTTCGGGCCGACCACCCTCGACGCCAGCCTGCCGGTGCCCAACCACCTGGGCACGGTGGACGACCCCAACACGGCCTTTTCCTTCCACCACTACTGCATGGCGACCGCGCTGGTACCCACCTCCAGCTTCGGCTGCGACTGGAACGCCGACGTCGTCCTCGGGTACGCGATGGACTACGCAAGGGAGCACAACATCCCGGCGCTACTGAGCGAGTTCGGGGCCACCAACAACCTCTCGACCATCACCGCCGGCATGAACTCCGCCAATCAGCATCTGATCGGATGGACCGAGTGGGCCTACACCGGCAACGACATCACCAGTACGTCGCCGCAGGACCAGGCGCTGGTCTACGACCCGAGCAAGCCGCCGGTCGGCGACAACGTCAACTTCGACAAGCTCGACGTATTGGCCCAGCCCTACCCGCAACTGATTTCTGGCACCCCGACGTCCTGGTCGTTCTCGGGCGGTGTGTTCTCGTTCAGCTACTCCACCGACCACGCTGACGGCTCCGGAGCATTCGCGACCGGATCGCAGACCACCATCTCGGTGCCCCTGAGCCAGTACCCCAACGGTTACTCGGTCAGCGTCACCGGCGGCGAGATCACCTCCGGACCGAACGCCTCAGTGCTGATCATCAGCTCTGATGCCGGCGCAACCTCCGTGAATGTGACCGTGTCTCCGACGTCGTAGCAAGACCCAATCTCTCCCCCGGTAAGTCACCACCTTGCACGGTGTAAGCAACTCATCTACCTTCTCAGACACAACTTAGAAAGTTGTACACGTCCCCGGAGAAAGGTCCGCCGAGATGGCTCGTCACCGCGGCAAGGCTGCGCGCAGCAAGATCGTGGGCGCTGTCGCGTTCCTGGCCCTGCTCGTGCCGTCGGCCGCGCCGGCGCACGCCGACTTCGACGGCATGATGGACGGGCTGTTCGCGCCTTTCGCCACCATCGAGGGCACGCTCGACGGTGACGCCCTGTTCGACACCACCGCGTGGGACACCTTCCTGTCCGCCGAGCATTGGGACGCCGCCGTTACCGCGCTGGCCGAGCCGGGCCCGGCCGTGGGATTCGACTTCTACGCCGCGCTGCACGATGCCGCTGAACAGTGGATCGACAGCGAACTGGGCGGGCAGGTCAACGGTTTCATCAACCAGCTCTTCGGATCGACGGTCATCGGCAACGGCGCGGCCGGCACCGAGGCCAACCCCGACGGCGCCGCTGGAGGCTGGCTGTTCGGCGACGGCGGTGCCGGCTGGAACAGCACCACCGATGGTGTCGCCGGGGGTCATGGCGGCGCCGCCGGGCTCTTCGGCAACGGCGGGGCAGGCGGTGACGGCGGGGCTGGGGCCGCCGGTGGTGACGGCGGTGCCGGCGGGTGGCTGATGGGCAACGGCGGCCACGGCGGCAACGCCGGCAACGGCGCCACCGACACCCCCGCCGGACTGCCCGCCCTCGGCGGCGCCGGCGGCACCGCCGGGCTGTGGTACGGAACCCACGGCGCCGCAGGTTATTTCGGCACGCTGCCGGACGGAATCACCGGAACGGTGGCCCCTCCGGTGGAGGTGTCCAACGGCTGGCTTGTCAATGGCGATGGCCAGGTCGTCATCTGGCACGGGCTCAACCAGGTCTACAAGGTCTCGCCGTATACGCCGTCGTCCGACGGCTTCGGCGAGGACGACGCGGCGTTCCTGGCCGCCAACGGCTTCAATTCGGTGCGTCTGGGCATCATTTGGGCCGGCGTGGAGCCACAACCCGGCGTCATTGATTACGACTACCTGGCATCGGTCAAGGACACCGTGGACATGCTGGCCCGCCACAACATCGTCGCGATCCTCGACATGCACCAGGACCTGTACAACGAGGAGTTCGGCGGCGAGGGCGCTCCGGATTGGGCCACCTTCAACGGCGGGCTACCCCACTTCGGTCTCGGCTTCCCGGCCACCTACCCCCTGAGCCCGGCGCAGAACTACGCCTGGGATGCGTTCTGGGCCAACACCAAAGCATCCGATGGCATCGGTCTGCAGAATCACTACGCGCTGTCGTGGCAGGCGGTGGCCGACTACTTCAAGGGCGATCCCAACGTGGCCGGCTACGACATCATGAACGAGCCGTGGGCGGGCACGCACTGGCTGGGCAGCATTTTGGGCAACCCGTACTTCGACGCCCAGCAGCTGACCCCGTTCTACAACCAGATCGACGCGGCCATCCGATCAGTCGACCCGCACAAGACGGTGTTCTTCGAGCCGAACACCCTCTTCGGCAGCACGCCGATTCCGACGCACCTGGGCACGGTGGAGGACCCCAACTCGGCCTTCTCGTTCCACCACTACTGCCTCACGACCGCGTTGTTCCCGGGCACCAGCTTCGGCTGCGACTGGAACGCCGACATCGTGTTCGGATACGCACAGGACTACGCGCGAGCACAACATCCCGGGGTGGCTCAGCGAGTTCGGCGCCACCAACAACCTCTCGACCATCACCGCCGGCATGAACTCCGCCAACCGGTACCTGTTCGGCTGGTCCGAGTGGGCATACAGCGGCAAGGACATCACCAGCATCTCGCCGGAAGACCAGGCGCTGGTCTACGACCCGAGCAAGCCGCCGGTCGGCGACAACGCCAACTTCGACAAGCTCGACTTGTTGGCCCAGCCCTACCCGCAGCTGATCTCCGGCACCCCGAACTCCTGGTCGTTCTCGGGCGGCGTCTTCTCGTTCAGCTACTCCACCGACCAGGCCGATGGTTCCGGCAGCTTCGCGGCCGGTTCCCTGACCACCATCTCGGTGCCGCCCAGCCAATACCCGCACGGCTACAACGTGAGCGTGGCCGGCGGACATGTCACCTCCGACCCAGGTGCCTCGGTGCTGACCATCGCATCCGGCTCCGGCGCCGCCACGGTGACGGTGACCCTCACCCCGAAGTAGGCCGCGGGCGCTGCGCCAGCGGTATCGGCGGGACGCTGGCGCGCACGGTCTGGCGTACCTCACCGAGGCCCTGGACCTGCAGCGTCACCACGTCACCGTCGCGCAGCCAGCCCGGAAATGATTGTGGCGCAGCGGGATCAAGATGCTCGACCAGCGTGCAGGTGGGCACGGTGCCGGAGCCGAAGACGTCGCCGGGGGCAAGCGGCACCCCGCGGGATGCGTAGCTGATGATCTCGCCGAAACTCCAGTCCATGGCCCCGGTCGAGCCGAGCCCGACGATCACGTCATTGACGATCGCGGTGGCATGCAGGCTTAGTTTGCCGTCGCGGCGGTAGGGTTCGAGCTCATCGGGGGTGACCAGATACGGCCCGAGGGTGACGCCGCTGTCCTTGCCCTTGCCTTGCCCGATCGCCAGCACCCCCTCCTGGGCTTGCAGGTCGCGCGCGGACCAGTCGTTGAAGATGGTGTAGCCGATGATGGCCCGCTCGGCTTCGGCCACCGACAGGTTCGCCCCCGGCGTTCCGATGACGGCGGCGACCTCCAGTTCGAAGTCCTGACAGGCACTCCCCGGCGCTGCCGGCACATCGTCGTAGGGTCCCAGAACGGTTGTCGGGCAGGCGAAATAAAAGGCCGGGATCTGATACCACACGTCGTCGAGCTCGCGGCTGCGACCAGTCGCGGCCAGGCAGTTGCGCATGTGGTCCAAGAAGCACAGGCTGTCGCGGATCGACGGCGGCCGTGGGATCGGCGCCATCAGCGCCACCTGGTCGAGCCGCACCGTGGCCGACGGCGCGGTCAGCGCCCGCTCGCCGGCTTCGCGCAGCCCGTCCGCGCCCAGCCCGATCAGATCCAGCAGCGTCGTTCCCGGCGCCGCGGCGTGGATCACCTCGCCGTGCAGCACCCCGGTACGTTCGCCGTCCTCGCTTCGATAGGTCACCCACCGCACTGGTCAATCTTCACGTACCACCTCGTCAGGTGTCTTGTCGGGCCGCAAGCCGCGCCAGCTCGGTTGCCGCAGCCGGCCGTCGCCGGTCCGCTCGCTGTAGCGCACCTCCCCCACCAGCGTCGGCCGCACGAAGGTGACGCCCTTGGCATCGGCGCGAGGCAGCGGCGCGTCGAAGGGCGATTCCTCGATGGGCGTCAGTTTCTTCTTCAGAGCGGCGAGCGCGCGGTCGGTGAACCCGGTGCCGACCCGCCCCACAAACCGCAGGCCGTCGGCATCGGGAATGCCCATCAGCAGCGAGCCGATCCCCCCGCCCCGGGCGCCCTCGCCGGCTCGCCAGCCGCCGATCACGACCTCCTGGGTTCGCCAGTGCTTGGCCTTGACCCACGCCGGTGACCGGCGGCCGGGCTGGTAGGCCGAGTCCCACTTCTTGGCCACCACACCCTCCCAGCCCAGGGCGCGGGACTGTTCGAGCGCCTCGGCGCCGTCGGGGGCCAACAGGTCTTTGACCACCACACCGGTTCCCTGCGCAAGCGTTTCCAGCAGGCGGCGACGGTCCCGGTAGGCCACCCGCAGCAGCGGACGGCCGTCGAGGTAGAGCAGGTCGAAGGCCCAGAACTCCACCCGGGCCGAGCGGGCGCTGTTCTGCATGGCGGCGAAGCTGGGAACACCGTTGTCGTCGAGTGCGACGATTTCGCCGTCCAGCACCAGGTTGTGTTCGGTGAGGTCGGCGGCCAGCGACCGCAGTTGGGGGTATTGGCCGGTGACGTCACGCCCACTGCGGGCACGCAGCCGAACCCGGCCCCGGTCGGCCTCAACCAGCAGCCGGTAGCCGTCCCACTTACCTTCGAAGGCCCAGTCGTTCGGGTCCAGGTGGGTCACCGCGCCGTGGGTGGCCAGCATCGGGGCCAGGTCATTGACGGTGAATGCCTGCTGGTCTCTCATCCGGTGCGCCAGCCACTGATCGCCGCCGGTGCGGATCAGCGCGTATCGGCCGGTGATCCGGTTGCCCTGCAGCACCACGATCACCTCGCCCTTCTCGGGCGTGTCCTCGAATTTCTCGGTCACGTAGCTGCCGGAATCCCAGATGTGCACCGTGCCGGCGCCGTACTCGCCCTTGGGGATGGTGCCCTCGAAGCCGCCGTATTCGAGCGGATGGTCCTCGGTGCGCACCGCGAGATGGTTGACCGCCGGGGTGTCCGGCAGATTCTTGGGCACCGCCCAGCTGACCAGCACGCCGTCGCGCTCCAGCCGGAAGTCGTAGTGCAGCCGGCGGGCGTGGTGCTCCTGGATGACGAAACTGTCGCCGCCGCCCGGCGCCGGGGCCGTGGCAGGCACCGGTTCGGGGGTTTTGGCCGCGTCGCGTTTGGCCCGGTATTCGGTGAGCCGGTCGTGTTTGGGCAGCGGCGGGTCCAGCCCGGCCAGCAGGTCGCCGTCGCGCTCGACGCGGGCCAGTACCTCGTCGTAGCGCAGCTGCCGCAGCTTCGGGTCGTCCAGCTCAGCCCAGGTGCGCGGCGCGGCCACCGTCGGGTGCTCGCGCCCGCGCAGCGAGTACGGCGCGATGGTGGTCTTCGCCGCGCTGTTCTGGCTCCAGTCGAGGAAGATCTTGCCGGCCCGCAGTTTCTTGGTCATGGTCGCGGTGACCAGCTTCGGCATGGCGCTTTCAAGTTGTTGCGCAACGCGTTTGGCCACCGCGGCCGCACCGGCGCTGGTCACCGGACGCTCCAGCGTGGTGTACAGGTGCAGTCCCTTGCTGCCGCTGGTCAGCGGGAAGATGTCCAAGCCCAATTCGGTCATCAGTTCCCGGATGGCCCGCGCGACCTCGGCCAGTTGGCTCATCGTCACGCCCTCGCCGGGGTCCAGGTCGAACACCAGGCGAGTCGCGGGGCCGGGTTTGAGCACCTCGCCGCCGCGCGTCCATTCGGCTTCGAAACGCCACTGCGGTACGTGCACTTCCAGTGCGGCCTGCTGGGCGATCCAGGCCAGGCCGTCGAGGTCGTCGATGATCGGATAGGCGGTGGTGCCGGAGCGATGCTGCACCGCGCCGCGGCGTAGCCAGGCCGGCGCCGAGCTGGCCAGCTGCTTTTCGAAGAAAGAGTCCTGTTCGACACCGTTGGGCCAGCGTTTGCGGGTGGCCGCGCGTCCGGCGATGTGCGGCAGCATCACCTCCGCGATGCGCGTGTAGTAGTCGAAGACGTCGGCCTTGGTGGTGCCCGTCGCGGGGTAGAGCACCTTGTCGGCGTTGGTCAGCTTCACCCGGGTCTTGGAGGACTCAGCGCCCATGCTGTCAACCTACGTCGCGGCCACGTCGTCTCAATACCGGTTACTCGCGTGTTGGGGTGGGCATACTGGCCTCATGCGTTCCATCTGGAAGGGTTCGATCGCATTCGGTCTGGTCAACGTCCCGGTGAAGGTCTACACCGCCACCGAGGACCACGACATCAAGTTCCGTCAGGTGCACGCCAAGGACAACGGGCGGATCCGCTACCGGCGGGTGTGCGAGGAGTGCGGTGAAGTCGTCGACTACGGCGACATCGCGCGGGCGTATGAGGCCGACGACGGCCGGATGGTGGTGATCACCGACGACGACCTCGCGAATCTTCCCGAAGAGCGCGACCATGAGATCGCGGTGCTCGAGTTCGTCCCGGCCGCTGATCTGGACCCAATGCTCTTCGACCGCTCCTACTTTCTGGAGCCGGCGACGAAATCGATCAAATCCTATGTGCTGCTGGCGAAGACGCTGGCCGAAACCGACCGGGTGGCGATCGTCCATTTCACCCTGCGCAACAAGACCCGGCTGGCGGCGCTGCGGGTCAAGGACTTCTCCAAGCGCGACGTGATGATGGTGCACACCCTATTGTGGCCGGACGAGATCCGCGATCCCGACTTCCCCGCCCTGGACGTCAAGGTCGATATCAAGCCGGCCGAGCTGAAAATGGCCGGGCAGGTAGTCGAATCGATGGCCGACGACTTCGACCCCGACCGCTACCACGACACCTACCAGGAACAGCTGCACGAGTTGATCGAGGCCAAACTAGAAGGCGACGAGGCGTTCACCCCCGAGGAGCGGCCCGCCGAACTGGATGCCACCGAGGACGTCTCCGACCTGTTGGCCAAGCTGGAGGCCAGCGTGAAGAAACGCTCAGCCGCCAAAGAAGCCCCCGCCAAAGAAGCCCCGGCCAAGAAGGCTCCGGCGAAAAAGGCACCGGCCAAGAAGGCGTCCGCTAAGAAAGCTCCGGCGAAGAAGGCCGCCGCGAAGTAGCGCCGACCAGCGCGGGCCGCTGGCGCACCCGCTGCGGCCACCAGAACCAGCGTCCGAGCAGCGTGGCGATGGTCGGTGTCATGAACGAGCGCACGATCAACGTGTCGAACAGCAGGCCCAACGCGATGGTGGTCCCGATTTGGCCGAGGATCCGCAGGTCACTGAAGATGAACGACGCCATGGTGGCGGCGAACACCAAACCGGCCGCGGTCACCACCGACCCGGTTCCGCCCATCGCCCGGATGATGCCGGTGTTCAAGCCGGCACCGATCTCCTCTTTGAACCGTGAGATCAGCAGCAGGTTGTAGTCCGAGCCCACCGCCAACAGCAGGATGACAGCCAGGGCCAGCACGATCCAGTACAGGTGAATGCCGAACAGGTACTGCCACACCAGCACCGAGAGCCCGAATGAGGCGCCCAGCGACAAAGCGACGGTGCCCACGATGACGATCGCCGCGACCAGGCTTCGGGTGATGATCATCATGATCAGCAAAATCAGGCTCAACGCGGCGATCCCGGCGATCAGCAGGTCGTACTTCGCTGCGTCGGCGATGTCCTTGTAGGTCGAGGCGGTGCCGGCCAGATAAATATGCGAGCCCTGCAGCGGGGTGCCCTTGACGGCCTCCTTCGCGGCGTCGCGGATCTTGTCGATGTGCGAGATGCCTTCCGGGGTGGCCGGGTCGCCCTCGTGGGTGATGATCATCTGCGCGGCTTTGCCGTCCGGCGACAGGAACAGCTTCATCCCGCGTTTGAACTCCGGATTGTTGAACGCCTCGGGCGGCAGATAGAAGGAGTCGTCGTTCTTGGCTTCGTCGAAGGCCTGTCCCATGGCGGCCGGGTCGTCGTTGGCGGCCGCGGACTGGTCGCTGATGCCGGAGTTGGTGGCGTAGTTGTTCAACGCCAGGTCACGGTTGACCCGCTGGCTTTCGATCTGCGACGGGATCAACTCCACCAGCTGCGGTTGCAAGGCGTCCAGTTGGTCGAAGGCCGTAGTGAGCTGTTCGAGCTTTTCGCTGAGCTTGTCGATGCCGTCCTGCAGGTCGAAGACGTTGCGCAGCGCCGCGCACACGGGGATGTCGAAGCAGTGCGGTTCCCAGTAGAAGTAGCTGCGAATCGGCCGGAAGAAGTCGTCGAAGTTCGCGATCTGGTCACGCAGGTCGTTGGTGAGGGCGACGGTGTCGTGAAAACTCTGGGTTTGAGTGTGGGTGGCATCGGCGAGTTGCTGCTGCAGCGCGTACTGCTGTTCCAGTGTGTGGACCGACTTCTCCGCTTCAGCGGCCTGCTTGAGCAGATCAGCCGCCCGGTCCATCTGGTACTTCAGGTTCTGGGTCTGCGCGACGCTGCCCTGGCCGACCGCGAACGGTATCGAGGTGTGCTTCAGCGGGGTGCCCAACGGCCTGGTTATCGATTGCACCTTGGCGATGCCCGGGGTGTGGAACACCGCATGGGCGACCCGCTCCAAGACCAGGAAGGACGCCGGGTTGCGCAGGTCGTGGTCCGACTCGATCATCAGCAGTTCCGGGTTCAGCCGGGCTTGGGAGAAGTGGCGTTCGGCGGCCGCGTAGCCGATATTGGCCGGCGCGCGGTCGGGCATGTATTCGCGGGCGTCGTAACTGGTCTTGTAGCCCGGCAGGGCGAGCAGACCGATCAGGGCGACCGCGCACGCCACCACCAGGATGGGCCCGGGCCAGCGGACGATGGCGGTGCCGATTCTGCGCCAGCCGCGGGTACGCATCGCCCGGGTGGGTTCGAAACGGCCGAATCGGCTGCCCAGCGTGAGCACGGCCGACGTGAGGGTCAGCGCGGCGATCAGCGCCACGAAGATGCCGATGGCCGCGGGCAGCCCCAGGGTGTGGAAGTAGGGCAGCCGGGTGAAGCTCAAGCAGTACACCGCGCCGGAGATCGTCAGGCCCGAGCCGATCACGACGTGTGCGGTACCGCGGTACATGGTGTAGAAGGCGGTTTCCGGGTCTTCGCCGGCCGCACGCGCCTCCTGGTAGCGGCTGATGATGAAGATCGCGTAGTCTGTTCCCGCGGCGATCGCCAGCAGGGTCAGCAGATTCGTTGAGTACGTGGATAATCCGATGACCTCGTGGTAACCGAGAAATGCGACGAATCCGCGAGCGGCGGCCATCTCGATGGCGACGGTGAGAAGCGCCAGCAGGGTGGTTGCCACTGAGCGGTAGACGGCGAACAGCATGACCGCGATGACCAGGAATGTGATCGCGGTGACCTTGTTGGTGCCCTCGCTGCCGACCGAGAACTGGTCGGCGACCAGCGGCGCCGCACCCGTCACGTAGGCCCGGACGCCGGGCGGTGCCGGTGTGTTCTCGACGGTCTCGCGGACGGCGGCAACCGATTGGTTGGCCAACGTCTCGCCTTGGCTTCCGGACAGAAACACCTGCGCCAGAGCGGCTTTGCCGTCGTTGCTCTGCGAGCCGGCGGCGGTCAGCGGATCGCCCCAGAAGTTCTGGATGTGCTGGACGTGCTCGGTGTCGCGTTCCAGCTTGGCGACCAGGGTGTCGTAGAAGCGGTGGGCGTCGGCGCCGAGCGGCTGCTCGCCTTCGATGACGATCATCGCCGCACTGTCGGTATCGTACTGCTGGAACACTTTTCCGATGCGCTTCGCCGCTTGATACGACGGCGCGTCCGGAGAACTCATCCCCACGTTGTGCGCTTCGGCGACCACTTCCAGCTGCGGCACCAGACTGTTCGTGACCGCGGCCAGTGCCACCCAGAACAGCACGATCGGCAGTGCCAGACGGCGAATGGTGTGCGGCCAGAAGGGTCTTCGGCCGTCCTTGCTCATCCGGACTTGTCCAAGCAGAAGGTGTAGGCGCTCACGGTGTCGACGATCCTTTCGTCTTTGAGCTCGCCGTCGATGAAGATGCGGCAGCCCAACATGTTTCCGCTGCCCTGCGCCCGCAGGTCGGCGATGACGGCCGGTTCGGTCGTGGTCTCCTGATACCTCCACGGCAGCGGGGCGTCGATGACCTGCTGTGGGGCGGCGTCGACATCGAGGTAGTTGATGGTGGCTGTGGCACCCGGGGCGCCCGGCGCGCCGAAGACCTCATAGACGACGTCCTTGGGGTTAAACGGGACGATCTCCTCGCCCGCGTCGCTGGAGGTCGACGTGGTGTCGCCCGCGCCGAAGATGCCGTGCAGCCGGTAGACGCAGAACGCCGCGACGGCGACCACCGCCACGGCGACTATGACCATCCACCCACGCCGGACCAGCGGAAAAAGCGACGGTCTGCGCACCGGCCAAGCGTACGGTACGGAACCGTACGGCTCAATAGTGCGGCGGCGGTGATTTCGTGACGGCGGGCCTCAGCGTGCGCAGCGGGTCAGGCCCGGAATGACCACTTCGTCGACGAGACTCGCCACCGTGCGCGCCGTGGTCGCCCGGCCCGACACCAGAGACCGGAAAATGAGGTATCCGGGCAACACGTCCCACAGGTCGTCATTGACGGCGGCGGCGTCGATCTCCCCGCGGTCGACGGCCTGCCCCAGGATGTGGAGCATCAGCGCCTTGCGCTGATCGATGAACTGGTGCTGCATCGCATCGTTGAGCGAGGGGTTTCGCGACACTTCCACCAGCACGGCGCGGACGGTGCTCGCATGCTGCGCGGTCTGCTCGCAGACCAGCTCGCCCAGCCGCACCAGATCGCCGCGCAGAGTGCCGGTGTCGGGCGGGACGGCGACCTGGCGGATGCCCTCGGTAAACGCGGCCAGCACCAGTTCGGCCTTCGATGGCCAACGCCGGTACACCGTGGCCTTACTCGCCCGCGCGGTCGCCGCGACCGCATCCACCGTCAACCGGTCGTAGCCGTTCTCCTGCAACAGCTGCAGCGTGACTTCCAACAGCTCGACTTCACGCGGCGACCAGGTTGAGGTGCCGGCAACGTCGAGGTTCTGACTCACGGCATCAACCATAGAGCGCCGTCGAATCGAAAGAGCGTTCAGCGACGTCAGGGTGGGGCTTTGTTGAGGGCGCGTTCGGTGTTGATGCGGTGGGTGCGGTCTTGGGTGCGGGTGCGTT
>NZ_LZIN01000082.1 GCF_001667375.1 Mycolicibacter sinensis | reverse complement strand
CGCTGTCGACCAGCCCGTGGCTCCACGCATTGATCCAGGCGCCGAACTGGTCGAAGTCACCGGAGATGTCGATGTCGGTGATCGCGCCGTCGGTGGTGGCCAGGTGGTTGGCCACCTGATCGGGCGTGAGCCCCAGATACATCATGTGCTCGTAGAACAAACCGAGCTCAGAGGTGGACGTGGGGTCGGTGACCGGATCTCCGGGGATCGTGTAATCGGTTACCGCGAACCAGTTGTTCGGGGTCTGGACACCCGACAGCAGAGCAGTGTCGAAGAAGTCGGAGGAGGAAACCCCGCCCATACCCTCCGACGCGGTGTCGGCACCGACCGGATTGCCGATGAACACGAAATGCAGCAACTGCGGGTCGACGCCGTCGTGTTCCAGCTGGGCCATGGCGATCGAACCGGCCGTGGCGCCCTGCGACCAGCCGAACACCCACAGCGGGTTGTCGGCATCGTAGGCGCCCGGGTTGGCGTCGAGCTGGGCGTGCACCGCCCGCACGATCTCGGCCGCGCCGACGAAACTGCTGTGCCCCTGCAGGATCAGCTGCGGGGTGGTCAGCACCTGCAGCGGGGAATCGCAGATGCCGGCACCGATCACGCAGACCGTCGGATCGTCGCCGGCGTCGAAGCCTAGCGGGTTGAGGAACAGGTCGGCCGCGGTTTGGGCGAACGCCGCCGAGGGCGTCGGCAACATCGTCCCGCCGACGAAGATCGCGGT
>NZ_LZIN01000081.1 GCF_001667375.1 Mycolicibacter sinensis | reverse complement strand
GCGCCCCCGGGTCCGTTGCCCGGCTACGGGGCGGATCTGCGCCCGGCAGCCGGCGCAGCCCCGGGAGTGCCCGCAGCGGCTGGTGGTGGGCCTGCGGCGCCGACATCGCCGTCGGCGCCTGGTGGCCCCACCGCCCCAGCTTCGGGTGGAACCACGGTGGCCTCCTCAGGCGATCGTTCAGCACCGGGAAGACCGACTGCCGGTCCCGGCGGGCAGTCGGGCGCGGCAATGGCCGGCGGTATGGCTGCGGGCACTCCCGGGGCTGCGCCGGCTGCCGGGCGCAGATCCGCCCCGTAGCCGGGCAACGGACCCGAGGGTGCGGCCGGGCCCGCGCTGATGGGTGCCGATGACACTGGGGTCGGCCCGGCAGACATGGGCGGTGGCGCTGGGGTGGGCGTCGCGGCCGTCGCGCTCGCGGTGTGAGCTGTGGGAGCGACTTCCGGGGTGGAGCCGGCCAGATGGCTCAGGTTGCCGAGCATGCCGCCCGCCATCGGCGTTGACGACGGGGATGGCGGAACTTGTGGAGCCGACGACTGGGAAAGCCCAGAGCCCTCCATCCCGCCGTGCAGTGGGGACGTCGGCCCGCCCGGTCCTGCGGGACCACCGGGCATTCCCGAGGCGAATGTCTGCGTTGGACCGCCACCGGGCAGGCCAGCCGCTGCAGCGGGAGTACCGCTGCCTCCACCGCTAAGCCCTGGCATGGAGGACGTTAGGGGTGACATCCCGCTACTCGCTGGTGCGCCGCCCGGGATGCCGCCTAGCCCAGGGCCTCCGCTGCCCCCGAGGGCTTGGGTCGGTCCGCCAGCGGGGGGTGGGACCATTCCGGTGCCTTGGCCTCCGGCTGTGTTGCCTTGGCCTCCGGCTGTGTTGCCTTGGCCTCCTCCGGCCGTGCCTTGGCCTCCGGCTGTGTTGCCTTGGCCTCCTCCGGCCGTGCCTTGGCCTCCGGCTGTGTTGCCTTGGCCCCCGGCCCTTCCGTGCCCGTTGCCGGTGCCCGTTCCCCCGACTACGCTGCCTTGCCCTCCGCCGACGGCTCCTTGACCGCCGTGGCTTCCTTCTCGGCTGGCGCTGCCCTGTCCGCTATCGGCGCCTGCTGTTCCGACTGTGGTCCCTTGACCGCCGGCGCCGCCCTGTCCGCTGGTGTCGCCTTGCGTATCAGCAGCGCCCGCTTGTCCGACTGTGGTGTTGTCATCGGACGTTCCGCCGCCATCCGGCTGAGCCTGGCCTGCTCCCGGCTGGCCGTTTCCAAAGGGGAACGGAAGTCCGTCGTTGCCAGCCTGCCCATCGGTGATTTCAACACCAGCCGCTGTGGCGACCATCTCATCGGCGGTCAGCGGTGGCCGGCGCGGCGGTGCCTCGAAATTAGCCCCATTCTTTTCGAGCCACTCGCGCGCCCCAGCATCGACACCCATTTTGGTGAACATCTGCTGGGTTGCATCAATTATCGCATTGCTGGCAGCCATCCCGGCGGCGGCCGCCTCGTCGTTAGCGTTGTTGATCGCGTTGATTACCTCGGT
The DNA here is from genome assembly GCF_001667375.1 of Mycolicibacter sinensis. Classification (GTDB taxonomy): domain Bacteria; phylum Actinomycetota; class Actinomycetes; order Mycobacteriales; family Mycobacteriaceae; genus Mycobacterium; species Mycobacterium sinense_A. Next base: position 64,758 of record NZ_LZIN01000081.1, on the reverse strand, counting down.
GAGCTTCGCGGTCTCGGGCTCGTTTTTCTTGAGAATGTCTCTGATCGCTTGGTTGCCCTGCGAGGCGATGCCGGTTAACCGACTGCGAAGCTCGGTCACCGCGTCGGCCACAGCGCGACTGGCGTTACTCTTCGCGCGACAGTGCTCTTGGGCGTCGAGCAAGCGTTCCTTTCCGACCCGGAAGCGCTCCAGCATGTCTTCGGCGGTGCGGCCGTGGTTTCGAGATCCGAATTGTGTGCGTTGATTTTGGACGTGCTCGGCCTCACGCTTCTTGACGTCAGCGTGGTCAGACCAGTAGGTCTTGCCAGCGGTCGGCTCGCTCGGTGGCGCGGGCCACCACGCCCCCACCAGCAGCAGAGACCACTCGCCGGGCGGTAGATCAGTCACCGCACAAGTCCCGCATTACCTGATACTTGGCGTTCGAATCGTCGATTGCTGCCACGAACTGAGGATCCGATTTTCCCATGGTGCCCATCGCTGTCACGGTCTGGTAGGAGGTCGCCAACGCTTGAGCGGCATCGCGGAACTTGACTTCTAAGGCGGGATCTGAGGCAGCTGTCGCGAGTATCAGCGCACCGTTAGTGTTCGCGATCCGTGCGAGCGCTACATCGCCATCAGGTCCCGTCGTTTCGAGATGCACCGCCTGGGCGGCCAGTTTGTACCGGTCGCATAGCCGTGCTTGCGCCTCAGACCTTTGAGCTTCCGAGTAGGTCGGGGTTGCGTCGGTCCGGGTCAATGCGATGATTGCCACGATCAACGCGGCGGCGGCCAAGAAGACAGCGATGACCCCAAATACTGCTGAAGACCGAGAGGGCTTTCGATCCGCGGGCGGTGCTGGCCAGGGCGGCGGTGGCATGGTCACATTGCGGATGGTAGACCCGAACACCGGTTCTTCGCTTACATCGGCGTCTCCGGTGACCGCTACCGGGAGACTTATGGCGGCACGACATTAGGGGTGACACAGGGGGTAGGACCCGCTGCTCAACTTAAGGGAGAAGTATCGCGTCGGCTCACCAATCCCAGCAAATCTGAATTGCTGCTGCGGAGCGCGGCAGTTACCTTTGCGGGGTGGCGGAGGTGCTCGGGGCTTTTGCCGATGCAGCGCGGGACCGCGAAGCGCAACTTGTCCAGCGACTGGCGGTATCGACGGCGGCGGACAGCGAGTTTGAGTCGGTGCTGCGCGGTGCCGTCCAGAACAAGCGCCACTCGCGGCAGCGCCTCGACGCCATCGAAGTTGAGATCAAGCAGGCGGCCGCCACGTGGCGGGGACTCGGAACCCCGGCGGGAGCTCGCCAGTTTCAGCAATTTCTTGGTCCACAAAACCCGACAAATCCACAAGGTTGTCGCCGACGTCTTCGCCGATGGCCACGCCCGGGTCGAAGCGCTGCAAAGGCTCAGTGGGTCTTACGCTATCGGCGGCGATCTGCCCTCGGCGCCGCCAAGGGTGCCGGCCGATGACTCCGACCGGCCTGGCGATGACGAAGCAGATCCTGGCGACATTGCACGGGCGGTTGGTGACGATCACGACCAGCCGTGGCAATACCCGTGGGATCCGCCGCCGCCCACCGACTCGGCGCCGGGCGGCGGCTATTGGGATATCGACGGCCAAACGCCGTATCAAAGTGGACCCGGTGGTGGGCCGCCCATGGGGCCGATTGCGGCGCCCACGCCATGGCATCGCGATGTGACGCCGGTGACCGGAGCCAGTTCGGGCCTGGAAGAGGTGGTGGCACCGCAGCCCAACGGCTGGGGCGTGCAGCCAGCCTGGACCCTGCAGGAGGCTTACCGCTTTCGAGTGGTCGGCGAGGGATTCAACGGTGCGCCAGGCCATGTGCGGTGGGTGCAGCGTGACGGCAAGTGGTATCAAGCGAAGTGGATCGATTACGACTTCGAGGCGGAGCACGTACGTGCTTTGGTGCCGCACAATGACGCCGAGGGCTATGGCTTGAAACCGTGGGGTATGAACAAGTGGAATCCGATCGACGTCAAAGACATATACCAGCTGCAGGTCCACAATCCGCGGCTCTCGCTGTCGTTGCCCACCCCGGTCGGCGGTGCTTTCCAGATGCCTGCGAGCACGCCGCGGGTGGTTTCGGGCCGCTGACATGACAACGAGTCGGTACCGAGCCTGGACGCTGGCAACCACGGGACTCGTCGCGGTTGCCTGCGTGACGTTGGGTATGGCCTGGGCGGTGCGACAGCACCGCGCGTCACCCGCCGCCAGCGCCGACGACTGTGCTGTGGTGGCGCAGCTGGCCCGGCTGTGGCGGGTGGATTCGGAAAACTCGATGGATGCACTAGCCCGAGACGACAACGACCCGCTCGCCGAAGTCGACGGCACCGCTGCGCTGAGCGAGAAGGCTCGCGCCGCAGCGCAATCGGTTTCCGATCCGGTGATCAGAGACGACTTGAACAGCTGGGCGGACGGCTTCGCCCTGCTGGCCCAGATCATCCAAGGCGACGCCCGAGAGTCCTCGCTACAAGATTCACCCGAGGAAGCCGAGCGCATTCAAAATGCCGGTGATCAGATCTTTCTGACCGCCGACAAGTTGCGGGCGGCCTGCCCCGAGGCATTTGCGCCCCGGCACTAAGCCCCCTACCGCCCCAGCGGCTTATAAAACACCAGCCCGTTGCCCTTGTTGTCGTACACCACCGCGCGACGCTCGTGCGCATCGTCGTAGGGACCCTTTACGATTCCGCCGCCGCTGGCTTCGATGGCCTTCGCGGCGCCGTCGACGTCATCGGTCTTGATGCCGACCACGACCTGGCCGTGGATCGGGTGATCGACTGCGGTCGCCAGTGCCAGGGTCACCGATCCGCCGTCGAGGGCGGCGAAGTGCGCGCCGTCGCGAAACTTCAACGCCATGCCCAGGGTTTCGCTGTAGAACTTGATCGATTCGTCCAGGTCGTCGGTGGACAAGACGATCATGCGAATGTCGTGGTCGCTCACTGGGGCCTCCTGTGGTTCGCTCTCGGTCCAGGCTAAGCCCGAGATACCGTCTGCGGATGGGTAAACGCCTTGCCGCTGGAATCATCACGGTCGTCCTCGTGGCTTTGCTGGTCAACGCTGTGGTAACCGATCGCATCACACGGGCCGCCGAACCGTTCGCCGGTGGGCGGGTGCTCGAGCTGCCCGGGCCGGACTTGAACATCCGCGAATACGGCGCGGGTGGTGAGCGCGCCATCGTCCTGCTGCACGGGTATACGGCGTCGATCCAGTGGTGGGAGGCGGTGGCGCCGGCGCTGGCGCAGGGCAACCGGGTGATCGCGGTCGATCTGGTGGGCCACGGTGGTTCCGAAGCCCCGCGCGATCCGGCGGCCTACAGCGCCGAAGCGCAGGCGACCGCGGTACGTCAGGCGCTCGACGCCCTCGGCGTGCGGCACGCGGTCGTGATCGGACATTCGATGGGCGGATGGGTGGCCACCGCGCTGGCCGAGAGCGCACCGGGGCTGGTGGAGCGGGTGATGGTCTCCGACACCCCTGCGGCGCTGGGGATGAGCGCGCTGCCCCCACTGGGCAACGCGGTGTGCTGGCCGGTGCTCGGTGCCGCCCTGGACCGGTTCCGAAGTGTCGACGCCATAGACAAGTCTTCGCTGCAAACCGGGTTCGCCGCGGGCTTCCCGATCCCCGAGCTGGCCTACCGGTCGCTGAAACGCATGACCCACAACGCATTGTGCGATGCCAAGACGGCCGGCCGGATCAACGAACAGCGGGCAGTCGCCGACCGGTTGGCCGGGCTGGGCAAGCCGGTGCTGGTGCTGTGGGGCGACCGTGATGTGCTCACCCCGACCGAGGCTAACGTGGACCGCTACCGCGCGGCGGGTCTGGACCCGGTCGTCATCGCCGGATCAGGACACAGCCCGATGGTGGAAAAGCCCACAGAATTCCTGGACGTGGCCAGGGATTTCGACAAAGTGCATTAAGCACCCCAGGCCTGTCGGGCCACCCGGTGGAAGTTGCCACCCAACACCGCGGCGATATCGGTGTCGGCCCAGCCGCGCGCCGACAAGTGCTCGCCTAACCGCAGCCAAGTCTCCGGCGGCATCCACTGGATGGGGCCCCAGCGGGTGTAGCTGGCGTCGAACAACTGCGGGTTGGCGGCCATCTCCTCGGTGATCTCGGTGTGATCGAACGAGAAATCGGTGCTGACCCCGACATGTTCGACGCCCACCAGCTCGACCGCGTACTCCAGGTGGCGCGTCATCGCCTCAAGGGTTGGAGTGTTGGGGCCCAGGAAGATTCCCACTCCGGTAATCCCGACGACGCCACCGGTGGCCGCGCATGCCCGGGCCTGATCGTCGGTGATATTGCGCGGGTGATCCCAGATCGCACGCATGCAGGAGTGGCTGTAGACAACCGGGCCGGTCGAGACGTCGCACAAATCAAGCCCGGTGCGGACGCTGCAGTGCGAGCCGTCGGGAACCATGCCGACGCGGTTCATTTCGGCGACGATCGCGCGGCCCCACCCGGTGAGCCCACCGTCGTTGGCGTCCAGGCAGCCGTGGCCGGCCCGGTTGGCGTGATTGTAGGTAGGCAGCAAGGTGCGCACCCCGTGCTCGACCAGCACGGCCAGATTGTCCAGCTCGTCATCGAGGGGATTGGCGTCCTCCAGGTCGAACACCACCGCGATGCCGCCGGCGCCGGTGATCGCCTCGACATCGGCCAGGCCGGCCGCCACCGCCAGGCCCGGGCGGGCCTCGATTGCGCGGTGAAAATGCCGCAGCAGCGCCAGGGTGTCGGCGAACCGCTGCGGGGCATAGCCCGCGTTCACCGACAGCACCGCGCCGCCGGCTGTCTGGTAGCGGTTCAGCGGAGCCACGTCCGTGCCCTCACGCAGCGGCAGGCAGGTGTGCTGATCCCACAGCAGGGTGCTCATAGGGCCTGATCTTGCTCTGTAGGACGCGCGGATGCGACGCATTAATCTGGCCGAATGGCTATTGAGGTGCGGCCCGCGCGCAAACCCGATATCTCACCGCTTGCTGCGACGTTGGGGCGCGCGTTCTATGACGATCCGGTATCGGTGTGGATGCTGCCCGACGATGACCGCCGCACCGCACAGCTGTCGAAGTTCTTCGCCACGTCGACCCGCTACCACCACCTGGGCGGCGGCGGAGTCGAGGTGGCATGTGACGGCACGACCGTCGGGGCGGCGGCGCTGTGGGATCCGCCCAACCAGTGGAAGCAGTCGAAGGCGTCGCAGCTGCGGATGGTGCCGGCACTGATCTGGTCGTTCGGTCGGCATCTCGCCCGCGGGCGGGCGATCTCGGATCTGTTGGAGGCCAACCATCCTGAAGAGCCGCACTGGTATCTGGCGGTGATCGGCAGCGACCCCTTGGTGCGTGGGCGCGGGTTCGGGCAGGCCGTGATGCGATCCCGACTGGAGCGCTGCGATGCCGAGTACGCCCCGGCGTATCTGGAGTCCAGCAAGCTCGAAAACGTGCCGTACTACGAGCGTTTCGGCTTTCAGGTGATCGGGGAGATCACCTTGCCGGGCGGCGGGCCGACGCTGTGGAAGATGTGGCGCGCGCCCCAGAGGCCGTAGCACTCAGTCGCGAACGGAGTCGCCGAGCCGTTCGGCGGCCGTGAGGTAATCCTCCACGAACTCGAACACCACATCGCGCGCCGGCCGCACTTTGTTCATCAGGCCCACGCCTTGGCCGACGAAATAGGTGGCCAGCGCTTGCGCTCCCGGGTGCCCGGACGCCGCCAACATATCGACGCGGCGAAGTACCGGTTCGGCCAGCATGGACTGCAGCGGCAGCGGCAACGTGGGGTGCCCTTTCTCGTTGGGGCGCCACGCATCCGTCCACTCCGAGACCAGTTGGCGAGCCGGTTTCCCGGTGCGCCCGGTGGAGCGAATAGTGTCTCGCGAAGTGGCTGCAAGCATTTTCTGCACGGTGTGCGGGGCGGTTTCGGCTTCCTCGGTGGTCAGCCACACCGAACCGGTCCATGCTCCGGCCGCACCCAGGGCCACGCAGGCTGCCATCTGCCGACCCGTCACGATCCCGCCGGCGGCGAGCACGGGCACCGCGTCGTCGATGGCCTCGATGACTTCGGGAACCAGTACCAGCGTGGAGACTTCGCCGCAGTGGCCACCGGCCTCGGTGCCCTGCGCCACGATCAGGTCGACACCGCACGCGACCTGCTTGAGGGCGTGTTCCTTGGCGCCGACCAGGGCCGCGACCGGGATGTCGTGGTCTTTTCCGGACTGGATCATGTAGTCCGGTGGCACGCCGAGCGCATTGGCCATCAGGCGAATGGGATGGGCGACGGCAACCTCAAGCAGCTGTTCTCCCGAGCTACCAGTCAGCATGGCCGATCCCAGCCGCGGAGTCTGGTCGGGCTCGATGTCGTGCTGCGCCAACAACTCTGCGATAAAGGCTCGGTAGTCGTCCGGGATCCGCTCGGACAGTTGGCGCCCGGACAGATCCTCGCCCTTGCCCTCGAATTTGGCGGGCACGATGATGTCGATGCCGTACGGCTTTCCCTTCACCTGCTCGTCGATCCAGCTCAGTTCCTGATCCAGCTGCTCCGGGGTGTAGGCGGCACCGCCGAGCACGCCGAAGCCGCCCGCGTTCGTCACCGCGGCGACCACATCGCGGCAGTGGCTGAAGGCGAACAGCGGGAAGTCGATGCCGTATTGCTCGCAGATGGGGGTCTTCACGTCGCCGCTCCTTCGTTGCACACTGGTCGTGCGGAGAAGTATCAGCCCACCAATGCGTCGACGTCGAGCAGCAGCGGGGAGTCGGCGTCTCCCAGGTCGGGGGCAGCAAAAGTGTGGCCGGCCAACAAGGCCTCCAGCGAGCCGGTGAACTCGGCACTTCCCGGCGGCGGAAGCGGGTCGTCGTTTGGCGGGATGACGCCGGCCCCGGTCAGGTAGGCGACCGCTCTGCCCACATCTGTGAGCACGTCGGCCGCGACCCCACCGACGGTCTTGAGCATCCACTGGGCGCCCTCGGCCAGCCCGCTGATCAGGAAGATGTCCTGGTCGATGATCGTCTGCAGGTAGTTGAGGATCGGCGGCAAGACGTAACTTTCGAGGAAGAAGCCGGCGCCGCCGGCCAGCGCGCGGATGCTCAGCATGATGTCGGTGCCGATGTTCGGGTAGCCGAAGCTATGGATCGCATCGGTGAGGGACTGCTTGAGGTCGACCGGCATGATGAAGCCGTTCAAGATCTCCGGGTCGCTCTGCATCGGGGTGCCGTCGAAGTCCGAGCGCATCGGGATCCCGAAGGCCTGCAAGATCGTCGGCGTGATGTCGACGGTCTGATAGCTCAGGTTCTGGCCGCCGGCCTGCGCATCATTTCCGGCCAGCGAGAACATGATGAAACTCGACGTCTCATTGGGTGTCTGGAAGCCGTGGCCGAGGCTGAAACCCGGCAGGGTCACGGTCTGCTGATGGCCGTGGTCGGTGACGGCGATGATCGTCCAGCGGTCGCCGGTGGCCGTCTCGGCCTGGGCGACCGCCTCCAGAATCTGTTTGAAGTTGGCCCCGACATTGATGACGGCTTGGGCGTACTCTTCCGACCCGCCGCTGAACGAATGTCCGGCGTGGTCGACCTGCGACTGGTAGGCGAATATGAAGGTCGAAAGGTCCGGGTTCTCCGTGGTGCTCAGAATCTTGGCGACGGTCGCTTCGGTGGCCAGCGCATCCATCTCCGCCGACGTCGAGCCGCCGGAGATAGCGATGATGTTGTCGGCGGGATAGCCACCGGTGGAGGCCATCTCGGTGAACAGGCCCCGGCCGGAGATGACGGTGGTGTCGATCTCCGGTTTGTTGTACTCGATCAGGTTGAACACCGACGGCCAGGTCGTGTACGGCTCGGGGCGGTAGACGTTGCTGACCACGCCGTGCTTGTCGTCCCACACCCCGGTCAGGATCGTCGACCACGACGGAGTGGACATCGTCTGGTGACCGATGATGCTGGTGGCGGCGGTGACGCCGCGGTCCATCAGCATCTTGAAGCCGCTGTCGTCGCTGTAGGCATACTCCAGGATCTTGTCCAGGTTGGTCCCGTCGGTGCCGAGCAGCAGCACGTGTTCGGCGGCAAGCATCCACTCGGCGCTCAGCGTGGACAGTCCCGGCTGCGCCCCGATCGCCGCCCCCGTTCCGGCGACCAGGCCGGCAACGGTTGCGCCGCAGAGAAACTGCTTGAGCGTTGTCATGAATCAGCCCAGCAGGGCATCGACGTCGAGCAGCAAGGGCAGATCGGTGTCGTGGAAGTCGGGGAGGCTGAAGTCGGCGCTTCCCGGCAGCGGCAGCGGCGCGTCGGTCGGCGCGATGACTCCCGCACCGGTCAAGTACCCGACACCGAGGGCCAGCGAGTTGGTCACGTCCACCACCGCGCCACCGACGGTGTTAACCACCCACTGGGCTCCCTGGGCCAGCTCGCTGAGCAAAAAGATGTCCTGATCGACGATCGACTGCAGGAACTTGTCGATTTCGAGGATCCCCTTGTCGAGGAAGTAGGGGATGCTGGCGATCACCGTGCGGATGGCCAGTTCGATGTCGTTGCCGATGTTGGGGTAGCCGAACATCGCGATCGCGTCGGTCAGTGCCTGCTTGAGGTCGACGGGCGTGACAATGCCGTCCAGCACGGCCGGGTCGTCCACCAGCGAGACGCCGTCGAAGTCTGACCGCAACGGGATGCCGAATAGCGACAGAATCGTCGGCGTGATATCGGCAATGGAGTAGTTCAGGCTCTGGCTGCCGTCCGTCGCGTCATTTCCGGCTTGATCGAAGATGACGAATTGCGTTGTCTCGTTGGGCGACTGGAAGCCGTGACCGAAGCCCAGCGACTGCTGGTGGCCGTGGTCGGTGGTGAGCATGATCGACCAGTCGTCGCCGGTGATCGCCTTGACCGCGGCTATCGCGGCCAGGATCTCCTTGATGTTGGCGCCGAGATTGATTACTGCCTGCGAGTATTCCTCCGACCCGCCACCGAACGAGTGTCCGGCTGTATCGGCCTGCGACTGGTAGGAGAACAAGAAGCTTGAGATGTCGTCGGGGTTGTTCTGGGTCGCCATGATCTGTGCGATGGTGAGCGCGGTGACCAGCTCGTCGGAGTCGGCCGGGCTACCCTCTGTCGGGACGAAGACGTTGTTGTCGGCCGCATACCCGCCCGCGCCGGCCAGCTCGTTGAGGTAGTGCCAGTTGCTGATGATCGTGGTGTCGATCTCCGGCTTGTGGTACTCGATCAGGTTGAACACCGACGGCCATTTGTCGTACGGCTCGGGCCGGAACAGGTTGTTGATTACCCCGTGCTTGTTGTCCCACACCCCGGTGAGGATCGTCGACCACGACGGTCCGGAGATCGTGGTGTGGTTGACCTCGGTGGCGGCCCCGGTGATGCCCTGGTCCATTGCGAGCTTGAAGCCGCTGTCGTCGTTGTAGGCGTACTCCAGGATCTTGGAGAGGTTCACGCCGTCGACGCCGATCAGCAGCACGTGCTCGGCGGTGAGCATCCAGTCGGCGGCCAGCGCGGACAGCCCGGTCTGCGACCCGACCACCGAGCCCGTTCCGGCAACCAGGCCGGCGACCGCCGCACCACACAGGACCTGCTTGATTGTTGTCACGATCGATTCCCGTCGCCGAAGTTGTGGGACCAGTTGGCGGCGACAGTAGCAGTCACCCAGGAAAAACTCAGCTTTCTCTCGCATTCCGATCATTTGGCCTGGAAGTTACTGAGGATTCGGTCGGCGGCTGCGGTCGAGGGCGGTCCATTCGGCTCACGTCAGGTTGCGGAGGCGCTCCAAAGCACGGAAGTCGGTCAGTTCCGCCCGGTGCTCGGGGTGCTCCCAGTAGAACCGCACCCATTCCCGCAGCGCGTGCCCGCCCGGCGTGAAGGAATCCACCACAAGCGAAGGGGAGGACTTTCCATCGGACCCCAACAGGAAAAGGGTGCCTCGCATCGGCCAGGGCCGGCCGGGCGCGGCCGCCGCGACGCCGCTCACGTCGCTCCATGGATCGCAACGCGATGTCAACCCTTGCCAGATCTCAAACCCTTTCCCGGTCAACCGGAGGTAGCTCATGCCGCCGTGGCGGAGCATTGCCCAGAGACTTGGCAGACCCCATAGGGCTCCCGCGCCGCAGATGAAGAGGAAGTAGGGACGCATCCCTTGGGGTACCGGAATGTCGACCCTGCCGAGGGGAGCGAAAATCACGTACAGGCTCATGGCCAGAACCTGCGCAAATGCGGTTACCTGGGAGATCGTGTCGATCCTGCGATCCGGCCGAACCAGGGTTCCGTCAGCACCGTAGTCGCCGCGTACCTTTGCCCTTCCGGTCTTCGCCAGAACGATGGGTACGAGCAGCCCGAAGCCAAAGATGGCAAACCCGAGAGCTACGGCAGAAGTCAGGTAGTGGTGTCGTGAGATCGAAATAACCGTCCAGACCAAGCCCAACAGGCTCGGGATGCCAACAGCCAAGCCCAAAAAGGCCAGTGCCGCCCAGAATTTCACGGGAGACACGCAAGATTGCCGATGATTCCGCCCACGTGTCCGAACGTCCAGGAGCCTAACGCGTTCGCACCCGTCGCAGCGATGGGAAGAACCTCCGGATAGCGAAACCGACCGATATTTCGAGCGCCTTTCCGCTGGACGAATTGTTGCTATAGAGCGTATCGGCGAAGGTGTCGCCGGACACCGACACCAGGGTGCCGTGCGGCCCAAAACGCCCAGATCCGCACACGCCACGTGCACCGCTCAGGGCTTGCTGCGCCAGCCCCCGGCAGCCAGAGCGATCATCCGAAGTTGTTTGACGGCAACGTGCTTGATCTCGGCCAGTGTCTCGGCGTCCGGGGCCTCCTCGATGGCCTCGGCGGTGACAGTCATCGCGTTGACGAACAGGCCCGCCAGGATGTTCAGGTCTTCGGTGCTCCACCCGTTCAACGCCGGGAAGCGGGCCAGGTCGGTGGCCAACTCGGAGGTGATCAACTTGATCTCGGTGCGAATCGCGTAGCGCAGCACCGTCATTCCGCTGAAGCGTTCCCGGTTGATGAACCGCCAGTATTCGTGGCGGGAGGCGACGCTGTCGATCAGCACTTCGACCGAGGACTCGATGATCCGGCTGGGATCGACCCCGCCGCCGCGGGCGTCGCGCAGCGTCTCGCGCAGCGCCCCAAACGACTCGTCGATGAGCACCAGGCCCAATGCGTCCATCGACTCGAAGTGCCGGTAGAAGGCGGCCGGCACGATGTTGGCCGCCCGCGTCACCTCGCGCAGGCTCAGGGCGCTGAAGCTGCGTTCGTCGAGCAGGGTCAGCGCCGCGCTGATGATGGCGCGGCGGGTGGCTTCCTTGCGTTCCTCGCGCGAGGGCCGCTCCGGTCTTTCGGGCCGGGGTGGGTGCTCGGCACGGGGTGGGCGCGGCGGCCTCGTTCGACCCGACCGTGAATTCGGCGTACGACTGTTCACTGACTGTGAAGCGTAACACAAAGGCGCGATATCCCTTGACGGGCCGTGAACGATTGTTCACTGTGTACATATGTTCACTCAAACGTTGACACGGCGGGTATTGGGCTCCAGCCTGGTCGACCTGCTCACCGGCCCCCACGGGGTCGACCGCTACACCGAACTGGTGTCGCCGACCTGGACGCGCAACGATGCCCGGGCCCGGGTGGTCGCCGTTCGGCGCGCCACGCCGCGCAGCGTGACCCTGCTGTTGGAACCCAACGACGCGTTCGGTGGCTTCAAGGCCGGCCAACACGTCAACCTGTCCGTCGACGTCGACGGGCGCCGGCGCACCCGGTGCTACTCGCCGGCCAGCGCCGAAGGGCAGCGGCTCCTCGAACTCACCATCGGGCGCCACGAGTCCGGCCTGATCTCCGAGCACCTGTACCGCAACGCCCGACCCGGCATGATCGTCGGGCTGGACAAAGTCGGCGGCGACTTCGTGCTGCCGGCGATCCGGCCGCGGCGCATCCTGCTGATCTCCGGTGGCAGCGGAATCACCCCGGTGATGTCGATGCTGCGCACGCTGATCGCCGAACGCTATTCCGGCCGGGTGACATTCATCCACTATGCCCGCACCCCCGAGGAGGCCTGCTACCGCGAGGAACTCGCCGCGATGCCGCGGGTGAAGGTGCTGCACGGCTACACCCGGGCACCCGAAGCCGGTGACCTGCAGGGCTATTTCGACGCCGAGCACCTGGCCGCGGCCACCCCGGAACCGGACGCGGTGTACGTGTGCGGCCCGCCGGCGCTGGTGGCGGCCGTGCGCGAGCAGCGGCCCGACGCCATCTCGGAGAGCTTCGTGCCGCCGGAACTCTCGGCCGACCCCTCCGGGGGCCAGGTCACCTTCCTCGGCAGCACCATCTCGGTGGTCGACGACGGCCGGCCACTGCTGGAACAGGCCGAAGCAGCCGGCCTGCAGCCGGCCAGCGGATGCCGGATGGGCATCTGCCACAGCTGCACCTGTCGCAAAACCGGCGGCACGGTGCGAAACCTGATCACCGGAGCGCTCTCGACCGCCGAGAGCGAAGACATCCAGATCTGTGTGTCGGTGCCCGTCGGCGACGTCGACATCGACCTCTAACCCAAGGAGCCAACCATGACACAGTCAGTCCTCGAGCGCCCGCAGACCGAGCAGCCGCAGGCGCTCACCCGCTCAGACCTTCCGCTCAACCTCGATGCCTTCGGCGCCGAACTCGACGCCATCCGCCAGGGTGTGCTCGACGACCTCGGCGAACGCGACGCCGATTACATCCACCGGATCATCAAGGCCCAACGCACGCTGGAGGTCGGTGGGCGCGCCCTGCTGTTCTTCAGCATCGTCCCGCCGGCCTGGCTGGCCGGCACCGTCATGCTGGGGTTGTCGAAGATCCTCGACAACATGGAGATCGGCCACAACGTCATGCACGGCCAGTACGACTGGATGGGCGAACCGGCGTTGTACGGCAAGCACTTCGAGTGGGACACCGCCTGCCCGGCCGACCAGTGGCGGCACTCGCACAACTACATGCACCACACCCACACCAACATCGTCGGGATGGACCGCGACGTCGGCTACGGCATCCTGCGGATGAGCGACAAGCAGCCCTGGGAACCCTACTTCCTGGGCAACCCGCTGTATGCCTTCCTGCTGATGGTGTTGTTCCAGTACGGGGTGGCGGTGCACGAGTTGGAGGCCGAACGCATCCGAACCGGCGAGATCGGGCTCGCCGACAAACGCGAGATGCTGCGGGAGACCTGGCAGAAGGTCCGGCGCCAGACCCTCAAGGACTACGTGGCCTTCCCGCTGTTGGCCGGCCCGTTCGCGCCGTTGGTGTTCGCCGGCAACCTGACCGCCAACCTGATGCGCAACGTGTGGGCCTACACCATCATCTTCTGCGGGCACTTCCCGACGGCACTCAGGAATTCACCGTCGAGGAGACCGAGAATGAGTCACGCGGCATGTGGTACTACCGCCAGATTCTCGGGTCGGCGAACCTGACCGGCGGCAAGTGGTTCCACATCCTGACCGGCAACCTGTCCTTCCAGGTGGAGCACCACCTGTTCCCGGACCTGCCGGCGCACCGCTACGCCGAGATCGCCCCGCGGGTGCGCGAGATCTGCGAGCGCTACGGCGTCCCGTACAACAGCGGCCCACTGCTCAAGCAGTTCGGCAGCGTAGTGCGCAAGATCTGCAAGCTGGCGCTGCCCTGGAACTGAGAAGCATTGACGGCGGCTACTCGACGCCGATGGTGACCTCGGTCGATTTGATGAACACCGTTGCCGGCTGACCGACCTTGAGGTCGAGGTCCAGGGCGGCGTCGCGGGTGACCGACGAGGTGATCACCTGGTCGCCGCCGTCCAGACGGATCTTGACCACGGCCATCACCGCCCCGACGTCCAGGTCGGAGATGGTCCCGGTGAGTTGGTTGCGCGTTGAGAGTTGCATGGCGGTCCTCCGGATTCTCCAATGCGCCTGATGGGCCAACCGTAGTTCAGCGCCGTGGTCCAAGCAGGGCAATTGACGCGTCGACGGCGGGCTCGACGATGGCACCGATGTCGGTGCCATCTTCCACCGCCAGTGCAGTCAGCTCCCGCAGGCCACCCAGCAGGATCACCGCCAGCGCCGGGCTCAGTCGTGGCAGGTCGGCGCGGCGGAATCCCGGACTGCCGCTGAGCTCGACCAGCAGGTTGGTCATCTGCTCCAGGCCGCGCCGCTGGGCCGGTCGGGCCACCTCGCCCAGCGACGGCAACTCCCGGATCCAGCTCAGCGTGATGGCCGGCCGGGCCCGGATCTGAGCGACGTAGGCCTGCACCGCCTGCCGGATCTGGCCTTGCCAATCGGCATGCGGATCGACCGCGCCGCGAATCCGCTGGGCCAGCGCCTCGTTGTCGGCGCGCAACAGCTCCAGGAAGCACTCCTCCTTGCTGGCGAAGCGGTCGTAGAAGGTGCGCTTGGAGGTGCGCGCGGCGCGCACGATGTCGGCGATGGTGCTGGCCCGGTAGCCGCGCTCGGTGATCGCCTCGGCCAGCCCGTCGAGCAGCCGACGCCGGAACGGGTCGGCGGTGCCTGCCGCCTCGCCGTCGGCCACCAGTGTCGTCATCGCCGTGCCTCTCTGCCGCGCCCGCGAACCCTTGCCAGCCGCTGGTACGTAAGGGTACCGTGTCCGGCAAGCGTTTGGTACGCCTCGGTACCACCGGTCGCCCCAGGAGGCAGCCCATGACCCAAACCATCGCCGGCAACAGCACGCACACCAACCCGGCGGTCAACCTGCCGCCGGGGCCGCGGCTGCCCAAGTGGCTCTCGATGTTGCTGTTCACCGCGGACCGGCGCCGGCTGGTGAATCGCCTGACCCGGCGCTACGGCGCGTCCTTCACCGTCAACAGCCCGATCTTCGGGCCGACGGTCTTCGTCACCGAACCGGACCTGGCCCGGCAGGTATTCCTCGCCAACCCCGAGGACCTCGGCAACATCCAGCCGAACCTGTCGCGGATCCTGGGATCGGGCTCGGTGTTCGCGCTCGACGGCGCCGAGCATCGCCGCCGGCGCAACCTGCTGAGCCCGCCGTTCCACGGCAAGAGCGTCCGGGCCTACGAGCAGATCATCGTCGAGGAGACCCTGCGCGAGATCGCGGACTGGCCCACCGGCACACCCTTCGAGACGCTGCTGCCGATGAACCGGATCACCCTCAACGTCATTCTGCGCGCGATCTTCGGGGCCGAAGGCGCCGAACTGGATCAGCTGCGGGTCGACCTGCCCAGGTGGGTGACGCTGGGTTCGCGGCTGGTGACCTTGCCGATGCCGGCCCGCACCTTCGGGCGGTACACGCCGTGGGGGAAGTTGGCCGCCTGGCGCGCCCAGTACGAGACGATCCTGGACAAGCTGATCGACGACGTCCGCGCGGACCCGAACTTCGAGAACCGCACCGACGTGCTCACCCTGCTGCTGAGCAGCACCTACGACGACGGTACGGCGATGACCCGCAAAGAGATCGGCGACGAGTTGCTGACTCTGCTGGCGGCCGGGCACGAGACCACGGCCTCGACCATGGCCTGGGTCTTCGAGCGGCTGAGCCGCTATCCGAACCTGCTCGACGAGCTCACCGCCGAAGCCGACGGGGACCAGAACACGTTGCGGCGCGCCAGTATTCGGGAAGTGCAACGCGTGCGCACCGTGATCGACTTTGCCGGCCGGCACGTCTACGCGCCCAGCATCCAGATCGGCGAATGGGTGATTCCGCGCGGCTACGGGGTGATCGTCGGGATCAACCAGATCCACCAGAACCCCGCGGCGTTCCCCGATCCGGAGCGCTTCGACCCGCATCGCTACCTCGACGGCAGCCCGTCGGCATTCGAGTGGCTGCCCTACGGCGGCGGCAGCCGACGCTGCCCGGGGTCGACGTTCGCCAACCTGGAGATGGACCTGGTGCTGCGAACGGTTTTGCGGCACTTCACCATCGAGCCCACCACCGAGCCGGGGGAGAAGTATCACGGCCGCGGCGTGGCCTTCACTCCGAAGAACGGCGGGCGGATCACCGTGCGGCGGCGAGACTAGGACCGCCCCGCTCGCCGGTCAAGGCTGGCGCTGCAGCTGCCAGTCCGGCCGGATGTAGTGGCAGGTGTAGCCGTTCGGGTACCGCTCCAAATAATCCTGGTGCTCGGGCTCGGCCTCCCAGAAGTCACCGGCCGGGCTGACCTCGGTCACCACCTTGCCCGGCCAGCGCCCGGAGGCCTCCACGTCGGCGATGGTGTCCAGCGCGATCTGGCGCTGCTCGTCGTCGAGGTAGAAGATCGCCGACCGGTAGCTGGGCCCGATGTCATTGCCCTGCCGGTTGCGGGTGGTCGGGTCGTGGATGGCGAAGAAGAACTCCAGCAGACTGCGGTAGTCGGTGGCGGCCGGGTCGTAGCTGATCTCGATGGCCTCGGCGTGGTTGCCGTGGTTGCGGTAGGTGGCGTTGGGTACCTCGCCGCCGGTGTAGCCGACTCGGGTGGACACCACGCCGGGTTGCTTGCGGATCAGATCCTGCATGCCCCAGAAGCAGCCGCCGGCCAGGATCGCTCTCGGGTAATCGGTCATGCCCCCGATTATCCCGGCTCAGCCGGCGCTCGCCAGTGGATAGGAGCGATAGCTGGTCAGCACCGCGCTCGGTTCCCGCTGTGGCGCCGCGAGCGCGGTCAACTCCGGGAAGCGGTCGAACAGGGCGAGCAGGCCCGACCGGATCTGCATGCGGGCCAGCGGGGCGCCCAGACAGACGTGCGGGCCGAACCCGAAGCCCAGGTGGCCGGTCGGCGGCCGGGCCAGATCGAGCCGATCGGGATCGGCGAACACCGCCGGGTCCCGGTTGGCGGCCGCCAAGCCGAGCAGGATCGGGGCACCGGGGTCGATCACGGTGTCACCCACGTCGATCGGAGCTTCGGCCACCCGGGAGATCATCTGGGCCGGGCTGATCAGCCGGACCAGCTCATCGACGGCGTGCGGGGCCGCCAGCAGCTGCCGTTGCCCGGGGTTGTCGATCAGCAGCGCCACCGCCCCGGTGAGTACGGCGGTGGTGGTGTCGTGCCCGGCCGAGAGCAGGAAGATGGCGTTGTGCAGCAGTTCGTCATCCGACAGCGGCAGGCCGCTGGTGGCCACCACCGACAGCAGGTCATGGCCGGGGTCGGTGCGGCGCAGCTCCAGTAGGTCGGCGAGCAGGGCCTTCATCCCGGCGGCGGCGTCGTCGGCGGCGGTGAACACCGAGCGGGGTGCGGCCGGTTCCAGGGCTGCGATCAGTGCCATCGACCAGGCCGCCAGATTGTCTAGTTCGCTGTCGGGAACCCCCAGCAGGGTGGCGATCATCCCCAACGGCAACGGTTTGGCGAATTCGGCTACCAGGTCGAAACCTTCCGCGTCCAGCCCGGCCGCCAATGTCCTTGCCCGGGCGGCGACTTGTGGCTCGAAGGAGGCCAGCGCTCGCGGGGTGAACGCCCGCGACAGCGGGGCCCGCAGCCGGCGGTGATCGTCGCCGGAGCGGTAGAACAGGTTGTGCTCCACATGGGTCAGATACGGCCGACCCGGTTCGAGCTTGCCGCGGTAAAGGTTTCGCCGGTCGGTGCCGGCCCGTTCGTCGCGCAGCACCGCCAGCACGTCGGCATGGCGGGTGAGCACCCACAGGCCCTGACGGTTGCGGTGCACCGGGTCGGCGGCGGCGAACCGGCGCTGATACGTCAGCGGATCGGCATGCAGCTCCGGATCGCGGAAGTCGAAGTCGAGCATGTCCTCAGGTGCGTTCCGCGATCCAGGACGCCACCAGGTCCGCGCAGACGCCCCGGCTGTCCGCCGGCTGCTGCAGGTAGTGGTCGCCGGCGATGAAATGCAATTGTTTGTCGGTGCTGGCCAGCGAGTCGTGGATGTGGTGGGCGTCGCTGGGGAACACGCCGGTGTCGGAGGTGCCCTGAATCACCAAGGACGGCAACGTGATCCGGCCCAAATGCGGGGCGCCCTGGCAGAACGAGGTTTGCAGGCTCCACATCGACAACCAGGTCCGCAGCGTGCAATGCGCGGCGATGTTGTACGGCGCGCGGTTGGCCCGCCGCGGATCCCCCAGGTAGCACTGGTTCAGCGGGCGGTCCGACGGGTCGATCGCGGGATCCAGGTAGCGCAGGTCCGCCCAGACCCGATGCACCGAGAAGGACCGGTCGTAGGTCCCGGCTGCCTTCAGCCGAGTCAACTCAGCCTGCGCCCATGCGGTAATCCGGTCGTTGCGGTCCCGCTGGGCCTGGCGGTAGCGGGCGATGAATTCCGGGGTGTAGGGCGGCGTGTTGTGTTCGGCGTACATGTCCAGGTCCGGGTCGCAGGACAGTGGGTCGAATTCGTCGGTCACCGACGGATCCATCCAGGCGGTCAGCACCTCCGGGCGTCCGGCGTGTGCCTGGGTGGAGACGTACAGGTCGCCCGGCGGCAGCGCGTTGACCGCATCGGGCACCGGCCCGCCCCCGACCGCGGTGATGTGCGGGTCGACGGCCTGCGACTGGTAGGCCGCCATCAGCGATCCGCCGCCGGAGTTGCCCAGCAGCACCACCACCTCGACGCCCTGCTCGCGCAGCCAGGTCACGCCGGCGGCGATGTCCAGCAGGGCGTGTTCGAGCAAGAACAGCGACTCGCCACTGCGGTACCGGGTGTTCCAGCCCAGAAAGCCGAAACCGCGTTCGGCCAGCAGCGGCGCCAGGTAATGCTCGGCGAAGTCGACGTTGTAGTGGCTGGCGATGACCGCCACTTTCGGCGTGACGCCGGCCGGGGTCCAGTACAGGCCCTGCGCCGGGTGATACCCGGCCGGGTTCACCGCTCCCGATGCCGAAGTGAGCGAAACGAATTCACGCGTTACCGCCACTGCACTACTCCTTTGGTCAAGAACCATCCTCGCGCCAGCTCACCGAGCGGTACCAGGTGTCGGTGAGCGTTTTGATCGCCGCCTCGTCGTCGAGTTCGCGGCCCGCGACGTCGCCGCCGGCCACCAGCCAGATGTAGGTGAAGTGGTTGAGCATGGCGACGATGGCGGACCCGACCAGCTCCGGGTCCGCGTCGGACGCATAGCCTTTGCGCTGGGCCATCCGCACCGTCTGCGCCACCCAGTCGATCGCGTCGGCGCACATCTCCCGCCAGCGCCGGGCGAACTCGTCGTTGATCATCGCCAACTGGAAGACCCCGACCATGACCCCGCGGTGTTCGCGGTAGGTCTCCCAGTGCGCCCGCACCGATTCCTCGATGATCTGCCGCAGATCCTGGCCCGGGTGCAACGCCTGCACCGCACGGCTTTTGGCCACGGCCCGGAAGTCCTCGGCCAGCGAGGCCAACAAGTCTTCTTTGGACTCGAAGTAGTGGTAGAACGACGCCGGCGAGCGCCGTGCCGTCGAGGTGATGTCGGTGATCGTCGTCTTGAAGAAACCCTTACGGGCGATCACCTCGCGCGCCGCCTGCTCCAGGCGGGCCTGGGTGTCGCGGCCCCGGACGGTGGGACGGTTGACCGCCGACGTCCCGGGCCTCATGCCGGTTCCGTTGCATGCAGGTCGGCCACCAACTCGGCCAGCCGGCGTTCGCCATCCGGCGTCTGGCCTCCGGCGTCGAGGAAGCGTTGCATCTTCGCCGATGCCGCACCGCGGCCGAGCACCCGGGCGAATTCGGAGCGCTCCACCGCCAGGCCCGCGGCGACATCCGAGGCGGCCAGGGTGGCCTTGACTGCGGCGATGTCCGCCAACGGTACCGACGCGACGCGCGCCACCAACCGGTCCAGGAACGGCGCGACGTCGCCCGCGTCCAGGGCCCGGTTGACCAGCCCGTAGCGTTCGGCCCGCTCGGCGTCCAGATCGTCGTGGCCGAGGATGACCTCCAGCGCCCGGCCCCGCCCCAGCAGCCGATGCAGGTGTTGTGGACCCGAACCGGCCGGAATGACCCCGATCCCGGTCTCGACCTGGTTGAACACCGCCCGGCCGGCGACCGCGAACCTCAGATCGAGGTTGACCAGCAGCTCCATCCCGCCGCCGGCCACCCGCCCGGCGACCACTCCGATGGTGACCTGGTCGAGCGCCCGGAACGCGCCGACCAGGTCCTGGAACGAGCCGACCGCGGCTTCGGGGTCCGTCGCCGACGCCTGCAACAGCGCCAGGTCGACGTGGGCGATGAAGAACTCCGGGTTGGCGCTTTCCAGCACTACTACCCGGACGTGATCGCCCGCGGCCCGCAGCCATTTCACCAGCCGCCACAGGTCGCCCATCATTGCGGCGTCCATCAGGTTGATCTCGCCGTGGTCGATGAGTACCCGGGCCACCGGCCCGTCCTGGGTGACGGTGAGTGTCGTCAGCGAATCGAGGCCCATGTGTGGCCTGCTCAGCCGAGCTGGGTGGTGGTCGAGCTTGATGTGACCACCTTGGGGTCGGCCGCCCGCTCGGTGCTGGTCAACAGCGCCAGCGCCTGCTTGCGGTCGGGCTCGAAACCGGGTGTGTCCCGGCACAATTCGACCATGATGCCGTTGGGGTCCAGGTAGTACAGCGAGTGGCACCAGCCGTGGTCGACGTCCATCAACGCCTGGACCCCGGCCGCGTCCATCCGGGCCCGGACTTCGTTCTGCTTTTCCTCGGTGGCTCGGAAGGCCACGTGGTTCACCCACACCGGCAGGCCGTTCGGGCGGGACAACGAGCTCGACCAGTCGGGTTTCTCCCCGACGCCGTGCAGGTCGAAGAACGCGATGCACGAGCCGTCGCCGAGGTCGTAGAACACGTGCCGGAAGTAGCCGTCCTGCAGGCGTTCAACCTCGGTGTGCACCAGCGGGAACCCCAACAGGTCCTCGTAGAAATGATGCGTCGCTGCCAGGTCGGCGCAGGCGTAGGCCGCGTGGTGCAGGCCGACGGCCGGTTTGCTGGGCGTCACGGGGGATCTCCTCCTGGCCGGGTCGGGGCGACGGCGTCACCGTAACACCGATCCGAATATAAACCCAGATTCGAATCTGAACCCTCTCGACAACGTCGCTAGAACGTGTTCTAGTTCTTGGCATGTCGAACCCGCAGTTCAGCCGCGCGGAGCTCGCGGCAGCATTCGAGACCTTCGAGCAGACCGTCGCCCGTGCCGCCGAGACCAAGGACTGGGACGCCTGGGTCGGCCACTACACCCCCGACGTCGAGTACGTCGAGCACGCCATGGGCACCATGCACGGTCGCGACGAGGTGCGGCCCTGGATCCGGCAGACCATGTCGACGTTCCCGGGTAGCTATATGACCGAGTTCCCGGCGCTGTGGTCGGTGATCGACGAGGACAGCGGACGCATCATCTGCGAACTGGACAATCCGATGCGCGATCCCGGCGACGGCACCGTCATCAGCGCCACCAACATCTCGATCATCACCTACGCCGGCGACGGGCTGTGGAGCCGTCAGGAGGACATCTACAACCCGCTGCGCTTCGTCGCCGCGACCATGAAGTGGTGTCGCAAGGCCCAAGAGCTGGGCACCCTGGACGACGAGGCGGCCGCCTGGATGCAGCAGTTCGGAGGCAATGCGTGAACGCCCACCCCAAGCTGGTCATCGGCGCCAACGGCTTCCTGGGCTCGCACGTCACCCGCCGCCTGGTCGACGCCGGTGAGGACGTGCGGGTGATGGTGCGTCCGACCGCCAACACCATCGGGATCGACGATCTCGACGTCACCCGGTTCCACGGTGACGTCTTCGACTCGGCCACCCTGCGTGAAGCGATGACCGGCTGCGACGACATCTACTACTGCGTCGTCGACACCCGGGCCTGGCTGCGCGACCCAGCCCCGCTGTTCCGCACCAACGTCGAAGGCCTGCGCAACGTGCTCGAAGTGGCGATCGAAGAGCCGATCGCGGCCGGCCTCCGCCGATTCGTATTCACCAGCAGCTATGTCACCGTCGGCCGTCGGCACGGACACGTCGCCACCGAGGCCGACCAGATCGACCGTCGCCGCCTCACCCCCTACGTGCAGTCCCGGGTGCAGGCCGAAGACCTGGTGCTGCGGTATGCGGCCGACGCCGGCCTGCCGGCGGTGGCGATGTGCGTATCGAGCACCTACGGCGACGGCGACTGGGGCCGCACCCCGCACGGCGCGTTCATCGCCGGCGCCGTCTACGGCCGACTGCCGTTCGTGATGGACGGCATCCGGGTGGAGGCCGTCGGCGTCGACGACGCGGCGCAGGCGCTGATCCTGGCCGCCGCGCACGGCCGTAACGGGGAGCGGTATCTGATCTCCGAGCGCATGATTACCAACGCCGAGATCATCGCGATCGCGGCCGACGAGGCTGGGGTGGCGCCGCCGGCGCGGTCGATCTCGGTGCCGGTGCTCTATGCCCTGGGCGCGCTCGGCGCGCTGAAGGCCCGGCTGGGCGGCAAGGACGCCGAGCTGTCGCTGAAATCCGTCCGGATGATGCGCGCGGAGTTCGAGGTCGACAACTCCAAGGCGGTGCGCGAGCTCGGCTGGAAGCCTCGGCCGGTGGAGGAATCGATCCGGGAGGCGGCGCGTTTTTGGTTGAAACTGCGCGCTGCACGGAAGCGAGGAACCGCCGCATGACCGAACGACCCGTTCACACCCCGACCGCCGAATACCCGATCACCGTGGCCCCGACCGGCCGGCACGTCACCGTGCGCATCGGCGGCGAAGTCATCGCCGACACCGACGCCGCACTGACCCTGCAGGAATCGACGCGCCCTGCGGTGCACTACATCCCGATGGCCGACGTCAGAAGCGATCTGCTGACCCGCACGGCGACCACCAGTTACTGCCCGTTCAAGGGCGACGCCGCTTACTACACGGTGACCACCGCCGCGGGGCAGACCGTCGCCGATGCGATCTGGACCTATGAGCAGCCGTTTGACGCGGTCGCCGCGATCGCCGGGCACGTCGCCTTCTACCCGGACAAGGCCGACATCAGCGTCGACGGAACTTAGATTCCCAGCACCTCGGCCGCAAAGCGCGTCTCGGTGTACTCGCGCACCGACACGATCCGGCCGTCGTGGGTGTCGACGATGAACACCAGCGGGCTGTCGTAGTGGCCCCCGTCGGCGGTGACGCAGTCACCCTGCGCTTCGATCACCACGGTTTCGTCCTCGTTGATGCACCGGAGCAGATCCAGGGTGATCTGCAACCCGCGGCGGCGATGTTCCACTTGCTGGCGCAAGGCGTTCGCGTCGATCGCCTCGCGGGTCAGAATGCTCCAGTAGGTGAAGTCGTCGCTGACAAGAGTGAAAATGTCGTCCAGGTCGTCATCGCCCGAGATGCCCTGCAGGAACATCCACGCCAATTCCGCCTGCGGGTCGTCGAACGGGGTGGCCACTCCCTCATCGTGACGCGGCGACGCGGACCGGTCAACGTGCAAAAATCACAGCATCAACAGTTCACTTCGCCGTACCGTCACCTTCTCCGGGCCGGCCAGCCCAGCGCTGACCCTGTCCCCGCTGCGCCGCGGCCCCGGCGATCCCTGCCTGCAGATCGTCGACGGCGCCATCTGGCGGACCAGCCTGATGCCCAGCGGTCCGGTGACCGCGCGGATCACCCGGGCGGCGCCCGGCGCGGTGGACTGCCAGGCGTGGGGCGCCGGCGCCGCGGAGTTCCTCGACGGCGCCCCGGGGTTGTTGGGCGCCGACGACGACACGTCGGGCTTCGCACCGACCGAGCCGACGGTGGCCGCTGCGCACCGGCGCCTGCCGCACCTGCGGCTGGGCCGCACGCAGCGGGTGCTCGAAGCGCTCATCCCGGCCGTCCTCGAACAGCGGGTGCCGGGCACCGATGCTTTCCGGGCCTGGCGGGTGCTGGTCACCGAGTTCGGGGCACCGGCGCCCGGTCCCGCGCCGGCGCGGATGCGAGTGCCGCCGCCGGCCGAGGTGTGGCGTGCCATCCCGTCGTGGAAGTTCCACCGCGCCAACGTCGACGGCGGCCGGGCCCGCACCGTCGTCAGCTGCGCGCAGCGGGCGTCGTCGCTGGAACGACTGGTGGACCGGCCGGCGGCCGACGCCCGTGCGGCGCTGATGTCGCTGCCCGGCGTCGGCGTGTGGACTGCGGCCGAGACGGCCCAGCGTGCCTTCGGCGACGCCGACGCGCTGTCGGTCGGCGATTACCACGTCGCGAAGATGGTCGGCTGGACGTTGCTCGGCCATCCGATCGACGACGACGCCATGATCGACCTGCTGGAGCCGATGCGCCCGCACCGGCACCGGGTGGTGCGGTTGCTGATCGAGAGCGGGCTGGCCGTCGAGCCGCGGCGGGGACCGCGGCTGGCGGTGCAGCGGATCAGCTCGCTGTGAACGGCTGTTCGGGGAGTCGGGCGCTCGCGGCGGCGAACCGGCCCGAATCGAGTGCGTCAAGCAACTGGCCGGATATCCACTCGATCGCTGCACTGTCGCGCGGCAGCAGCGCCTGCTCGTAGCCGACTAGCAGGTACATCGCCCAGCTGGCGAAAAGATGCGCCGGACGCTTGGCGTTCAGGACTTGCAGCGCCGACTCGTACATGATGTCGAAGCGTTGCCGGTCCACCTCGGCCTGCACCGCGTGCACCGCCGGATCCGCCGAGCTCCAGGCCCGGATCGCGGCCTCCGCCCCGTGCGGCAGTGCCAGCGCGATCTGGATCAGATTGACGATCCGTTCGCGCGGGTCGGGGAGGGCCCGCACGAACTCCACGTGCGCGACGGTGCGCGCCTCCAGCCAGTGTTGCACCAGGTCACGGGTGTAGACCGGCCAACTGGTGAAGTAGTGGTAAAACGAGCCCGTCGTCACCCCGAGCCGGTTGCACACCTCAGCCAACTTCAGGCCGCCGTAACCCATTTCGGACAGCACTTCGAGACCTGTCTCGAAATATGCCTGCCGGGAAAGGATCGCGCCCATAAGTAGACTTTAGTTCGCTGGCGCCCCCGGCGGCACGCATCGGCCGATACAGAAGTTAATGGACAGACACAGAAGTTAATGATCGTAATGCAGAATTTACCGACGAGTAACCGGCGCGGTGTCAGAATCTCCCCATGCAAGAAGCGGCGTTTCACCGGCTCGGGCGCCCTCGCGGCGCCAGGTCGAATGTCACCCGCGAGCGCATCGTCATCGCCGCCAGCGGTGTCTTCGGGGAGTTCGGCTATCACGCGACGACGTTTCAGGCCGTCGCGGCTCGCGCGCACCTGACCCGGCCGGCGATCAATCACTATTTCGCGAGCAAGCAGCTGCTCTACCAGGCGGTGCTGACCCGCATCGAATCGATTCTCGAGCACGCGGTCGCGCTCGCGCGCACCGAGACCGGCCTGATCGCGCGGCTGGCATCGGTGATCTACGCGTTCGCCCAACTCGGCGAAGAGGACCGCACGGCCGCGTCTTTCGCCGTGACCGCGGTGCTGGACGCGCAGCGTGACCCGGAACTGCGACTGTTGGTCGGTGATCTGCAGGGCCCCACCCGCGAATTCCTCACCGAGACGCTCACCGAGGCGATCACCAGCGGAGAACTGGTCACCGCGGCGACGGTCGCCGACCTGACCGAGACGCTGCTGGCCGTGCTGTGGGGGATCGGGTTCTACATTGCCGCACTCGGCGACCACGACGAGTCGGCCGCGGTCATCGCCTGCACCCAAGCCCTACTGGGCAACCGGCTCTGGCAGCTTCACCTGCCCAGGCCGCCGACCTCCGCCGGAAGCGGTGAATAGCTAACCTAACTTTTTCGGTAGCATGGCTTGCGACAGCACCGCCGAGCAAGCGAGGTAACCGGATGAGTTCACTGCGTACCCACGACGACACCTGGGACATCGCCACCAGCGTCGGCTCGACGGCGGTGATGGTGGCTGCTGCCCGCGCGGTCGAGAGCGACAGCCCCGATGCGCTGATCTCCGATCCCTACGCCAAACTTCTGGTCGCCCATGCCGGCACCGGCGTGTGGGAGACCCTGCTCAACGAGGCGCTGATCGACAAGCTGGAGTCCGTCGACCCCGAGATCGCCGCGGTGTATCACCACATGCGCAACTACCAGGCGGTCCGCACGCACTTCTTCGACGCCTACTTCGCCGAGGCGGTCGACGCCGGTATCCGCCAAGTGGTGATCCTGGCCTCCGGACTGGACTCGCGGGCCTACCGGCTGGACTGGCCGGCCGGCACCACGGTCTATGAGATCGACCAGCCGAAAGTCCTGGCCTACAAGGAGGCGACGCTGGCGGCCCACGACGTGACGCCGGCAGCGCAGCGCCGCGCGGTGGCCATCGACCTGCGGCAGGACTGGCCGGCCGCGCTGACCGCCGCCGGCTTCGACCCGGCGGCCGCGACGGCCTGGCTGGCCGAGGGGCTGCTGATGTATCTGCCGGCCGACGGTCAGGACCGGCTGTTCGAGCAGATCACCGCGCTCAGCGCCCCCGGCAGCCGGATCGCGGCAGAGACCGCGGCCAACCACGCCGACGAGCGGCGTCAGGAGATGTCGGAGCGGTTCAAGAAGGTCGCCGAGCAGATCGGCCTGGACCAGACCGTGGACGTGCAGGACCTGATCTACCACGACGAGGACCGCGCGGCGGTGTCCGAGTGGCTCAACGGCCACGGCTGGCGCGCCACCGCACAGCACTCCACCGCGGAGATGCGCCGCCTGGATCGCTGGGTGAACGTGCCGATGGGCGACGACAGCGATGCGTTCGCGGAGTTCGTCACCGCGGTGCGCGGATAGCAGCTTCGCCTCTCCTGCGTCGAGGCTTGCTAACCGCCTCCTGGCCGGGGCGGCGTGGGGTAGGAATGGGGTATGACCAGCATCGCTACCGGCGTCGCGGACACCGTCACCAAACTCCGCGAAACGTTCGCCACCGGGCGGACCCGCGACATCGACTGGCGGCGCACCCAGTTGCGCCGCCTGGAGCAGTTGATGACCGAGAACGAGGAGCGGATCGCCGACGCCCTGGCGACTGACCTCGACCGCAAACCGTTCGAGGCCTGGCTGGCCGACAGCGCCGGCACCGCCGCCGAGGCCCGTTATGCGGCCAAACACGTCAAGAAGTGGACTCGCCGCCGCCACCGCCTCCTCGAACTGGCCCAGCTGCCCGGCCGCGGCTGGGTCGAGTACGAGCCGTACGGTACGGTGCTGATCATCGGCGCCTGGAACTTCCCGTTCTATCTCACGTTGGGCCCCCTGGTGGGTGCCCTCGCCGCGGGAAACACTGTGGTGCTCAAGCCATCCGAGATCGCACCGGCCTCCTCGCGGTTGATGGCCGAGCTCGTGCCGCGCTACCTGGACACCGAGGCGATCGCGGTGGTGGAGGGCGACGGAGCGGTGAGCCAGGAGCTGATCGCCCAGGGCTTCGACCGGGTGATGTTCACCGGTGGGACCGAGATCGGTCGCAAGATCATGGCCGGGGCGGCCGAACACCTGACCCCGGTCACCCTCGAACTGGGCGGCAAGAGTCCGTGCATCGTGGCCGCCGACGCCGACATCGACGTCGCGGCCAAGCGGATCGCCTGGACCAAGCTGCTGAACTCGGGCCAGACCTGCGTGGCCCCGGACTACGTGCTGGCCGACGCCACGATCCGCGACGAACTCGTCGCTAAGATCGGCGAGGCCATCATCGGCTTCCGCTCCGAGGAACCGCACGGCATGAAGATCGTCAACGAGCGGCAATTCAACCGTCTCACAAGCTATTTGACGGCAACTAAGGGCGCGGTGGCGCTCGGCGGCGGCACGGATGCCGCCTCACTGCGGATCGAGCCGACCGTGATCGTCGACCCCGACCCGGCCGAGGCGTTGATGACCAACGAGATCTTCGGCCCCATCCTGCCGGTGATCACCGTCGCCTCCATCGAGGACGCCATCGCGTTCGTCAACGCCCGGCCCAAGCCGCTGGCCGCGTACCTGTTCACCAAGACCCGGGCGGTCCGGGAGAAGGCGATCAACCGGGTGCCCTCCGGCGGGATGCTGGTCAACCACCTGGTGTTCCAGGTGTCCACCGCCAAGCTGCCGTTCGGTGGGGTCGGGCCGTCCGGGATGGGGGCCTACCACGGCCGGTGGGGCTTCGAGGAGTTCAGCCACCGCAAGACGGTGCTGACCAAGCCGACCCGACCCGATGTCAGCGCGATGATCTACCCGCCGTATACAGAGAAGGCCTGGAAATTGGCGCGGAGGCTTTTCTAGGGGCTGTTTTATCGTGGCGATCGAATCGAGGAAGGAAACTCATGCCCGGAGTGCAAGATCGTGTTGTCGTCGTCACCGGAGCCGGTGGAGGCTTGGGCCGTGAATACGCCCTGACCCTGGCCCGTGAGGGAGCCAGTGTGGTGGTCAACGACCTCGGCGGTGCCCGCGACGGCACCGGCGCCGGACACAACATGGCCGACCAGGTGGTCGCCGAGATCAAGGAGGCCGGCGGGCGGGCCGTCGCCAACTACGACAGCGTCGCCGACGCCGACGGTGCGGCCAACATCATCAAGACCGCGATCGACGAGTTCGGCAAGGTCGACGGGGTGGTCAGCAACGCCGGCATCCTGCGCGACGGCACCTTCCACAAGATGACCTTCGACAACTGGAATGCCGTGCTGCAGGTGCACCTCTACGGCGGGTACAACGTGGTCCGGGCCGCCTGGCCGCACTTCCGCGAGCAGAGCTTCGGCCGGGTCGTGGTCGCCACCTCCACCAGCGGACTGTTCGGCAACTTCGGGCAGGCCAACTACGGGGCCGCCAAGCTCGGCCTGGTCGGCATGATCAACACCCTGGCCATCGAGGGCGCCAAGTACAACATCAAGGCCAACGCGATCGCCCCGATCGCCGCCACCCGGATGACCGAGGACATCCTGCCGCCGGAGGTGCTCGAGAAGCTCAAGCCCGAGTACGTCGCACCGGTGGTCGCCTACCTGTGCACCGAGGAGGTCCCCGAGACCGGTTCGGTGATCATCGCCGGCGGCGGCAAGGTGCAGCGCGCGGCGCTGTTCGAGAACGCCGGCGCCAACTTCGACAACCCGCCGTCGGTTGATGACGTCGCGGCGCAGTGGTCGACGATCGCCGACCTGTCGGAGGCCAAGTCGGCCAGCTTCTCGCTGCAGTAGGCGAGCTGTTCAGAAGCCGAGGCCGGCGAAAATGGCGTTGATCTCCGAGATCGTGTTCGTGATGAGCTGGACCTCGAAACCGGCCGCCAGCGTGTAGATCGCGGTGTTGGCCGCGAGCGGCAGACCGAAGGCATCGAGCAGATCACCGTTTTGCAGGTTGGCGGTGAGCAGGCTCAGGTCGTAGGACGGCACGCTGGTGAGCAGGGCGTTGGCGATGTCCGACGTCCCCGACAGCGCGCCGTTGATCGCCGAGGTCACGCTGGTGAACGCGTCGATGATGTCGGACAACGACGGCAGGGTCGTCACCGCGGTGTGGGTGACGGTGTCGGCGACCGCGGGGGAGAACGCCGCCATCAGTGACGCCGGATCGGCCAGGTCGGCCTGGAACGCCTGCCAGCCCTGCTCGACCCGGTCGACGAGATCGTTGAACACCGTCGTCGGGTCGACGTCGGGGAACAGCCCGAACGGGGTGGCCACGTTGGCCGGTGCCGTCGAGTAGCCGAAGTCGCCGTCGCCGTAGCCGAGGTTGATCAGGTACGTCAGGGCCGGACCCAGCAGATCCTGCAGCGGTTTCGGCAGCAGCGCCACCAGCGGTGCGGTCTGGTCGATCATGTAGTAATCGGTGAGGCTGCCCGGCGTGCCGAGCGACTCCGAGCCGGGCAGCAGGTGCGCGTCGGCGATCTGCTCGGGTGTCGGGCCGCTGCCGTCCACGCCGCCGTTCAGGTAGGTGCCGTGCAGCGTCCGGATGCCCAGGAAGGCGTTCAGGTCGGCCAGGAAGTTCAGCGGGTAGCGGGGGAAGTCGGTGAAGCCGTCGTACTCCATCGAGTAGATCGTGGTCTGGAAGGCATCCGACGGGGTCACGCTGTCGAAGCTGAAGCCCAGGCTCGGCAGGTTCAGCGGCAACGCGTGCGTCTCGCCGGACGTCGTCTCGAAGCCGCTGAAGCGCTCCAAAATGCCGCCGTTGGGGGCACTGGGATCACCGATTAGCAGGAACTGTACGGGCGAGCTGCCGAGGCCTTCGCCCTGGAGCTTCTCCATCTCCAGGCTGGCGATGGTCGCGCTCTGCGAGTACCCGAACACGGTGGTGGTGGCTCCGGCCGCATTGTTGGCCTTGATCCAGTCGTCCAGAATCGTCAGGCCCTGGCCCACCGAGGTGGTCTGCGAGGGAAAGCCGCTGGCGTCGTTGGGGTAGTTGAAGCGCAACACGTTGATGCCGTCGAGCGGGTAGAGCCCCTCCGGCGTGAAGACGCCGTTCGCGAGCACCCCGGGGTAAGTGGTGCCGGGATAGATGGGATGCAGCGGATTGTCGATGTAGAGCCCGTTCGCAGCATCCACATAGCCGGCTCCGGGGATGGGTACGCCGCTGCCGCCGATCACCAGCCCGATCGACGGGACGGGGGGATCGCCGGCGGTGAGCCGCACGGCCCGCGACTGCACGTCTGGCGATGCTATCGGGCTGACCGCGACGACGCCGGCGCCGAGCAGGGCGCAGCCGATCATCTGATAGGGGCGGTGTGCAAGTTTCATGAGAAACCCCCTAGATAAACCTAGGTACCGACGTTAACTTTCCGGCTAGCCGGTGGCAAGGGGGAATTTCGGCGCGATTCCTAGCCGAGCAGCGCGGCGCGCAGACCCTCCCGCTCGGCATCGGTAACCCCGCAGGCATGCAGGAAGCCCTCCAGCGAGCCGAAGTTCTGCTCGATCGAGCGGTGCGCGGCGTCGAGATAGTCGGCGCGTACGCCGAGCACCTCGTCGGAGAGCCGGGCCTCGGTGAAAGTCAGCACCTCCGGGGTGATCTCGTCTTCGGCCCGCTGCCGGATCATGTCCATGATCCGGTCGCGCAAGACCGGTACCGCGGCGTTGCTGCGCAGGTAGTCGGCCACCACCGCGTCCCGGGCCACTCCGGCGGCCTGCAGCACCACCGCGACGACGAACCCGGTGCGGTCCTTGCCCGCGAAACAGTGCGCCAGCACCGGCCGGCCGGCCGCCAGCAGCGATACCACCTGTTGCACCGCCCGGCGGGATCCGCCGAGGGTGGGGAAACGCTGGTACTCCTCGAGCATGTAGCGGGCGGCGACGTCGGCGGACGAGTCCGCGTCGGGCTTCTCGGCCATCATCTTGCGGAAGACGTCCTCGTGCGGCGACGAGCTGTCCGGCGACTGATCGCCGGCCAGGTCGGGGAAGGGCAGCAGATGGATATCGACTCCGTCGGGCACCAGTCCCGGTCCGCGACGTGTCACCTCCCGCGGGGACCGCAGGTCGGCGACATCGGAGACCCCGATCCGCAGCAGCTGTTCGCGGCCGCGATCGTCGAGGCGACTCAGCTCGCTGGACCGAAACAGCCGGCCCGGGCGCAGCGCGCCGGTGGTCTGGGAAACATCGCGAAAATTCCACGCCCCGGGCAGTTCCGGTTGGGAGGTCACGTGGCCACGATAAGACACGGCGCGGACGGCCCCGCCGAGAGACGCAATGACCCCCGATCCTGAGACGGATCGGGGGCCGGTGCGTGCGCTCGTGTGATCAGATCGGCGGGTAGTTCGGCGGGGGGTAACCACCGCCTCCGTCGACACCCCGCAAACCCCAGGTCAGGTACTTGAAGAAGAACTCAGCCTCGTCGGTAATCTCGTAATCCGGATTCGGATCGTAACCGTAACCAGGACCCATGTCATCAACCCCTCAGCTTGGATTCCACCAGTTTAGTCGGCTCGTCAACGGTCCGACCCCGGACTGCATAGAATCCTTCCAACCAGTTGATTGAGACCGGATGACTCCGGCGGCCGGATAGCGAGGGCGCATGCCAAACGACAAGGGCGGGTCAGGGAACTCCGCCCACGGGCCCTCCCGCCGCGAGGAATTGCTCGCGGTCGCCACCAAGCTTTTCGCCGCCCGCGGCTACCACGGCACCCGGATGGACGACGTTGCCGACGTGGTCGGTCTCAACAAGGCGACCGTCTACCACTACTACGCGAGCAAGTCGCTGATCCTCTACGACATCTATCAGCGGGCCGCCGAACGCACGCTGGCCGCCGTACACGACGACCCGTCCTGGACCGCGCGCGAGGCGCTCTACCAGTACACCGTGCGCCTGCTCGACCAGATCGCCGCCAACCCCGAGGGCGCGGCGGTCTACTTCCAGGAGCAGCCCTACATCAGCGAGTGGCTCACCGAGGAACAGGTCGCCGAGATCCGGGAGAAGGAGACCCAGGTCTATGAGCACGTGCACGGCCTGATCGACCGGGGTATCGCCAGCGGCGAGTTCTATCAGTGCGATTCGCACGTGCTGGCGCTCGGCTACATCGGCATGACGCTGGGGGCCTACCGCTGGCTGCGGCCCAGCGGCCGGCGCAGCGCCAAGGAGATCGCCGCGGAGTTCAGTACGGCGCTGCTGCGCGGGCTGATCCGCGACGAGGCGATCCGCGTCGAATCGCCGCTCGGTAACGGCGAGCCGGGGGTCGCTAAGCAGCCGGCTCTTTGAGGTTGCGGTCCAGGAACTCGATCTGGTCGGCGACCACCCGCTCGAACGCGTCGCCGACGTAGATGTCGAAGTGCCCCTCGGGGTACCGCTTGACCGTTCCGCGCGGAGCCTTGGCCGCGTAACGCAGGGTGGGGCCCGCCGGGGCGACCGAGTCGGTGTCGCAGACGCAGAACAGGATCGGGCAGGTCACCTTGGCCGCCAGACGGCCGGGGCGGTAGGCGATGACCTTCATGCCCAACCGCGCGGCGACTTCGTTGCGCACCGGCTGCCCCTCCGGCATCAGCTTCAGGTAGCCCGGGTAGGCGTCCGGCGTGGTCATCAGCGCGACCTCCCCGGGGCGGCCGGCGGTGGCCACCATCACCGGCGGATTGCCGAGCCGGGCCGCGGCCAGGTCACGCAGGGCCAGCAGGCTGATCCGCGCGGTGGTCAGCGGCGGAATCGTGCGGGCCGAGGCGATTCCGTCGGTGAACGGGCACTGCGCCACCACCGCCGCCACCCGTAGCCGTGCCGCGGTGGCGATGACGTGTCCACCGCTGAACGAGGTGCCCCACAAGCCGATCCGGGCCGGGTCGATTCCGGCCAGGGTGTGGGCGAAGTCGACCGCTGCGGCCCAGTCGGCCAACTGCAGGCCCACGTCGAGCAGTTGGCGCGGCGCGCCGTCGCTGTCACCGAAGTTGCGATAGTCGAAGACCAGGCAGGCGTAACCGGCCGCGGCGAACCGCTCGGCGTAGGCGTCCAGGCGCATGGTGCGTACCGCACCCAGTCCGTGCGCCATGACCAGCAGCGGCGCCCCGTTCGGGCCGGTGCCGTCGGGCCGGTACAGCCACGCGCTGACCGAGTCTTTGCCGGATCGGAAGGTGACGTCTTCGCGGGAAGCCATACGGAGAAAGGTAGCGCGGCGTGTGGTAGACCGGGGCGGTGACAGCGAGCCTGCTGCAGGGCCTGGCCGATGTGGTGGGACCCGCCCATGTCACCGACGACCCCGACGTGCTGGCCGGACGCAGCGTCGACTACACCGGCCGCTACCGGGGCCGGGCCGGCGCGCTGGTGCGGCCGGGATCGTCCGACGAGGTGGCCGCGGTGCTGCGGGTCTGCCGGGACGGCGGCGCTTATGTCACCGTCCAGGGCGGGCGCACCTCGCTGGTGGCCGGCACCGTCCCCGAACACGATGACGTGTTGCTGTCCACCGAGCGGCTGAACACCATCGGTGAGGTCGACGCGAAAGAGCGCCGGGTGAGCGTGGGCTCCGGCGCCACGCTCGCGTCGGTGCAGCATGCCGCCGCCGCGGCCGGCCTGCTGTTCGGGGTCGACCTGACCGCCCGCGACACCGCAACCGTCGGCGGGATGGCCTCGACCAACGCCGGCGGGCTGGCGACCGTGCACTAC
Organism: Mycolicibacter sinensis; assembly: GCF_001667375.1. GTDB lineage: Bacteria > Actinomycetota > Actinomycetes > Mycobacteriales > Mycobacteriaceae > Mycobacterium > Mycobacterium sinense_A. Next base: position 30,956 of record NZ_LZIN01000081.1, on the reverse strand, counting down.
GGCAACATGGCCGAGCAGGTCGTCGGGGTCGAGGTGGCGCTGCCGGACGGCTCGCTGCTGCGTCGGCACAGCCAGGTGCGCGCCGACAACACCGGCTACAACCTGCCGGCACTGTTTGTCGGCGCCGAGGGCACCCTGGGCGTCATCACCGGCCTGGACCTGAGATTGCGCCCGGCGCCGGCGCATCGGGTCACCGCGGTCTGCGGCTTCACCGAGCTCGCTGCCCTGGTTGATGCCGCCCGGGTCTTCCGTGATCTGGATGGCATCGCGACGCTGGAGTTGATCGACGCGCGCGTCGCCGCACTCACCGCAGAGCGGCTCGGGGTCGCCGCGCCGGTGGGCGGCGACTGGCTGCTGCTGGTGGAGCTGGCCGGCGACACGGACCAGAGCGATCGGCTCTTCGGCCTGCTCGAGCAGGTGTCGCCCGGCGATGAGCCGGCGGTCGGCGTCGACACCGCCACCCGGCAGCGGCTCTGGCGGGTCCGCGAGGCGGTGGCCGACGTGCTGGGGGCGTTCGGCCCTCCGTTGAAGTTCGACGTCTCGCTGCCGTTGGCCGCGGTGGCCCGATTCGCCGCGGCGGCGAGCACCGTGGTGGGCCGGCACGCACCGGAGGCGCTGCCGGTGCTGTTCGGCCATATCGGTGAGGGCAACCTGCACCTGAACGTGCTGCGCTGCTCGGCGGAGGCCGAACCCGGGCTGTATGCGGCGATGATGGAGCTCATCGCGGAGTGCGGCGGCAATGTCAGTTCTGAACACGGGGTCGGCAGCCGCAAGCGGCCCTACCTGTCGATGTCGCGTGGGCCGGCCGATATCGCCGCGATGCGCACGGTCAAAGCCGCGTTCGATCCGACCGGTTACCTCAACGCCGCCGTGCTTTTCGACTAGCCGCGGTGCTTGATGCCCACCGCCTGGCGCAGCTGGGCGAGGAACTGGTCCGAGTCGTCACTGCGAATGATGTAGTGCGAGATGGCAATCCGGATGGCCGCCGCCGCCTTCACCGCGGCATCCGGACCGGTCAGCATCCGCTGCAGCCCCTCGCGCATCGGGACGATGATCCGGGAGAAGTCGCCGAGCACATGCTTGGGTTCGATGTCGATCATCCGGACGCCGGTGGAGGAGTGCTGGTAGTCGACGATGAAACGCAGTGCGGCATCGAGTTTTTCGGTGCCCTTCAGGCCTTCGGTGGCCTTGCTGAGGCCGCTGTCGAAGATGTGCCGCTCGTAGCGGGAGAATGCCGAGACCAGTTCCTCTTTCGACGGGAACCACCGGTACAGGGTGGGGCGTGACACCCCGGCCTGGGCGGCCACCTCGGACAGGCTGAGCTTGGTCATCCCGTTGCGGCCGAGGACTTCGGCGGTGGCCGCAAGGATCCGCTGCCGGGTCGAACTGTCGGGGCCGTCCACCGTGCTGCGGGTCATAGGGAGACCTTACAAAAAATAGTGCGAGTGTCAGCCGGGTTCATCGGCCCGTCGGCGCCGGCGCACCAGGACCGACTGCTGAATACCCGCCACGGCGCCCTGCTCGTCGAACAGGGTGCCGATGGTCGTGCCGATGCCGTCCGGCCCGTAGTTGGTCTCGGCGCGGATCCCGATCCACTCGCCGTCGGGAATCCGGTGCACGTGCACCACCAGGTCGGTGTTGAGGAACGTCCACGTCCTGATGTCGAGTTTGGCTCCGACACCGTTGGCATCGTCGGCCACCGCGAACAGCCGCTGCAGCGGGGTCATCGTCTCGCCGGCCACCAGGTCCACGATCGGTGAGATCCAGGCCTCGCCGGCGCCCGGCGCCAGCGGCGTGGTCAGCCACCGCCAGTCCAGGCTGTGCACGTAATTGCGATCCCAGTTCGCCGGCATGTTGTTGCTGCCGGCCTCGCTGACCGGACGCAGCGGGGCGGCCGCGGCGTGCGCGACGTCACCGGTGTCCAGGGTTTGCAGCCGCCACCCGCTCGCGCGGGCAACCGGCCGGGGACGGTGGTCGGGCCCGGGCGCCAGCATCTCGGCGCTGACCAGTTCGATCTGCTTGCCGGCCCGGTCGACCTGTGCGCGAACCCACAGTGCACCCTCGGCGGGCACCGGACCCAACAGATCGACGGCGACGCGGCTCAGCCGGGTATCGTCGCGGGCCGCCTGGCGCTCCAGGGCGCGCACCAGCAGCGCCGAAACCGGTGCGGCGTGCTGGATCTGGGCCGACCAGGTTCCTCGCACCAGGTCGGTGGCGCCGAACTTCTCCCCCCGCGGGTCGGCGGCGTCGAGCAGTTCGTAGTACGACTCGCTCATGGATTCGCCTTTCAGGGCAGCCCGGCGCCGGGTATCTCCACGGTCACCATGTCCAAGCGGGATTCGCGGGTCCCGATCAGCCGCTTGGGGTAGGCGTCGGTGCTGGACAGCAGAAACAGGGTGCGACGCTGCGGCCCGCCCAGGGTGCAGGCGATCGCGGCCCGGTCGCCGATGTCGATGCGGTGGGTGACGGTGCCGCCCTCGGTGATGCGCTCGAATTGGTGGGCCAGCGTCATCGACGTCCAGACCCCGCCGGCCGCGTCGAGGGCGATGCCGTCGGGCGGCCCGTCGAGCGTGTCGGCGAAGATCCGGCGGTCGTGCAGCCCACCGTCGGCGCCGAGGGTGAACGCGGTGAGCCGGCGGCCCATCGATTCGGCGACGATCAGCGTGCCACCGTCGGCGGTGATCACCATCCCGTTGGGAAAATCGAGGTCTTCTGCGACGGTGTGCACCCGTGCGTCCGGATCGACCCGCACGATCACGCCACCGGTGTAGGCCTGCGAACCGATGTAGCTGCCCCCGTTCGCGTCGATCACCATGTCGCCGAGGTTGGCCGGCACCCGGTCGCTGAGGTCGGCCAGGGTGGTGATCGTGTCGCCGTCGTAGTGCAGCACCTGGCGGTCCTCGGCGGACGCGATGAGCAACGAGCCGTCCGGACGGAACCCCAGCCCGGTCGGGGTGTGCCCGGGCACCGGCACCGTGGTCATCGAGCCCTGCAGGTCAACGGTGTGGATCGCTTCGCCGAGCATGTCGGAGAACCACAGCAGGCCCTCGAACCAGCGCGGGCCCTCGCCGAAGCAGAAGCCACCGGCCAGCGGGGCCGGTGACAGCGTCGAGCTCGTCTCGGCAAGGTTCACCAGGGTTGCCCTCCGGTCCTGCGGTTGTGGACGCGACCAGGCCTACTTTACAAAACGCACCCCAAATGTCACGCTCGCGGAATGGTAGAGGCCACCGACAGCATCGAGAAGTCCCCCACCGCGCACTGGTCGGTCAGCGGCCTGCTGGACCTGTTCGAGGTGACCGCCGACGGCCCGGACCGGTTCACCGGTGCCACCGGCCTCGCCGGCGACGACGAACGGCAGGTGGTGGAAGGTACCCAGCTGCTGGCGCAGGCCGTCGTCGGGGCGGCGAAACGCTTCGGCGACAAGTCGATCCGCTCGGTGCATGCGGTGTTCGCCCGGGCCGTGCTGGTGGGTGCGCCGGCGGAGTACACCATCGACGTGGTCAACGAGGGCCGCTCGACGGCCACCGCAGTCATTTCGGTGCTGCAGAACGGCAAGCGCTGCGCGACGATGACGGTGTTCGCCGACGTCCCGTCGGCCGACGTCATCACCCACCATCTGCCCCGCCCGGACGTCGCCTCACCCGCGCAGGCCAACCCCTGCGAGATGCCGATGGAGGGCCGCCAGGTGCGCCTGGTCGACGTCGTCGACGTCAACAGTCCCGACGAGGTGGGACCGCCGGAGCTCTACGCCTGGCTGCACTACGACCCCATTCCCGCTCGCGACGACCTCGCCAAGGCACTGATCGCTTATTTCACCGGCCATTTGGGCATCTCGACCACGATGCGCGCGCACGCCGGCATCGGCACCAGCCAGTCACATCTGACCGTGTCCACCGCGCCGATGACCGTCACGGTCAGTTTCCACGAACCGGTGCGGTGGGACGGCTGGATCCTCTATGGACACGAGAGCACCCAGGTGGGCGCGGGCATGTCGTATGTCCGCGGCACCGTGCACACCGAGGAGGGCCACCTCATCGCCTCCTTCGCCCAGGACGGACTGATCCGCCCGCTGCGCACCAGCGACAACAAGATCGCCGAGCAGGCGCGGCTATAGCCCACCCGGTGGCAGTTGCGCGTATCCGTCGGCGCGGTCCAGGTCGAAGCTGAAAAACCCTGCGATCGGCAGGCTTTCGGGCAGCGGCTCGGGGTAACACCAGGCCACGTCCTGCACGACGGTGTCGCCGACGACCGCAGACCAGTATTTCGCGTAGCCCTTGTAGTTGCAGTAGGTCGAGGTCGGCGACGGCTGTAGCAGCTCGGTGCGGACGAGTTCGGAAGCGACGTACAGCCGTGGCGCCAAGGCGGTCTCGAACACGATCACGGTGCGGTCGGTGTCCACCAGGGGCACGCCGGCGACCTGCACCCGCAGTGTGCGCCGGGTAGGCCGGCAGTCGACCCGGTGATAGGGATTGGGTGGGTAGTGCACCAGCTCGCGGCCCTCCTCGAACCAGGTGTCCACGGCATCCCACGGGACGCGGACGAAGCCGGGCGCCTCCGGCACGGCTTGGTGCGGCAGATCGCCGACGGCCTCAGCGGCAAAGGCGTAGGACAGTGGGTGGCCTCGGCGGTGCACCAGCACGACGCGTTCGGTGTCCAGCACGATGCGGTCAGCGCGGACCGCCTGCACCCGGCGGGGGTGCGGGTCCACGTACACCAGATCTCCGGCGATCTCGGGGGAGAACCAGCCGGCGCGCTCGGTGCTGAGCGGGCCGCGCCCGGCAACCAGACTCATTTCACCGCACCCCCTTGTTCAGATTGTGACTTTACAAAGTAGGCCTCAACTGTAATATCTCCCATGAGTTGCGTCACGCGGCTGGGCGGTACCCGCCGGGCCCGGTGATGCCCACCGGATTCTCATGACGAGCTGGGATGATGCGATGACGAGCACCGCTGCGGCGCTGGACCCGCCGGCCGAGGATCCGCATCTGCGCTATCGCCTCGATGTCATCGCGCTCGATGTCACCGCGCTGGTGCAGGCGGCCGGAGGGTGGCTGTATCACCGGGTGGCGACCGGGTGGGACGTCAACGTCCTGCTGCCCCCGCATCAGGACCTCCGGCCGCTGCAGATCCTCGGCGTGCAGACCGCGGACCTGGAGACCGAGCTGGCCGCAGCCACCGGCGATGCGGCCGGTCACGGCCTGGCGGTTCTCACCGACGCCTTCGCCGAAGATCCCCGGATCTGCCGGCGGGTGCAGTCGGCGCTGCGGCGCAGTGTGACCGAGGTCGTGCTGTGGGGCGAAGGCTGGCCGATGGCGGTGAATCAGCGACTCAGCGCGGTGCGCCACGTGCTGACTGTGGCGGGCCGGGCTTTCAAGCGCCAAGCCCTGATGGCCGCCGACGCCCGGGCCGACGGCCGGATCGACGCTCCGGAGCTGTTCCGCAGTGACCAGAAGCGTTGCCTGCCGGTCGGTTCCGATCTGATGCCGGTCGATTGATGCGCAAGCACTACGACCACACCCTGCTGTATCTGCACGAGACCATCGATCTCGGCCGCGGCCTGACCGCCGACTTCACCGGTGCGTTCACCGAGATCTACCAGCCGATGATGAGCGAGCTGGGCGCGCGACTGTTCGCAGTATGGGAGACCACCCGCTACAACGGCCACTGGCCGCAGGCCACGGTCCTCTGGGAGATCGACGCCTTCGCCGACTACGCCCGCATCGGTCGGGCGCAGGGCCGCGGCGGCAGCCACGAACGCTCCGCCGCCGAGTGGTCGGCCTACCTCGCCGGCATCGGCGCATCCGGCGAGGGCCGCATCATGTATCCCGGCCCGCACAACAAGACGCTGTCGCAACTCTGCGACATCGACTTCGATGCCACCGTGGTGATTCAGGAGATCATGCAGACCAAGCCCGGTCGCCAGGATGACTACATCCGGGAACTGGAGCGACTGTACGTGCCGTGGTCCGAACGCACCGGCAAACGCTGGCTCGGTTCGTTCACCACCACGTTCCGCTTCAACGAGGTGATCCATTACTGGGCGCTCGACGGCGACTGGGACTGCTTCGCCCAGCACTACCCGTCCTGGAAGGACCAGCCGCCGGCTGAGATCGTGACCTGGATGAGCGTGGCCCCGGCACTGCGGGACGGCTGGGAGGACTCCATCCTGCAGGCGCTGCCGCCCTCCCCACTCCAGGGAGGCACCGCATGAAAACGGTTGTGGACGCGGACTTCTCGTATGACCCGTTCGATCCGGCGGTGATGGCCGACCCGCTGCCGTATTACCGCGTGCTGCGCGATCACCATCCGGTGTACTACGTGCCGAAATGGGATCTGTATGCGATATCCCGGTTCGACGACATCTGGGAGGTGCTCGCGGTCAGTGACGGCACGTTCGTCGCCTCCGAGGGCACCCTGCCCGCGGCCAACGTACTGGCCCACCACAACACCGGGCCGGTGCCGGATCCGCCGCTGACACCGCTTCCGTTTCACGCCGTCTTCGACAAACCGATCTACGACGACATCCGCCGGCTGCAGTCACCGGCGTTTCGGCCCCGGTCGGTGACCGACTGGGCGGAGCGGATCCGCACGCTGGCCAATCAGCGCCTTGATGAGCTGCTGCCGCAGGGCCGCTTCGACCTCACCGGTGACTACGGCGGAATCGTGGTGGCCCAAGTGGTGTGCGAGCTGCTCGGTATCCCGCTCGAGCTGGCGGCCGACGTGCTGGCCGCCGTGAACGCCGGCAGCTTGGCGCAGGCCGGCAGCGGCGTCGACACTGCCGCGGCGCGGCCCAACTACCTGCAGTACCTCATCCCGGCCGTACAGGCCCGGCGCGCCGCCAATGCGCGCGACGACCTTTCGATCGTCGACGGGATGCTGCGCTACCGACTGCCCGATGGCCGCCCCCTCGACGACGTCGAAGCCGCCACCCAGCTGCTGTGCATCTTCATCGGCGGCACCGAGACGGTGCCCAAGATCGTCGCGCATGGGCTGTGGGAGCTGGCGCGCCGTCCCGACCAACTCGCCGAGGTACGAGCCGACCTGAGCAGCGTGGAACTGGCCTGCGAGGAGATGATCCGCTTCTGCGCCCCGGCACAATGGTTCGCCCGCACCGCCCGCAAACCCTTCACGCTGCACGACACCACCATCGCGCCGGGACAGCGCATCATCACGCTGCTGGCCTCGGCCAGCCGCGACGAGCGCCAATACCCCGAGCCCGACGAATTCCGATGGAACCGCCCGATCACCCGGTCGCTGGCTTTCGGCCGCGGACAGCACTTCTGCATCGGCTACCACCTGGCGCGCCTGGAAGTCACTGTGCTGGTGACCGAATGGCTGCGCCGGGTCGGCGACTACCGCATCGTCGACGACGGCGCGACCAGGCTGCCGTCGAGTTTCCAGTGGGGCTGGAACTCCATCCCGGTGGAGGTCTGAAACATGTGGGCCCACCGGCTGATCGCGCCCTATGCATTCGAGCGGATCGACGTCCCCGACCTCGCCGAGGACCAGGTCGACGAGGGCCAGGTGCTGCTGGCGTTCGTCGCCGCCGGCGTGTGCGGCAGCGACCTGCCCGCCTTCCGCGGCGCGCAGGGCAGACTGCCCGGGGACAGCGGTGCCCGCGCGGCGGAGAAGAACGGCTTCCCGATTCACGAGATCGTCGGAGACGTGATCGCCAGCCGGCACCCGCGCCACCGCCCCGGCGACCGGGTCGTCGGCTGGGCATCGGGCTTCGACGGTTTGATGCAGCGGGTGATCGCCGACGGCGACGGGCTCGCCGGCCACGACCCGACGCTGGCGCCCGAGCACGCGGTGGGTCTGCAACCGCTGGCGTGTGTGCTCTACGCAGTCGAACAACTTCCCGACCTGGCCGGCCGCCACGTGGCGGTGCTCGGGCAGGGCTCGATCGGTCTGCTGTTCAGTGCGGTCGCCAAAGCGGCCGGCGCGCGCCACGTCACCGGCGTCGACCCGGTCGACCGGCGCGCTGTCGCCGCCGCGTTCGGCGTCGACACCGTGGTGCAGTCCACCAGCGACCGCTGGGTGCATCACCTCGACGCCGGCGACCGGCCGGAGATCGTGATCGAGGCGGTCGGCCACCAGGTCGCCACCCTGAGCCACGCCATCGACGCCGTCGCGCCCGGCGGCACCGTCTTCTACTTCGGTGTCCCCGACGACGACAGCTACCCGATCAGCATGCGCACCATGCTGCGCAACAATCTGACGTTGATCTCCGGGGTGACCCGGGACCGGGCGCGGATGCTGGACGCCGCAAGCAAATTCGCCGCCGAGCATCCCGACCTGCTGGGCAGCTACGTCACCCATGTCTTCGGTGACCACGACGCGCAGGCCGCCTTCGAACTGGCGTCCCGTCCGGTGCCGGATCGGGTCAAGATCGCGATCGTCGGATGATGTCGGCGTTGCGTGCCGCGCTGACCGAGCGGACACCGCTGTGGGGCGGGTGGATCACCGGGCCGACCGTGCTCGGGCCGGAGGAATTCGCCCGGGCGGGCTATGACTACGTGGGCTTCGACGCCCAGCACAGTTATCTCGACGACGCCGCGATCGCACAACTGCTGCGCTACGTCGAACACCTGCCGATCGCCACGGCGGTGCGGCTGCCGAATGCCGATCCCGCGCCGATCGGGCGGGTGCTCGACGCCGGGGCCGACGCGGTGATCATCGCGATGATCGAAACCGCCGAGCAGGCGGCGGCCGCGGTCTCCGCCGCGCGATACCCACCGGGCGGAGTCCGCAGCTTCGGTCCGCTGCGGCCGGCGCTGGGCCGTGACCTGACCGCCTTGGAGTCGCGGGCGGACGTGTTCGCCATGATCGAAACCGCCGGCGCACTGGACGAGGTGAAGCAGATCTGCGCGGTACCCGGACTGGCCGGGGTCTACGTCGGGCCCGCCGATCTGGCGGTCTCGATGGGCGTCGACGTCACCCAGGCCACCACCCACCCCGACCTGCGGGAGGCGATGACCCGGATCCAGCAGGCGGCGTCCGCGGCGGGCGTCATCGCCGCAGCGCACGGCGGATCCGGTGCGGGTGGGCGCACCCTGGCCGGGCTGGGCTACCAGATGATCACGCTGGCCGCCGAATCCCAGGCGCTACGGTGCGGGGCGCTCGAGCATCTCAACGAGGCCAGGGGCAGGCACTGATGGGGCAACCGCGAGTGGCTTTGGTTACCGGCGCCGCCCGCGGCCAGGGCTGGGCGATCGTGGAACGGTTGCGCGCCGACGGGTTCGCCGTCGCCGCCTGCGACATCAACGAAACGGAACTGGGGGCCGCGATCAGTGCGCGGGACGATGACGCGGTGATCGGGCTCGCGCTCGACGTGACCTCCCCGGCGCAATGGGACGCCGCGGTGGCAGCGACCGTGCAACGCTTCGGGGCGCTGACCGCGCTGATCAACAACGCCGGCACTCTGCACCGGGCGGCGATCGCCGATGAAACCCCGGAGGCTTTCGAAAACGCTTGGCGGGTCAACTGTCTCGGCCCCTTCCTAGGCACCCAGGCGGCGCTACCGCAACTTCGCACCGCCGAGGGCGCCGCCATCGTGAACACCTGCAGCACCGGGGCGATCCGGCCCTTTCCGCAGCACAGCGCCTACGGATCGTCGAAGTGGGCGTTGCGCGGCCTGACCCAGACCGTCGCCGCCGAACTGGCAACGGCCGGGATCCGGGTCAACGCGGTCTTTCCCGGGCCGATCGCCACCCCGATGCTCGACGCGGGCACCCAGCAGCGACTTGCCGCGGTGGCCTCGACCGGGCGGCTCGGCCGGCCGGGCGAGGTGGCCGACGCGGTCGCCTTCCTGGTGTCTGACGCGGCGTCGTTCATCACCGGCGCCGAACTGATCGTGGACGGCGGCCAATGCCTGCAGATCCGCTGAGCGTCGGCATCATCGGTGCCGGCCCGGGCGGCCTGGCGCTGGGAATCCTGTTGCGGCGCGCGGGCTTCACCGATTTCACCATCTTCGACCGGGAGGACGGCGTCGGCGGCACCTGGCGGATCAACACCTATCCGGGGCTGGCGTGCGACGTCAAATCGCATCTGTACTCCTACTCCTTCGACCTGAACCCGCACTGGTCGCGGCAGTGGTCGAAGCAACCCGAGATCCTGGCGTACTTCGAACGCTGCGCCACCGATCACGGTCTGCAGCCGCACCTGATGCTGCGCACCGAGATCCGCTCCGCGGTGTGGGAACACGACCGCCGCCAATGGTGTCTGACCACCACCGACGGCAATGAGCACCGGTACGACGTCGTGGTCTCGGCGGTCGGCCTTTTCACCCAGCCGGTGCTGCCCGACCTGGCCGAGGAGCAGCCGTTCACCGGCACCGTCATGCACTCGGCGCGCTGGGATCACTCGGTGCGGCTCGACGGCGCCAGAATCGCCGTGCTCGGAACGGGTTCCACCGCGGCGCAACTGGTGCCGGAGTTGGCCCGGGTCGCCGAGAAGGTTTATTCGGTGCAGCGGTCGCCGACCTGGATCCTGCCCAAACCGGATCGCCGCTACAGCGCGCGGGAGCACTGGGTATTCACCCGCGTCCCGCTGGCCAAGCGGCTGTACCGGATGCGGCTGTGGCTGCGCAGCGAGGCGAACATCTCGGTGATCGAGAACGGCAGCGACAAGACGGCCGAGTTCACCGCCACCGCACGAAAGCTGTTGGACCACGCCGTCACCGACCAACGGCTCCGCGCCGCGCTGACCCCCGACCACCCGCTGGGCTGCAAACGGCTGGTCTTCTCCTCGGACTACCTGCCCGCGCTGAATCGGCCCAACGTCGAGGTGGTGACCAGCCCGGCCAAGGCCCTGCGCTCGCGATCGCTGGTCACCGAGGACGGCACCGAGTGCGACGTCGACGTGGTGGTCTGCGCCACCGGGTACGCCGCTACGGACTACCTCGGCCAGATCGAGGTGGTGGGCGAGGGCGCCAGTCTGCGGCAGGTGTGGCGCGACGGGCCGCGGGCCTACCTGGGCATGGCGATGCCCGGGTTCCCCAACTTCTTCATGCTCTACGGACCCAACACCAACGTCGGCTCCAACAGCGTCATCTTCGTGCTGGAAGCCCAAGCGCGCTACATCGTGCGGGTGCTCAAACATCTGCGGCGCCGGCGCAAGACCTATGTCGCGGTGAGGCCCGCCGCGCTGGCCGCGTTCGTCGCCAAGATCGACCGCTGGATGCAGGGCACGGTGTGGACCACGCGTTGCAGCAGTTATTTCCGAGCGGCCAACGGCCGGGTGGTCACCCAGTGGCCGCGCAGCGCCGGCGCCTTCTGGGCGATGACCCGCCGCTTCCGGGCCGCCGACTTCGTCTTCGAACCCGACCCGGTCAGAACGTGATGACCTGGCGCACCGCGGTGCCGTCGGCCAACCGGTCCATCGCCTCGTTGATGGCATCAAGGGTGATGGTCGCCGACACCAACTGCTGGACCGGCAGCTGGCCGGCGCGCCACAGCGCGACGAACTTCGGGATGTCCCGGGCGGGCACCGACGAGCCGAGATAGCTGCCGATCAGCGAGCGGCCTTCGGCCACGAAGCCCAGCGGGGACAGGCTGATCCGAGCATCGGGTGCCGGCAGGCCGACGGTGATAGTGCGGCCCCCGGGCGCGGTCAGATCGATCGCGGTCTGCAGCGCGGCCGGATGACCGACCGCCTCGATCACCATCGGTACGCGCACGCCGGCGTCGACGGCCTGCTGCGGCGTGTAGGTGCGTTGCACGCCCAGACCGCTGGCCGCCGCGAGCTTCTCGGGTAGCTGGTCGATCGCGATCACCTCGACCCCGTCGTGCGCCAGCACCGTCAGCACCGCCGCCATCCCGACCCCGCCGAGCCCGACCACCGCCACCGTCTGCCCGGCCACCGGGCGAGCCACGTTGAGCACCGCGCCGCCGCCGGTCAGCACCGCGCATCCCAGCAACGCCGCCACCGACGGCGGCACGTCCTCGGGTACCGGCACGGCGCTGGTCGCGCTGACCACCGCATGGGTGGCGAAACCGGAGACACCGAGATGGTGGAAGACCGGCTGCCCGGCCCGGTGCAGCCGGATCCCGCCGTCGAGCAGGGTGCCCGCGCCGTTGGCCGCGCTGCCCGGCTCGCAGGGGGTCAGACCCTCCGTGGCGCACGCCGGGCAATGCCCGCACCGGGGCAGGAAGGTCAGCACCACCCGCTGCCCGGGCGCGATGTGGACACCGTCGCCGGTCGCCTCGACGATGCCGGCCGCTTCGTGGCCGAGCAGCATCGGCACCGGCCGCACCCGGTTGCCGTCCACCACCGACAGATCTGAATGGCAGACTCCGGCGGCTTCCACCCGGACCAGCAGTTCCCCCGGTCCCGGCGGCGCCAGCTCCAGCTCGCTCACCGTGATCGGCCGAGACCGGGCATACGGTCGTGGCGCCCCGATCCGCTCCAGCACCGCGCCACGGATGGCAACCATGCTGGAATACAACCATGAATGCCGCGGTCCCGCCCGCCCCGGAAGGATTGACCAGCCAGGACTTTCCGGTGCACTGGCCGGTGCTGACCCGCTGGGCCGACAACGACATGTTCGGCCATCTCAACAACGCGGTGTACTACCAGCTGTTCGACACCGCGATCAACGGGTGGATCGCGGCCAACGCCCCCGACGTCGATCCGGTTGGCATGCCGGAGCTGGGGGTGGTGGCCGAGTCGGGCTGCCGTTTCCTGGGCGAGCTGGCCTTCCCGGATCGGCTGGCGGTCGGCCTGGCGGTCACCCGGCTGGGGCGCAGCAGCGTCACCTACCGGCTCGCGGTGTTCCGGGCCCCCGATAAAGAGGCGGACCCTGCCCCGCCGGCCGCGCTCGGGCACTGGGTGCACGTCTACGTCGACCGCAACACCCGGCGGCCGGTGCCGATCCCCGACGGCATCCGGGCGCTGCTGGCCACCGCCCAGGTCTAACGTCGGTCTCGGCGGGCAGACCGCCAGGATGGATATGCTCGCCCAATGCCGCTCGTGAGCAAGACCGTCGAAGTCGCCGCCGACGCCGCCACCGTCATGGGGATCGTCGCCGACTTCGAGGCGTACCCGCAGTGGAACGACGAGGTCAAAGGACTGTGGGTGCTGGCCCGCTACGACGACGGCCGGCCCAGCCAGCTGCGCCTGGACGCCTCGTACTCCGGCTTCGACGGCACCTTCATCCAGGCGGTGTACTACCCCAGCGCCACCCAGATCCAGACCGTGCTGCAGCAGGGCGACCTGTTCAGCAAGCAGGAGCAACTGTTCTCGGTGGTCGAGATCGGCGCCACCTCGCTGCTCACTGTCGACATGGATGTCGAGACGGAGATGGCGATGCCCAAGCCGATGGTCAAGAAGGCCTTCGGCAACGTCCTGGACTACCTGGCCGACAATCTCAAACGGCGCGCCGAGGAACTGGCTGCGGGAGGGTCGAATTGAGCCACCCGACAGCCGATCCCGCTGAGCAGCCCTATCGGGCCCGACGCCAGAACTGGGTCAACCAACTGGACCGGCACGCGCTGATGCAACCCGACGCCACGGCGCTGCGGTTCCTGGGCCGGACCACGACGTGGGCGCAGCTGCGGAATAGGGTCGGCGCGCTGGCCGACGCCTTGAGCCGCCGCGGTGTCGGCGCCGGCGACCGGGTGATGATCCTGATGCTCAACCGCACCGAGTTCGTCGAGGCGGTCCTGGCCGCGAACATGCTGGGCGCGATCGCCGTCCCGGTGAACTTCCGGCTCACCCCGCCCGAGCTCGCCTATCTGGTCACCGACTGCGAGGCGCGGGTACTGATCACCGAGACGGCGCTGCTGCCGGTGGCCCTCGGCGTGCGCGAGCTGACGTCCCTGCTGGACACCGTGGTGGTGGCCGGCGAAGGCGGTGAGGCCGCGGGCATGACCGCCTATGAAGACCTGATCACCGAGACCGGGCAACCGCACCCGCCGGTGGACATTCCCAACGATTCGCCGGCGCTGATCATGTACACCTCGGGCACCACCGGCCGGCCCAAGGGGGCGGTGCTCACCCACACCAACCTCACCGGCCAGGCCATGACCGCCCTCTACACCGCCGGGACCGGTCAAGGCGACGTCGCTTTCATCGGGGTGCCGTTCTTCCACATCGCCGGCGTCGGCAACCTGCTGCCGGGCATGTGGCTGGGGATTCCGACGGTGATCAATGCGCTCGGGGCGTTCGACGCCGGCCAACTGCTCGACGTGCTGGCCGCCGAGAAGGTCACCGGCATCTTCCTGGTGCCGGCCCAGTGGCAGGCGGTCTGCGCCGAGCAGCAGGCCAATCCGCGCGACATCCGGTTACGGACCATGTCCTGGGGTGCCGCCCCGGCGTCGGACACGCTGCTGCGCCAGATGGCGCAGACCTTCCCGGACACCAAGATCCTGGCGGCATTCGGGCAGACCGAGATGTCGCCGGTCACCTGCATGCTGCTGGGCGAGGACGCCATCCGGAAGCTGGGCTCGGTCGGCACCGTCATCCCGACCGTCGCCGCGCGTGTGGTCGACGAGGACATGAACGACGTCGCCGTCGGTGAGGTCGGTGAGATCGTCTACCGGGCCCCCACCTTGATGAGCGGCTACTGGAACAACCCGGAAGCCACCGCCGAGGCGTTCGCCGGCGGCTGGTTCCACTCCGGGGATCTGGTCCGGATGGACGCCGAAGGCTATGTCTGGGTGGTCGACCGTAAGAAAGACATGATCATCTCCGGCGGCGAGAACGTGTACTGCGCCGAGGTGGAGAACGTCCTGGCCGGTCACCCCGACATCGCCGAGGTCGCCGTGATCGGCCGCCCGCACGAGCAATGGGGCGAGGTCCCGATCGCGATCGCCGCGGTCACCCGGCCCGATCTGGTCTTGGCCGACCTCCAGGACTATCTGACCGAGCGACTGGCGCGTTATAAGCACCCGAAGGCGCTCGAGATCGTCGACGCCCTGCCGCGCAACCCGGCAGGGAAGGTGCTCAAAACCGAACTGCGCATTAACCACCGAACCGCCCCCGGAGCCGAGTCGGTCACCGCCACAACCGATACCGGCTAGCTCCCTACCGTTGAGGTGGCGGCACGTTACTGTCCGGTAGCGAACCTGTGTAGGTTGCGCCGAATCGATGCCATCCTCACGCAGTCATCAGGTATGGTCCGATGGTCGCCAACGGCACCTTGGGCCGCTATGGTGACGCGGGTCTCGTAGGAACATGGACGGACGGAGAAGCCACTGTGCGACGCGATCCCTTGCTGCGTCGTGACGCTGGGTCTCCGGTGAGGGGGTTGCTGTGACGGCTCCTGCGCGTCCCCGCCTGGCTGATTTCGCCCGTGATCGGCTGCTGCCGCCGCTGGTGATGGTCGGCGGGTTCTTCCGGATGTGCGCACTGACCGCGCGTGCGCTGTTCGTACCGCCGTTCCAATGGCGCGAGACGCTGCAGCAGGGCTGGTTCATCACCAGTGTCGCCATCATCCCGACCATCGCGGTCGCCATCCCGCTGACCGTGCTCCTGGTCTTCACCCTGAACATTCTGTTGGCGCAGTTCGGTGCTGCCGACGTCTCCGGCGCCGGTGCGGGCATCGCGGCCGTCACCCAGCTCGGGCCGTTGGTCACCGTGCTGGTGGTCGCCGGCGCCGGCTCCACCGCGATCTGCGCGGACCTGGGCGCCCGCACCATCCGCGAGGAGATCGACGCGATGGAGGTGCTCGGCATCGACCCGATCCACCGGCTGGTGGTGCCCCGGGTGATCGCCGCGACCGTGGTCGCGTTGCTGCTCAACGCTCTGGTGATCGTGATCGGCCTCGCCGGCGGCTTCCTGTTCGGTGTCTACCTGCAGAACGTGTCCGGCGGCGCCTATCTGTCGACGCTGACATTGCTGACGGGACTGCCCGAGGTGGTCATCTCGACGGTCAAGGCCAGCGTCTTCGGGCTTATCGCAGGCTTGGTCGGTTGTTATCGGGGTCTTACGGTTCGGGGCGGGTCCAAGGGGCTCGGGACTGCCGTCAACGAGACGGTGGTGCTCTGCGTCCTTGCGCTGTTCGCCGTGAACGTGGTGCTGACCACCATCGGCGTGAAGTTCGGAACGGGGACCTGACATGTCGACATCGGCAGTGCTGCGGGGCCGGTTTCCCGGCCTGATCGCGAACTATCACCGTTACGTCGGGGCGGCCGGCCGCTCCCTGGAGAAGAGCGGCCAGCTCGGCTGGTTCTCGGCGACCGCCGTGCGGCAAATCCCCTGGGCGCTGCGGCGGTACCGCACCGAGACGCTGCGCCTGATCGCCGAGCTGGGCATGGGCACCGGCGCGATGGCCGTGATCGGCGGCACCGTGGCCATCATGGGGTTCGTGATGCTGGCCGGC
This sequence comes from Mycolicibacter sinensis, assembly GCF_001667375.1. GTDB lineage: Bacteria > Actinomycetota > Actinomycetes > Mycobacteriales > Mycobacteriaceae > Mycobacterium > Mycobacterium sinense_A. The sequence goes on along the minus strand of NZ_LZIN01000081.1, from coordinate 14,635 downwards.
GGCTCGCTGATCGCCATCCAGGGCTTCACCTCGCTGGGCAACATCGGGGTGGAGACCTACACCGGTTTCGCCGCGGCGCTGGTCAACGTCCGTGTCGTCGGGCCGGTCAACGCCGGCATCGCCCTGGCTGCCACCGTCGGAGCCGGAGCAACCGCCGAACTCGGGGCGATGCGGATCAGTGAGGAGATCGACGCACTCGAGGTGATGGGGATCAACTCGATCTCCTACCTGGTGTCGACCCGGGTGGTGGCCGGCTTCACCGTGATCATCCCGCTGTACGCGCTCGCGCTGATCATGGCGTTCGCCTCGCCGCAGATCGTCACCACGTTGTTCTTCGGACAGTCGTCGGGAACCTATGAGCATTACTTCCGGACGTTCCTACGTCCCGACGACGTGTTCTGGTCATTCCTGGAAACCATCCTGATCGCGGTGGTGGTCATGATCACGCACTGTTATTACGGGTTCAACGCCAGCGGCGGCCCGGTCGGTGTCGGCGCCGCCGTGGGCCAGTCGATGCGCCTGTCCCTGGTCACGGTGCCCACTGTCGTGTTGCTCGCAGCGTTGGCGCTCTACGGCGTCGACCCCAACTTCAACCTGACGATGTGACGGCCATGGCAACCGGGAAGCAGAACAAGATCCAGAGCCCGCCCTACAAAGTGGCGGGAGTGGTGACCTTCGCCGTGCTGGCGCTGATCGTCGGGCTGGTGTACGGCCAGTTCCGCGGGGCCTTCACCAAGACGACGTCGCTGACGATGGTGGCGCCGCGGGCCGGTCTGGTGATGGACCCGGGCGGGCCGGTGACCTACAACGGCGTCCAGATCGGGCGCGTGGCCAGCATCGCGCCGACGGAGCACGACGACAAACCGGCGGCGAAGTTCACGCTCGATGTCGACCCGCAGTACATCAAGCTGATTCCGTCGAACGTCAAGGCCGACATTCTGGCGACCACGCTGTTCGGCAACAAGTACGTGTCGCTTACCGCGCCCGAGCACCCCACGCCTGAGCGCATCAGCACCAAGCACATCATCGCGACCTCGGTGACGACCGAGCTCAACACGCTGTTCGAGACCATCAACAACCTCTCGGACCACATCGACCCGATCAAACTGAATCTGACCCTGCACGCAGCCGCCGAGTCGTTGACCGGGCTGGGCAACAAGCTCGGCGAGTCGCTGGTCAACGGCAACAAGATTCTCGACGACGCCAACGCCTACATGCCGTCATTGCGCCGCGACCTCAAGGGCTTCGCGAACCTGGGCGAGATCTACGCCGACGGAGCACCGGATCTGGTCGGCTTCCTGGAGAACTCGATCCCCGCGGTCAAGACCATCACCGCTCAGCAGAAGGAATTGGACTCCGTGTTGCTCGGCGCCGCCGGGGTCGGCCACCTCGGAGCGGACGTCACCAACCGGTTCGGGCCGTACTTCCGCCGGCAGTTCTCCGACCTGGTGCCGGTCTCGGCCCTGCTCGACGAGTACAGCCCGGAGTTGTTCTGCGCCATCCGCAACCTTGCCGAGGGCGCGCCGAAGGTCTACGAGTTCCTCGGCGGCGGGGACGGTTACGCCCTCGACACGGTCAGCAAGCTGGTCAGCCCGGCCAACCCGTACATCTACCCCGATAACCTGCCGCGTTACAACGCCCGCGGCGGCCCAGGAGGAGCGCCGGGCTGCTGGCAGGAGATCACCCACGATTTCTGGCCGGCGCCTTACCTGGTGGCCGACACGGGAGTCAGTCAAGCGCCCTACAACCACTTTGAATCCGGATCGCCCACGGCCGTCGATTACGTCTGGGGTCGCCAAGTCGGAGAAAACACGATCAACCCATGAACATCACCAGAACCGCACTCAAACTCGGCGCCGTCGGCTCGGTGCTGCTGCTCTTCACGGTCGGGTTGGTCGTGGTATTCGGCCAGGTCAGGTTTGACCGGACGGCCGGCTACTCCGCCGAATTCACCAATGCCAGCGGCCTGCGGGAGGGACAGTTCGTCCGCGCCTCCGGCGTGGAGATCGGCAAGGTCAAAAAGGTGCGCCTGGTCGACGGCGGTCGTCGGGTGGTGGTGGACTTCAACGTCGACCGGTCACTACCGCTGTACCAGTCCACGACCGCGCAGATCCGCTACGACGACCTCATCGGCAACCGCTACCTGGAGCTCAAGCGGGGTGAGGGCGAAGGTGCCGACCGGCGGTTGCCGGTGAACGGGTTCATCCCCGCCGCCCGCACCGAACCGGCACTGGACCTCGACGCGCTGATCGGCGGTTTCAAGCCGGTGTTCCGGGCGCTGGACCCCGACAAGATCAACACCATCGCGTCGACCATCGTCACGGTCTTCCAGGGCCAGGGCGGCACCATCAACGACATCCTGGAACAGACCGCACAACTGACCTCGCACATCGCCGAGCGGGATGCGGCGATCGGCGAGGTGGTCAAGAACCTGAACGTGGTGCTGGACACCGCGGTTCGGCACCGCCAGACGTTCGACGAGACCGTCGACAACTTCGACAAACTCGTCAAGGGGCTGAACGCCAACAACACCACCCTGGCCAACGGCACCGCCGAATTCGGTAACGCCGCCGGCAATCTGGCCGACCTGCTGGCCGACAACCGGAAGCAGTTGCACAGCCTGTTCCCGCCGGCGGGCCCGGAGCCGCCCGACCGGATGGCTGACGTCGAAAGCACACTGGAGAAGTTGCCGAGGGCGTTGAAGCTCCTCGGGCGCACCGGTGTCTACGGTGACTTCTTCAACTTCTATATCTGTGACGCCACCATCAAGCTTCCCGGTTTGCAGCCCGGCGGGCCGGTGCGCAACGTCCGGTTGTGGCAGCAACCGACCGGGAGGTGCACGCCGCAGTGAGGACCCTGGAACCGCCCAACCGGGCACGGATCGGAGTCATCGGCGTCATCACGGTGGCGCTGGTGACGCTGGTGGGGCAGAGCTTCAATACCGCGCCGATGCTGTTCGCCGAGCCGAGCTATTACGGCGAGCTCTCCGACACCGGCGGGCTGACCGCCGGTGACAAGGTGCGCATCTCGGGCGTGGACGTCGGCAGGGTGCAGGACCTGTCGATCGAGAACGACCACGTGCTGGTGAAGTTCTCCGTGGGCGCGCACCCGATCGGCAGCGATAGCCGGATCGGCGTCAAGACCGACACCATCCTGGGCCGGAAGGTGCTGGCGATCGAGCCCAAGGGTGAGCGCCGGATCGCGCCGCAGGGCGTGCTGCCGCTGGGGCAGAGCACCACCCCCTATCAGCTCTACGATGCCGTCTTCGACGTCACCAAAGCCGCGTCCGGCTGGGACATCGACACGGTCAAGAAGTCGTTGCAGGTGCTGTCGGACACCGTCGAAGAGACCTCTCCGGACCTGAGCGCCGCGCTCGACGGGGTCGCGAAGTTCTCCGACACCATCGGCAAGCGCGACGAGGAGATCACCCACCTGCTCGCCCAGACCAACGAGATCGCCACCGTACTGGGCAACCGCAGCGGCCAGATCGACGCCGTGTTGCGCAACACCCAGACCCTGCTGGCCGCGTTCAACCAGCGCAGCCAGGCGATCTCGGCGTTGCTGGGCAACATCGCCTACTTCGGCGAGCAGGTCCAGGGCCTGGTCCGGGACAACCCGACTCTGGATCTGAGCCACGTGTTCGAAGAGGCCGCCAACATCACCGACATGCTGGTGCGGCGCAAGGGCGAACTGATGGAGATGTTCACCATCTTGGGCAGGTACCTGACCATCGTCAACGACGCGGTCGCCTCGGGGCCCTACTTCAAGGTCTCCACCTTGAACCTGATCCCGTTCTGGATCCTGCAGCCGTGGGTCGACTCCGCGTTCAAGAAGCGTGGCATCTCGCCGGAGGAATTCTGGCGCAATGCCGGCCTCCCGGAGTTCCGCTACCCCGATCCCAACGGGACCAGGTTCGCCAACGGCGCGCCGCCGCCTGCTCCGCAGGTGATCGAGGGAACCCCCGAGCACCCGGGGCCGGCGGTCGCACCGGGCTCGCCGTGCTCGTACGCGCCGGCCGCCGGAATGTTCCCGACCCCGGGCAACCCGCTGCCGTGCGCGAACCTGGACCCGAACGCCGGGCCGTTCGGCCCGAGTGGTCCGTACCCGGGGCCGGTGGACGTGCTGACCTCGCCGCCGAACCCCGACGGCATCGGCTCGACGCCCGGCATCTCGATTGCGGGCCGGCCGGGCGAGACGCCGCCGCTGGTGCCCGGTACTCCGGTCCCGATGCCCGACGCAAACCCCGGTGCGCGCTCCGAACCGCTGGGTCCGATGCCCGGACCGGCTCCGGCCAACCCGGGCGCGGCTCCGCCGCCTCCGGCGATGGCACCCGGCCCGCCCGCTCCGCCCGGACCGGGCAACCAGTTGCCGGCACCGTTCATCGCGCCCGGCGAAGGCGGAAACAGCCAGCCCGGTGGTGGCGGCGGCGCAAGAGGGAGTGAGCGGCCGTGAGTACCGTCTTTGATGTTCGCAACCTGCGACTGCCGGAGCGGTCCCGGACGACGGTGGTCGTCGGATCACTGCTGCTGGTGCTGGCGCTGCTGGTCGGCTTCGGCGGCGTGCAGCTGTTCCGCAAGCTCAACAGCACCACCGTGGTCGCCTACTTCCCGCAGACCGACGCGCTCTACCCCGGCGACGCGGTGCAGATCATGGGTGTGCGGGTGGGCGCGATCGACAAGATCGAGCCGGCCGGCGACAAGATGAAGGTCACGCTGCACTTCAACAACAAATACAAGGTGCCCGCCGACGCCAAGGCGATCATCTTGAACCCGACCCTGGTGGCGTCGCGGACCATCCAGTTGGAGCCGCCGTACCGGGGCGGGCCGGCGCTGGCCGACAAGGCCGTCATCCCCGAGGAACGCACCGAGGTCCCGGTGGAGTGGGACACGCTGCGCAACGACGTCACCAACATCATCGAGAAGCTGGGCCCGACGCCCCAACAGCCGAAGGGACCGATCGGCGAGGCCATCGAGTCGTTCGCCGACAGCTTGAGCGGCAAAGGCCAGCAGATCAACACCGCGTTCAACAGCCTCTCGGACGCGCTGACCGCGCTGAACAAGGGCCGCGGCGACTTCTTCGCGGTGGTGCGCAGCCTGTCACTGTTCGTCAAGGCACTGGACCACAACGACCAGCAGTTCGTGGCGCTCAACCGGGACCTGGCCACCTTCACCAACAACCTGACCGGCACCGACCAGGACTTGGCCAAGGCCGCCGACCAGTTCTACGCGACGATGACGATCATCCGCGCGTTCCTCAACCAGAACGCCGACCTGCTGGTCAGAAACATCAACAACGCGGAGCAGATAACTACGGCCATCACCCAGCCGGACGCGCTGGACGGTTTCGAGACCTCACTGCACGTGCTGCCCAACGTGCTGGCCGCGGTGGGCGAGATCTACCACCCGGCGCAGGGCGCGGTCACCGGTTTCCCGGTGCTGGTGAACTTCGCCAACCCGATGGAGTTCATCTGCAGCGCGATCCAGGCCGGTAGCCGGCTGGGCTACCAGGACTCCGCGGAGCTGTGTGCCGAGTACCTGGCGCCGATCGCCGATGCGATCAAGTTCAACTACCTGCCGTTCGGTATCAACATCTGGACCAACGCCTACACGACGCCGAAGCAGATCGCCTACTCCGAGCCGCGACTGCAGCCGCCACCGGGGTACAAAGACACCACCGTCCCGGGTATCTGGGTGCCCGACACGCCATTTGCGCACAAGAACAGCCAGCCCGGCTGGATCACCGCGCCCGGCATGCAGGGTGTGCAACCCGGCCATGACACCGAGCGGCTGTTGACGCCGGAGTCGCTGGCACAGTTGATGGGCGGCCCGGACCCGGCGCCGATCCAGTCCCAGTACCAGACGCCACCCGGCCCGCCGAACTCCTATGACACGGAGCCCGGCCCGCTGCCCTACGTCGGTCTGCCTCCCGGCCAGGCGCCGATCCCGCCGCCCCCGCCGGGACCCAACGTGATCCCCGGCCCGGTCGCACCGCTTCCCCCGCGAGGTGAAGGCTGATGAGACGCAGTACAGCGATGAAGACGGTCAGCCGGCGCAGCTGGCAGGCCCTGGTGCTGCTGATGGCCACCCTGACGCTGACGTCCTGTGGCAGCTGGCGCGGTATCGCCAACGTGTCCTTGCCGGGCGGTCCGGGTAGCGGCCCCGGTGCCTACACGGTCTACGTCCAGGTGCCGGACACCTTGGCGCTCAACGGCAACAGCCGGGTGCTGGTCGCCGACGTCTTCGTCGGCGCGGTCGAGCACATCGAGCTGAAGAACTGGGTCGCGACGCTCAAGCTGAAGCTGAACAAGGACGTTCACCTGCCGCGCAACGCCACGGCGAAGATCGGCCAGACCAGCTTGCTGGGTTCGCAGCACATCGAGTTGAAGTCACCGGCCGACCCGGAGGGCGAACTGCGCAACGGCGACACGATCGCGCTGAACAATTCGTCGTCGTACCCGACCATCGAGCGGACACTCGCCGGTCTGGCCCTGCTGCTGCAACGCGGCGGATTGTCGGACCTGGACACCATCACCACCGAGTTCGCCGCGCTGTCCAACGGGCGGGCCGACCAGATCCGGGCGTTCCTGACCAAGCTGGACACGTTCGTCGCCAACCTCAACGACCAGCGCGAGGACATCACCCGGGCGATCGACTCGTCCAACCGGTTGCTGAGCTATATCGGTGCCCACAACGACACCATCGACAAAGTCCTGACCGACTTCCCGCCGCTGTTCAAGTACTTCAACTCCCAGCAGCAGATCTTCATCGACGCGATCGGAGCGCTGGGTGACATGGGGGCCTCGGTCAACCAGCAGATCGCGCCCGCGCGGGGTGATCTGACCAAGGTGCTGACGAATTTCCAGTGCCCGGGACGCGAGCTGCGTAAGGCGTCGCCGTACATCCCCGACCTGCTGCAGGTAATGATCACCGCGCCGTATCACGTCGACGGTGCCTTCAAGGCGGTGCGCGGTGACTTCATCAACACCTCGCTGGTGGTCGACCTCACTTATGCGTCCATCGACAACGCGATCCTGACCGGAACCGGCTTCTCCGGCATGCTGCGGGCGCTGGAGCAGTCCTTCGGCCACGACCCGGAGAAGATGATCCCGGACATCCGGTACACGCCGAACCCCGCTACCGCACCCGGTGGCCCGTATGTGGAAAGGGCTGACCGGAATTGCTGAAACCACAGATCAAGCGTCAACTGGTCATCTTCACCGTCCTGACCGCGGTGGCCTTGCTGGTGTTGGGTGTCTACTACCTGCGGTTGCCGACCCTGGCGGGTATCGGGCAGTACACGCTGAAGGCGAATCTGCCGGAGGCCGGCGGTTTGTACAAGACCGCGAACGTCACCTACCGCGGCACCATCATCGGCAGGGTCACCGCCGTCGAGCCCACCGAGACGGGTGCGCAGGCGACGATGCAGATCTCCAGCAAGTACAAGATCCCCGCCGATGCCAGCGCCAACGTGCATTCGGTGTCGGCGATCGGTGAGCAGTACCTGGACCTGGTGTCCACCGACAACCCGGGGCAGTACCTGAAGCAAGGCCAGACGATCACCAAGGGCACGGTGCCCTCGGCGATCGGGCCGGCGCTGGACACCGCCAATCGTGGTCTGGCCGCGTTGCCGGCGGGCAAGATCTCGGCGCTGCTCGACGAGACGGCGACGGCCGTCGGCGGGTTAGGCCCGTCCCTGCAGCGACTCGTCGATGCGACGCAGTTGATCGTCAGCGACTTCAAGGCCAATCTCGACGACGTCAACGACATCGTGAACAAGTCGGCGCCGATCATCGAAAGCCAGGTCGACTCCGGCGACGCCATCCACCAGTGGGCGCGCAACCTCAACGTCCTGGCCAGCCAGGCGGCCAGCCGCGATGAGACGGTGAAGCACATCATCCACGAGCTACCGCCGCTGATCGATCAGGTGCACACGCTGTTCAGCGAGACCAAGGACTCCCTGCCGCAGCTGATGGCGAACGCCTCGATCCTGACCGAGATGGGCAGACGCTACAACCGCAACACCGAGCAGGCGCTGGTGTTCCTGCCCCAGGCCGGCTCGATCATTCAGACCGTAAGTTCGGTCTTCCCCGGCCGGGCGTTACTCGACGTGGCCCTCGGTGCGTTCCCCGGGCCGGTCTTCCCGGTTCCCATTCCGGGCCTGAGCTTGAACTATCCTCCGCCGTGTCTGACTGGTTACCTGCCGGCGTCGGAGTGGCGGGCGTTCGCCGACACCAGCCCGGCTGACCTGCCGGACGTGTCCTGCCGGATTCCGCAGGACACCCCGTCCAACAACGTTCGCGGGGTGCGCAACATCCCGTGTGTGGACGTGCCCGGCAAGCGGGCGGCGACGCCCAAGGAGTGCCGCAGCGACAAGCCGTACGTCCCGCTGGGCACCAACCCCTGGTACGGCGACCCGAACCAGATCCGGAACTGCCCGGCGCTGGGCGCGCGCTGCGACCAGCCGGTCGAGCCGGGTCACGTGATCCCGGCGCCGTCGATCAACACCGGCCTCAACCCGCTGCCCGCGGATATGGTGCCACCGACACCGCCGCCGGCGAACGACCCGCTGACCCGACCGGGCACCGGTAGCGTGCAGTGCAACGGGCAACAACCGAACCCCTGCATCTACACTCCGGGCGGGCCGCCGATGGCGATCTACAATCCGCAGAGTGGCCAGGCGGTGGGGCCAGACGGCGTCGAATACTCCGTCGAGAACTCGATGAACATAGGAGACGACGCATGGAAGGGGATGCTGGCACCGTTCCAGTGAGCACGGACGGGGAACAGCAGACCGCAGACACCGCCGACACCGCAGATCTCCAGGATGGCCCGGACGCAGCGGACGAGGACACCGCAGCCGACGTCACTACGACCGAGCCGGTCAGCGCCGACCCGGCGGAGACGGAACCGGCGCCGTCCCGCCTCGGCCGCCGCCAGGTTCTGGGGATCTGTGCGTTGCTGGTGCTGTTGGCGGCCGGTCTGACGGCTCTCGGATACCTGAGCATGCGTGATCACGCGGCCAGTCAGTTGATGGCGCGGGACAACGCCGAAGCCATTGAGGCGGCGAAAACGTGCGTGCTGGCGACCCAGGCCCCCGACCCGGGGGATGTGTCGCTGTCTCAGGAGAAGATCTTCAACTGTTCGGCCGGGGAGTTCCGCACTCAGGCCGCGCTGTACGCCCAGATCCTTCCGCCTGCGTACCAGGCGGCGAAGGTCCAGGTCGAGCTCACCGAGATGGGCGCCGCGGTGGAGCGCAACAACCCGGACGGCTCGGTCGACGTCCTGGTGGCATTCCGGATCAAAGTCGACAATGTCGAGGCCAAGGGCCGCGAGGCGGGCTACCGGTTGCGTGCCCAGATGGTCCGCGAGGACGGCCAGTACCGGATCGCCAAGCTCGACCAGGTGGCCCGGTGACCGAAGCCGTTCTCGACGCGCCGGCCGGCCCGGCGGCGCGGTGGCGTAGCCGCGTCATCGCCTACGCGGTCGATCTGCTGCCCGGGGTGATCGTGGTGGCGGCGATGGCGTTGGCGGCACTGAGCTTCCCGCGCGGCGGGGCGTGGTGGTGGGTCGCGATGACACTCATCGGGGTGGTGATCCTGGCGACCGCGGTAAACCGGGTGCTGCTGCCGGCCATGACCGGGTGGAGCCTGGGCCGCGCGTTCGCCGGAATCGAGGTGGTGCGCGGCGGCGGAACCACCGAAGCCGTCGGCGCCGGACGGCTGCTGGTGCGCGAAGTGGCCCATCTGCTGGACGCTGTGTTCCTCGGCTGGCTCTGGCCGTTGCGCGACCGGCGCGGGCGTACTTTCGCCGACCTGGTGGCGCGCACCGAAGTGCGCCCGGCGAAGCTACGAGTGCCGCCGGCGAACATCCGGCTGCGGGCGATGGCGGCTTTCGTGGTCGCCGCCGTTCTGAGTTTTGCCGGTGCCGCCGCCGCCTACGCGGTGGTCTACCGGACGGAGCACAACGCGGATCAAACCCGCATCCAGATCGCCCGCCAGGGCCCGAAGATCGTGGCGGACATGTTGTCCTACGATCCCGAGACCCTGGAAGACGACTTCGCCCGCGCGCAGTCGCTGGCCACTGACAAGTACCGCGAGCAACTGGTACCCCAGTTGGACGCCATCCGCAGCGCCAAGCCGGTGCCGAACTTCTACCGGGTTACCGACGCGGCGGTGCTCGACGCCGCCAAGAGCCGCGCGACCATGCTGCTGTTCCTGCAAGGCCAGCGCGGCACCGCCGGCAAGGAGCGGTTGATCAGCGCCACCGTGCGGGTGGTGTTCGCCAAGGTGCAGCACAACTGGCGTGTGGACGATCTGTCCGTTGTCAGCAAGCCGCTGCCCGCCGAGGGGGACAAATGAGTCCGCGTCGTCGGGTCCAGGCCGATGACCAGCCGCTCTTCGTGGAGCGCACGGTGCCCGATCGGCGGCTGAGGACGGTGATCGCAGGCTCGCTACTGATCGGCGTCGCCGCGATCGCGATCTGCGCGGCGACGCTGTTCAGCCATGAGCAACACCGCAGGTCGGCACTGCGCGACGTCGAGGCGCTGGCCGCGGTCCAGTCGTTCATGACGATGTTCACCTCGCCGGACCCGTTCCACGCCAACGACTACCTGGCAACCGTCCTCGATCACGCCACCGGGGACTTCGCTCAGCAATACCAGGACAAGGCCAACCAAATCCTGATCGCGGTGGCGCGCAGTGAGCCGACCACCGGAACGGTGATCGCGGCCGGTGTCGAGCGGTGGAACGACGATGGCAGCGTCAGCATGCTGGTGGCCGTCGAGAACAACGGCAAGTCGCCGGACGGTAAACATGAGGTCAAGGCCGCAACTCGCTGGCTGGCGACCGCGCAGAAGGAAGGGGACCAGTGGAAGATCAGCAATCTGAGCCAGGTGCTGTGACCGAGACCGGCCCCGCAGATGAGCAGGAGCTCGAACCGGCCGGCGAGGAGGCGGACGGCGCGGAGGCGGAGCCGGACGGCGAAGCGGAGGCCGACTCTGAGCCCGAGACCGCGGTGGACACCCGCCGCGGGCGCCGCAAGCTCGGCCTGCGGGTCGCGGTCGCGGCGTCGGCGGCCCTGTTCGTCGGGTCTGCGGCGTTCGCGGCGGCCGCCGCACAGCCGTATCTCCTCGACCGGGCCGAGGTGGCCACCAAACTCGACATCGCCCGGACGGCAGCCCGAGCGATCCACACGCTGTGGAACTACACGCCGGAGAACCTGGACACCCTCCCGGATCGGGCGGCGGTCTACCTCAGCGGCGACCTGGAAGCCCAGTACCGCAAGTTCATCGCTGCGATCGCCGAGAGCAACAAACAGGCCAAGGTCACCGACAGCACCGAGATCGTCGGCGCCGCAGTCGAATCGCTGAACGGCCCCGAGGCCACCGTGCTGATCTACACCAATACCTCGGCCACCAGCGAACTGTCCAAGACCATCCCGCAGATCAAGTACCTGACCTACCGGCTGTACATGAAACGCGACCAGAATCGCTGGGTGGTCACCAGGATGCCGACGATCACCTCACTGGATCTCACCCCGCGGTTCCAGAGCTGAGTCATGCCGGTCACCTCGCCGCTGTCGCAACGGCGCACGGTGACGGCATTACTGCTACTGACCTTTGCCACCGGCCTGGTCGACGCGGTCAGCGTGCTGGTACTCGGCCGGGTGTTCGTTGCGAACATGACCGGCAATGCGATCTTCCTGGGCTTCCTGTTCGTCGCCCACGCCGGCATCGATCTGACCGCGGCGGCCGTGGCGGTCGGCGGGTTCCTGCTCGGAGCGATCGCCGGTGGCCGCCTGGTACGGGCACTGGGACAGCGAGTCCGGACCTGGGTCAGCACCGCCCTGGGCATCGAGGTGGCGCTGCTGCTGGCGCTGGCCGCACTGGCCGGATTCGGGGTGCTGCACTACCACGACGCCAGCAAACTGGTTTTAATCGTCGGCCTCGCGATGGCATTCGGCATGCAGAACTCGACGGCGCGCCAATTCGGCATCCAGGAGCTCTACACCACGGTGCTCACCTCCACGATCGTCGGAATCGGGTTGGACAGCAGGCTGGCCGGCGGGACCGGGCACCGTGAAAAGTTGCGCTACGGCGTGGTATTGACGATGATCGGCGGCGCCACTGTCGGCGCGACGCTGTCCCATGTGGTGGTAGCGCCGGTGATCGCGCTGACCGCGGGCGTGGTCACGGTGAGCCTGCTGCTGTTCCGCTACGGCTAACCCGTTCGGGCCGCCCTTATCCGCCCGAGAGTGCAATCATGCAGGGAAACCGGCGAAATCACCTGCGCCAGTACAATCTCGAGGGGGAAGCGCCGCTCCGACCCCGCTCAGACCCCGCCGTACTCGGGGCGCAGAATCGAACGCAGCGCCGCTAGCGGGATGTGCGCCTGGACGTTGCCGCCGTCCATGTACCACTGCATCTGGTTGTACTGGATCGGCGAATCGTGGCTGACCGGATAGTCGGGCATGTACAGGATCAACTCGTCGGGGGTCAACGCCCACGACCGGTAGCCGCCGGAGAACACCTTGTCCGGGGTGAACCGCTCGGGGACGAACGGGTAATCCCCGGGCCGGTGCTCCCAGAACGCCCGGTCGAGTGCCTCGACGATGTAAGGCTCGCCGAGTTGTGGGATCGTCGCGAGTGGGTCCACCCCGGGCTTGGTGATGTCGGCCAACTGCAGCTGGCGGCCGCCGGCCCCCATGTCGAAGGTGAAGGTGCGGTAGGCGTTGTTGATGTAGGGGCCGTCGGAGTGATAGTCCTCGTGGAAGACCACAGTCAGCGCGTTGCCGTGCTGAAAGATCTCGAAGTTCTCGTTGCCCCAGCTGTCGACGACCATCGAGGCGCCCTTGGCACGCCAGTTGGTGAACAACTTCGACAGGTAGTCGCGAATCGGCGGGCCCGCCACCGGGTGGTCGACCAGCTCTGGCGGCACCGCCATCCGGATATAGCGGGTGGCCAGCCGCTCGGAGCGCACGTCGGTGCTGCAGTAGTGCCCGTCCCAGTCGCCGCCCAGCCCGCTGCAGAACGACGGGGCCGAGGCACCGACCTCCGGTGCGGCGCACACCATCAGCACCGTCGCCGTCATCCCCGTCAGTAGCCGGGTCGCCCACATTGTTTGCCTCCTAGGGCAATTCGACTTTGCTCGCCAACCATCGACCGTCGACCTTCTGCATCGTCATCTTCATCCGGCTGCGGTCCACCCGCGGGTCCGGGCGGGTGGTGTTGCTAACCGTCTGATTGACCATCAACAGCACCACCACCGTGTCCGTGGACTCGGACTGGACGGCCGAATCCACCACGACGCCTTGGGCCGACGCCTTGTTGTCGATCAGCAGCTGGCGCAGTCCCACACTGGCCTTGGTGTAGGTGTCCTTGAAATCCCCGGTCGCGCCGTTGAGCACCGCGGCGAAATCGTCGTCCACCCGGTCGGAGTCGATGCTGGTCAACACCTGGGCGTAGTCCACCGCGGCGCGTTGCCCGGCCGCCCCGGCGGCGGCGACCCGATGCTGTTGCCACAGCTGCCAACCCAACCCGATGACCAGACCGAAGACCACCAGGTAGGCGGCTGCGACCCCCGCCATCGCCAGGGTGCGGTGCCGGGAGCGCACCGGTGGTGCCGGCTCCGGCGCACCTTCGGGCAGGTCTTCCGGCGCTTCTTCGGGCAGGTCTTCGGTGGTATCCGGTTCGTCAGCGGTGCTCACCGCAGCGTCTCCTTGCACATCAGCGTGGCGGATCGATCAACAGCGGCGGTCCGCCGTACGGGGTGGGAATCGTGTAGCGGCCCTTGGGGGTCGGGTCGGTGGTCGAGGCCAGGTCCGCGCCGGGCGGCGGGCCCGCGGTGTCGTCGCCCGGTGGGCGTGGCGCATTGTGAGCGCCGCGCACCAGCACCGACTGGTCGGTGTCGCGGCAGTAGCCGTAGAGGAACGGTTCGGGAAAGTCCGCTGCCGACGGGTTGCGCCGTGGCGTCCCATAGTCGCAGGTGTAGCGCGGGTAGATGTCGACGGTCGCCCACATCCCGTCCTCGTGGATCGCCGAGCTGAGCGCCTCCACCGTCGAACCCCGGTAGTTGGGGAACAGCGCGTTGAGCGCCGGTGTCCGCACATAGAGCAGCTGCGCCGTGGTGACCAGGTTGCCCAGCAGCCCGACCATGGTGTCGGAGTTGTCGTCGAAGAGGCCGTCGACCGACGACAGCATCGCCGGTGCCTGATCGACCAGTTGCCGGTAGCCGCCGATCATCGGATTGACGCCCTTGAGCACCTTGTCGAGATTGTCCGACGTCGCGGCCAGACCGTTGTTGACGTCGCTGAGCATGGTCAGCACTACCCGGCTGGTCTTCAACAGGCTCACCGTCTGCGGCAGAACCGAATCCAGGGTCGACAGCAGGAACGTACCACCGTCGACGATGTCGGTGAGCTTGCGCGGGCCGTCCTCGGAGAGGCTGAGTTCGGACTTGATCAGATCGAGCTTGCGCGGGTCGGTCTGGGCCAGCATGCCGTCGGCGTCGGCCAGCAGCTGCGAGATCGGAATCGGCGTGGGGGCCGGGTAGGGGGGGGCCCCCCGGGCCGCCGGACAGGAACGGGCCGGTGTTCGAGGGCGGCTCGAAGTCGATGTACTGTTCGCCGGCGGCCCCCAC
>NZ_LZIN01000080.1 GCF_001667375.1 Mycolicibacter sinensis | reverse complement strand
AGCCCCAGATACATCATGTGCTCGTAGAACAAACCGAGCTCAGAGGTGGACGTGGGGTCGGTGACCGGATCTCCGGGGATCGTGTAATCGGTTACCGCGAACCAGTTGTTCGGGGTCTGGACACCCGACAGCAGAGCAGTGTCGAAGAAGTCGGAGGAGGAAACCCCGCCCATACCCTCCGACGCGGTGTCGGCACCGACCGGATTGCCGATGAACACGAAATGCAGCAACTGCGGGTCGACGCCGTCGTGTTCCAGCTGGGCCATGGCGATCGAACCGGCCGTGGCGCCCTGCGACCAGCCGAACACCCACAGCGGGTTGTCGGCATCGTAGGCGTCGGGGTTGGCGTTGAGTTCGGCGTGCACCGCCCGCACGATCTCGGCCGCCCCGACGAAACTGCTGTGGCCCTGCTGGACCAGCGCCGGGGTGGACAGGATCCGCAGCGGCGCGTCGCAGTCGCCGACACCGACCACGCACGCGGCTGGATCGTCGCCGACGTCGAAACCGAGCGGGTTGAGGAACAGGTCGGCCGCGGTTTGGGCGAACGCCGCCGAGGGCGTCGGCAACATCGTCCCGCCGACGAAGATCGCGGT
>NZ_LZIN01000079.1 GCF_001667375.1 Mycolicibacter sinensis | reverse complement strand
CGGGTTCCGGTCGCCCCTTTGCCGCCTGCGCCGGCGGCGCCCGGTCCGTCGCCCGCTGCTCCCGGCCCCCGGCCGGCAGCACCGGGTCCCAAGCCCGGTGCCCGGATGCCGCGCGTCGGCAACAACCCCTTCTCGTCGGCGCAGCCGGTGGAGCGCGCCATTCCGCGTCCGCACCCGCAGGCACCCCGGCCGGGTGCCCCCCGGCCCGGTATGCCGCGTCCGGGCGGCGGCGCGACACCGGGCAACATGCCCGGTCGCACCAGTAACTTCGGCGCGCAGGGCCGCCCGCGTCCCGGCGGCCCGCCGCGGCCCGGCGGCGGCGGTCGTCCGGGCGCTCCCGGCGGCCGTCCCGGTGGTCCCGGCGGCGGTCCCGGTGGTAACTACCGCGGTGGCGGTCCCGGCGGCGGTGGCGGGGCCCCCGCCGGCGCCGGCGCCGGCGGCTTCCGGGGTCGTCCCGGCGGCGGCGGTCGTCCCGGCCAGCGCGGTGGCGCGGCCGGCGCGTTCGGCCGTCCGGGCGGCGCGCCCAAGCGGGGACGCAAGTCGAAGCGGGCGAAACGCGCCGAATACGAGAACATGCAGGCGCCGGTCGTCGGTGGTGTGCGGTTGCCGCACGGCAATGGCGAGACGATCCGGTTGGCCCGCGGCGCGTCGCTGTCCGACTTCGCCGAGAAGATCGACGCCAACCCGGCCGCGCTGGTGCAGGCGCTGTTCAACCTCGGTGAGATGGTCACCGCAACCCAGTCGGTCGGCGACGAGACCCTGGAGTTGCTCGGCAGCGAGATGAACTTCGTCGTGCAGGTGGTCTCGCCCGAGGACGAGGACCGCGAGCTGCTGGAGTCGTTCGACCTCTCCTACGGCGAGGACACCGGCGACGAGGAGGACCTGCAGAGCCGCCCGCCGGTGGTGACCGTGATGGGTCACGTCGACCACGGCAAGACCCGCCTGCTGGACACCATCCGCAAGGCCAACGTGCGCGAGGGCGAGGCCGGCGGCATCACCCAGCACATCGGCGCCTACCAGGTGGGCGTCGACTTCGACGGCTCCGAGCGGCTGATCACCTTCATCGACACCCCCGGTCACGAGGCGTTCACCGCCATGCGTGCCCGCGGTGCCAAGGCCACCGACATCGCGATCCTGGTGGTTGCCGCCGACGATGGCGTGATGCCGCAGACGGTGGAGGCGATCAACCACGCCCAGGCCGCCGATGTGCCGATCGTGGTGGCGGTCAACAAGATCGACAAGGAAGGCGCTGACCCGCAGAAGATCCGCGGCCAGCTCACCGAATACGGCCTGGTGCCAGAGGAATTCGGTGGCGACACGATGTTCGTCGACATCTCGGCCAAGCAGGGCACCAACATCGCGGCCCTGGAGGAGGCGGTGCTGCTGACCGCCGACGCCGCCCTGGACCTGCGGGCCAACCCCGACATGGAGGCTCAGGGTGTGGCGATCGAGGCGCACCTCGACCGCGGCCGCGGCCCGGTGGCCACCGTGCTGATTCAGCGCGGCACGCTGCGGGTCGGTGACTCGATCGTCGCCGGTGACGCCTACGGGCGGGTGCGGCGGATGGTCGACGAGCACGGCGACGACGTCGACGAGGCGCTGCCGTCGCGGCCCGTGCAGGTGGTCGGCTTCACCTCGGTTCCCGGCGCCGGCGACAACCTGCTCGTCGTCGACGAGGACCGGATCGCCCGCCAGATCGCCGACAAGCGCAACGCGCGCAAGCGCAACGCCCTGGCAGCGCGGACGCGCAAGCGGATCTCGCTGGAGGACCTGGACTCGGCCCTGAAGGAAACCAGCCAGCTGAACCTGATCCTCAAGGGCGACAACGCCGGTACCGTCGAGGCGCTGGAAGAGGCCCTGATGGGTATCCAGATCGACGACGAGGTGGCACTGCGGGTGATCGACCGCGGCGTCGGTGGCATCACCGAGACCAACGTCAACCTGGCGTCGGCGTCGGACGCGATCATCATCGGCTTCAACGTGCGTGCCGAGGGCAAGGCCACCGAGCTGGCCAACCGCGAAGGCGTGGAGATCCGCTACTACTCGATCATCTACCAGGCCATCGACGAGATCGAGAAGGCTCTCAAGGGCATGCTCAAGCCCATCTTCGAGGAGAAGGAACTGGGCCGCGCCGAGATTCGCGCCATGTTCCGGTCCTCGAAGGTCGGCAACATCGCGGGTTGCCTGGTCACCTCCGGCATCATGCGCCGCAACGCCAAGGCGCGGCTGCTGCGCGATTCCGTGGTGGTCGCCGAGAACCTCACGGTCTCCTCGCTGCGCCGGGAGAAGGACGATGTCACCGAGGTCCGCGACGGCTACGAATGTGGTCTGACGCTGACCTACAGCGACATCAAGGAAGGCGACATCATCGAGACCTACGAGCTCGTAGAGAAGGCACGGACCTAGCCATGGCTGACCCGGCACGCGCGCGCCGGCTGGCCAAGCGGATCTCCACGATCGTCGCCTCGGCGATCGAGTACGAGATCAAGGATCCGCGGCTGGCCGGAGTCACGATCACCGATGCCAAGGTGACCGCCGACCTGCACGACGCCACGCTGTACTACACGGTGCTGGGCCGCTCCCTGGACGAGGACCCCGACTATGGCGGCGCTGCCGCCGCACTGGAGGGCGCCACGGGCGTGCTGCGGTCCAAGGTCGGCGCCGGCACCGGGGTGCGCTTCACCCCGACCCTGACGTTCGTCCGGGACACCGTGCCCGACGCCGCCCACCGGATGTCGGAGCTGCTGACCGCGGCCCAGGCGGCCGACGCCGACCTGGCCCGCATCCGGGAGGGCAAGCAGCCGGTCGGGGACCCCAACCCCTACCGGGAGGCCCCGGCGCAGCCGGACGCCGAAGACAGCGGTGACGGTGAGCGATCGGGCGCCTGATCCGCTGCCGCCGGGTCGGCGCGTCGACGCCGCCGGTGCCGTGGAGCTGCTGGCGGGTGCAGGCACGCTGGCGGTGATCTGCCATGTGCATCCCGACGCCGACACCATCGGTGCCGGGCTGGCACTCGCGATGGTCTTGCGCCGGTGCGGCAAGGCGGTCCAGGTCAGTTTCGCCCGCCCGGCTTGCCCCGCCGAGCTGCCGCAGTCGCTGCGGTCGCTGCCGGGCGGCGAGTTGCTGGTCAGCCCGGAGACGATAAGCCACGAGGTCGATCTGGTGGTGACCGTCGACGTCTCGAGCGCTGATCGGCTCGGGGCGCTCCAAGAGCTGGCCGCCGCCGGTTCTGAGTTGCTGGTGATCGACCACCATGTGTCGAATCAGCTATTCGGAACGGCGAATTACGTTGACCCGTCAGCGGATTCGACGACGATGATGGTGGCAGATCTGATCGATGCATGGGGCGAACCGATCGACGAAGACGTGGCGCACTGCCTGTATGCCGGGCTGGTCACCGATACCGGCTCGTTCCGATGGGCCAGTGCCCGCGCCTACCGGCTGGCGGCGCGGCTGGTCGGCGTCGGCGTGGACAACGCGACGATCACCCGCAGCGTGATGGACACCCATCCGTTCGGCTGGCTGACGATGCTCTCGCGGGTGCTGGCCGACGCGCAACTGCTGCCGGATGCCGCGCATGGTCGCGGGCTGGTCTATGCCGTCGTCGACCACGCCGAGTGCAGCGCCGCGCGGCCCGAAGAGGTGGAGAGCATCGTCGACATCGTGCGCACCACCGAGCAGGCCGAGGTGGCGGCGGTGTTCAAGGAGGTCGAGCCGGGCTGCTGGGCGGTTTCGATGCGGGCCAAGTCGGCGGTGGACCTCAGCGCGGTGGCGGTGTCGTTCGGCGGCGGGGGACATCGGCTGGCCGCCGGGTATTCGGTCACCGGCGGCGCGGACGACGTGGTCGCTGCCCTGGTCACCGCGCTGGCTTGATCCGCCCATGATGGACATGCCCGATGCCGTTGAGTCGGCCGGGGCCCGCCGGATCGCGGCGCTGGCGCTGCCGGCGCTGGTGGTGCTCGCCGCCGAACCGCTGTATCTGCTGTTCGACACCGCGGTCGTCGGCCGGCTCGGCGCCCACGGGCTGGCCGGACTGGCGATCGGCGGGCTGATTCTGGGCCTGGTCGCCTCGCAGGCCACCTTCTTGTCCTACGGAACGACGGCGCGCTCGGCGCGGCACTTCGGTGCCGGCGACCGCGCCGCCGCGGTCGCCGAAGGGGTGCAGGCGACCTGGCTGGCGTTGGGTCTGGGCGCACTGATCGTCATCGGGGTGCAGGCCGCAGCGGTGCCACTGGTGTCGGCCGTCGCCGGCCGTGACGACATCGCGCAGGCCGCTCTACCTTGGCTGCGGATCGCGATCCTCGGCGCTCCGGCGATCCTGGTGTCGCTGGCCGGCAACGGCTGGCTGCGCGGGGTACAGGACACCGTACGTCCGCCGCGCTATGTCGTTGCCGGCTTTGCGCTTTCGGCGCTGCTATGCCCGCTGCTGGTGTTCGGCGCGCTGGGCATGCCGCGCTGGGGCCTGGCCGGCTCGGCGGTGGCCAACTGCGCCGGCCAGTGGCTCGCCGCACTGTTGTTCCTGCGCGCACTGCACTGCGAGCGGGTCCCCTTGCGGCTGGACGGCGCGGTGCTGCGGGCACAACTGGTGATGGGACGCGACCTGATCGTGCGCTCCCTGGCCTTTCAGGCCTGCTTCGTGTCGGCGGCCGCGGTCGCGGCGCGATTCGGGGCCGCAGCGCTGGGCGCCCATCAGATCGTGCTGCAGCTGTGGACATTTCTGGCGTTGGTGCTCGATTCGCTGGCCATCGCCGCGCAAGCGCTGGTCGGAGCGGCACTGGGCGCCGGCCACGCCGGTCACGCCAAGTCGGTGGCGTCCCGGGTGACGGTGTTCTCCACGGTGGCCGCGGTGGTGCTGGCCGCCCTGCTGGCCGCCGGCGCCGGTGAGCTACCCGGACTGTTCACCAGCGATGCCGCGGTGCTGGCCGCAGTCGGGGTGCCGTGGTGGTTCCTGGTCGCCCAATTGCCGCTTGCCGGAATTGTTTTCGCTCTCGACGGCGTTCTGCTGGGCGCCGGCGATGCGGCGTTCATGCGCACCGCCACCGTGATCAGCGCGCTGGCCGGCTTCCTGCCGCTGACCTGGTTGGCGCTGATCCTGGACTGGGGGCTGGCCGGAATCTGGTCGGGCCTGACCACGTTCATCGCGCTGCGGCTGGTGTTCGTCGGGTGGCGCGCGCTCTCGGGGCGATGGGCGCAGACCGCCCGCCAGTAGGATCAGCCGGCATGAACGGTCACCGGGATCGGATGCTCCGCGGGCAGCGGTATTTGCCCGATGATCCCGACTTGGTCGCGGACCGCCGAGCCTGCCGGCGTTTGGTTGCCGCGTTCAACGACACCGCGCCCGACGATGACGACCGGCGCCGCGACCTGCTGGGGCAGCTGCTCGGATCGTTCGGGGCGGGTTCGGTCATTGAGCCCCGATTCTGTTGCGACTACGGCAAACACATCGGCATCGGCGCGAACTGCTTCATCAACTACGACGCCGTCCTGCTGGACTGCGCGCCGATCACCATCGGCGACCACGTGTCGATCGGCCCCCGCGCCCAACTGGTTACCGCCCTGCACCCGATCGACGACATCGACGCCAGGCGCGCCGGCTGGGAGTCGGCGGCGCCGATCACCGTCGGCGATAACGCCTGGCTGGCAACGGGTGTCATCGTCTGTCCGGGGGTGTCGATCGGAGCCGACACGGTCGTCGGCGCCGGCAGCGTGGTGACCCGGGACCTCCCGGCCGGGGTGCTCGCGGCAGGCAACCCCTGCCGGGTCATCCGGTCACTCGGCTAGCCGATTGTCCGCGTCTCACCCCACTTGCGCGCGACCGCGTTTCAGTACGGCCTCCCGGTTGGCGGCGACGTCGGCGCCGCTCACCCGCTTCATCCACTGTTTGGCCGCGGCCGCCTCCATCCACAACCCGGTAGCGGTCTGCGACTCGTCGATGCGGTGATAGGAGGCCAGCAACGCCCGCACCGCGGCCTGGTTGTTGCCGACGATCGACGCGGCCGCAGTGCGTGCGGCGGGCAGCAGCTCGGTGTGCGGCACCACCTCGGTGACCAGACCTGCTCGCAGCGCATCGGCCGCCGACAGGTAGTCCCCGGTCAAACTCATCCGGCGGGCCAGGCCCACCCCGACGCGTTGGGGCAGCCGCACGCTCAGCCCCCAGCTGGGCATCAGTCCGACCCGGGCGTGGGTGTCGGCGAAGCGCGCCTGCTCCGAGGCGATCAGGATGTCGCAGTACAGCGCCAACTCCAGTCCGCCGGTCACCGCCGCGCCGTTGATCGCACCGATCACCGGCTTGGTCAGCGCCGGCCATTGCGGTGAGATGTCGGGCAGTGCAGTCGAATCGCCGAACTCCTTGAGATCCAGGCCGGCGCAGAACACCGGATCGGCGCCGGTGAGGATCATCACGTCCACATCGCCGTCGGCGTCGGCGTCGGCCAGCGCGCCGAAGATGGCATCACGCAACGCGCTGGACAGCGCATTGCGGGCCTGGGGACGGTTGAGGGTCAGGGTGCGGGTACGGTCCTGTGTCTGGACCAGCAAAATGTCGTCGCTCACCGGTTCACGGTAACCCCGACTACCCTGAGGAAAATGCGCGGTACGGCGTTGAAGGAGTGGAGCGCCGTCGTCTCGGCCCTGCTGGCCGGTCGGCAGCGAATCTTGCTGCGCAAGGGCGGCATTCACGAGAAGCGCTTCGACGTCACCGCCGAGGAGTTCCTGTTGTTCCCGACGGTGGCGCACAGCCACGCCGAACGGGTCCGCCCCGAACACCGTGACCTGCTCGCAGCAGCGGCCGCCGATTCCACCGCTGACGAGCTGCTGGTGCGGGCCGCAGCGAAAGTCGTTGCGGCGCTGCCCGTGGAGCGGCCCGACGCGCTGGATGACCTCGCGGACCTGCACATCTGGACGCCTGAATCGGTTCGTGCCGACCGGCTGGATTTCCGGCCTAAACACCGGCTGACGGCGCTGGTGGTCCAGGTGTTTCCGCTGGTCGCACCGGTGCGGTTGGCGCGCAGCCCCGACTATGCCGGCTGCTCCAGCTGGGTGCGGCTACCGATCGCCGACCCTGAGCTGGGCGACCCGGTATTCACCACCGAACAGCTCGAGGCGGTGACCGCCGGGGTCCGCGACACCGTCGGCTGACAAGGCGGGGTCAGATCTGCCCGTGATTGGGCGGCCGGACAGCGGTCAGCTCCCATGCGCCGATGTGGTGGTACTTCCAATCCACCGGATCGTGCACGCTGTGGGTGCGGGCGTTGCGCCAATGCCGATCCAGTCCGTGCTTGAGATCCGTTCCGCTGGCCCCGGTCAGCGCGAACAGCTCGCTGGCGACCTCGACGGCCACCTCGCTGGCGAACGCCTTGGCCTGGGCAACCGCGATCGACCCGTGTGCGGCGGTGTCGGGGCCGGCCGGGATCAGGCCCAGCTCCTCGAGGACGTCGGCTGCCCAGCGCAGCAGCTGCACGGCGGCGCGGGTGCGGGTGGCCAATTGGCCGAACCGCAACCGGATGGTCGGATCCTCGGCGGCGGTCGGTGCGTGATCGGCCCGGTACGCCTCGGCGAACGGCCGGCTGCGGGTGCGGATGAATTCCGCGGCGTCGGCCAGCGCCCCCTGTGCGATCCCGGCTTCGATAGCCGCGTGCACCAGTTGCGTTCGCGCACCGAGCAGCTGTGGCTCGGTGAACGCGGTCCAGTACGGAACGACGAAGCCGTCATCGACGCGCACGCCGTCGAAATTTGTTGTACCGCTGACCGTAGCCCGCTGTCCCATCGCCGACCAGTCCTCGCCGATGGCCACCCCGGCACGGTCGCGTTCGACCAGTGCCAGCACCAACCGCTCGTCGGGGTCCAGCGCGCTGGCGGCCAGCCAGCGTGCGGTGATGGCGCCGGTGCTGTAGTACTTGGTCCCCTCCAGGCGCCAGCCCGGTCCGTCGGCGACCAGACGGGTCTTCAGGTCGAGGGCGTGGGTGCCGCCGCGTTCGGCCAGCACCGGCGCGATGCGCCCACCCTCGGTCACCGCGCCCAGCAGCGTGCTGCGCTGGTCGGCAGTGCCCAGCAGGCGCAGGATGTCGATGGCCAGGAAGTGGCCCTGCGGGATCTGCGCCAACGCCGGGTCGGCGACGGCGATCGTTGCGATCACCTCGGCCAGTGTCACCGGCCCCAGGCCGGACCCGCCGTCGGCGGCCGGGATGGTGATCGCCGGCAGTCCGGAGCGGTCGAAATCGGCGAGCTCGGTGTGCGGAACGCGGCCGGCCCGGTCCCGGTCGGCCGCGCCGGGGCGTACCGCGTCGGCGAAGGTCTTTGCGGCAGCGACGGCTTCGGCGTGGCTGTCAAGTCGCACCGCGGTCCCTGCCGTCACGGCAGTGCCGGCTCAGCAACGGGCGCCAACCCGGCACGTGCTTCCAGTTCGCGCACCAGCGGCAGCACGTTACGGCCGAACGCCTCGACTTCTTCCTGGAAGTGCAGGAACCCGGCCAAGATCAGATTCACGCCGAGCTTCCGGTAGGCGACGATGCGCTCGGCGACCTGTTCGGCGGTGCCGATCAACTGCGTGCGGAAGCCGTCGTTGTATTGCACCAAGTCTTCAAAGCTGGAGTTCGCCCACATACCCCGCTGGTCTGCGGTTGACGCGCCGGCCTGGCGCACCGCCGCGCCGAACCCCTCAACCGCGCGAACATCGGCTTTGGCGATGATCTCGCGCAGCACCTCTTTGGCCTCCGCTTCGGTGTCGCGCACGATGACGAAGCCGTTGAGGCCGAAGCGGGGCGGCTCGGCGCGACCGGAGTCGGCCGCGGCACGGCGCAGGTCGGCCAGCTGCGCGGTGACCCCGTCGAAGTCGTTGCCGTTGGAGAAGTACCAGTCCGAATAGCGACCGCCGTTGTTGCGGGCCGCGGTGGAGTTGCCGCCCTGGAAGATCGCCGGGTGGGGCCTGCCGTCCCAGGAAAGCGGCTTGGGCTGCAGACTGAAGTCGCGGATGCGGTAGAAATCGCCGGCCAGATTCGCCCGGTCCTTGGTCCAGATCTCCCGCAGCGCCTGGATGAATTCGGCACTGCGCCGGTAACGTTCGTCGTGCTCGAGCCACGGTTCGCCGAGCTTGGTGAACTCGTCTTTGAGCCAGCCGCTGACGATGTTGACCGCCACCCGCCCGTTGGACAGATGGTCGGCGGTCGCCAGCCATTTCGCCAGCACTCCCGGCTGCCACATTCCCGGGTGTACCGCGGCGATCACCTTGAGCCGCTGGGTGGCCAGCAGCAGGGCCAGGCTGAAACTGGTTGACTCGTGCTGATATTGGGCGCTGTAGCTCGCGGTGTAGCGGACCTGAGTCAGTGCGTACTCAAAACCGGCTTCCTCGGCGATCCGGGCCAGCGCTACGTTGTAGTCGTAGCTCCAGTCGGTGCGCTGCTCAATCGTCGAGGTGACCAGTCCACCGCTGACGTTGGGAACCCAGTAGGCGAAGCTCAGCGGCGTGGGGGCATTGGTCGGCATGGCCTTGTCTTCCTTACGTGTATGAGGTAACGGGGTTCTCGAGCAGGCCCCGCTCGGCCAGAATGGGCAGCACGCCCTCTCCGAACGAGAACGCCTCTTCCAGGTGCGGATAGCCGGACAGGACGAATTCGTCCAGTCCCAGCTGGTAGTACTCCTCGATGCGGTCGGCGACCTCCTGGTGGCTACCCACCAGTGCGGTTCCGGCGCCGCCCCGGACCAGGCCCACACCGGCCCATAGGTTCGGTGACACCTCGAGTCGGTCGGTCCGCCCACCGTGCAGCGCAGTCATCCGCCGCTGGCCCTCCGACCCGGACTGCTGTTGGATCTGCTGGGCACGCTGGATCTGCTCGGGGCGCAGGCCGGCCAGCAATCGGTCGGCTTGGGCCCACGCCTCTGCCGCGGTGGGCCGGCTGATCACATGCAGCCGGATCCCGAACCGCAGCTCGCCGGAGGCCACCCGAGCCGAACCTGCGTCCTTGACCCGCCGGCGCACCGCGTCGAGCTTGTCGGCGACCTGGGCCGGTGGTTCTCCCCAGGTCAGGTAGACATCGGCGTGCTCGGCGGCCACGTCGATCGCCGCGGACGAGGAGCCGCCGAGATAGATCTGCGGCCAGGTCGCCGCGGGCACGATGGTCGCATCCTCGACGAAGAGGTGATCGCCATGGAAGGTGACCGGATCTCCGGTCCACAGCTGCCGGAAGACGGTGAGGAACTCGGCGGCGCGGGCGTAGCGCGCGTCCTTGTCCAAGCCGTCGCCGAACCGCCGCTGCTCGGCGTCGTCACCGCCGGTGACGAGGTTGAGTAGCAGCCGGCCCCCCGACACCCGCTGGAAGGTCGCCGCAGCCTGGGCTACCAGCGTCGGCGCCTGCAGACCCGGACGGAAAGCCACCAGGAACTTGAACCGCGTGGTGAGTTGGCTGAGCGCGGCGGTGAACACCCACGCGTCCTCGCACCAGCTGCTGGTCGGGGTCAGCGCCCCGGTGAACCCCAACTGCTCTGCCGCCCCGGCGACCAGACGCAGGTAGTCCAGGCCCGGGGCGCGGTCGGCGCCATCGGGGTTTAGGCGGCTGCCTGCGGCACCGACGGCGTTCCCCAGACTCAGATCGCTGCGGGAATCACCGTTGGTGGGCAGGAACCAGTGCAGTGTGATGGCCATCAGCGGTACAGCGAGAACTCAGGGTGCCGGTGGTTGAGCACCCAGTCACCGACCTCACGCGCCTTGTAGGCGACCGGGTCGTGCAAGGTGTGCGTGCGCAGGTTGCGCCAATGCCGGTCGAAGCCGTAGGCACTGGCGGTGGCGCGGGCGCCCTGGATTTCGAACAGTCGGCCTGCGGCCTGCAAGCCGACCTCGGTGGACAGAAACTTGGCTTCGTACACCGCGATCGCGGCTTCGGCGCGCTGGTCCTCGGTCAGTGCGGGACCGAAGTCAACGGCCTCCTGCAGCGCCTCGCCGGCGCGGTCGGCCAACAGCGCTGCGGCGCGAACCTGACTGACCAGCTCGCCGACGGTCTGCAGGAGGTAGGGATCGTCAGTGGCGCGCTCGACGCCCGAGGACTCCCACGGGGTGGCGTACTCCCTGGTCCAATTCAGTGCCTCGGTGAGCGCGCCCTCGGCGGTGCCGACGTAGAAGTTGACGAAGGCCAACTGCCAGTGCGGAGTGATCAGCGTCTGGTACGGACTGAGCGTGCCACCGGTGAACGGTTCCGCACCGAGTACCTCATGATGTTCGATGCGGGCATCGACGACCCGGACCCCGCCGGAGTCCGTCAGGCGCTGGCCGATGTTGTCCCAGTCGTCGAGAAAGATGAAACCCTGCCGTCCCCCGCGGGTGTCGAGGGACAGGAAGACCTGTGACCCGTCCAGCAGTGCGGTCACCGAGAGCTGGTCGCCCGTGCTGGCGCCGCTGGCGAAGGTTCGGCTGCCGTTGAGCCGGAAGCCGTCACCGTCACGCGTCAAGACCAATCCTGAACTGCCACGCGGGTTTTGGATACCGCCCCAGAACAACTTCTCGGCGGCATTGCGGCGGGACTGGGCGTCGGCCTGCGCGGGCGTGCCGAACAGCGTGGCGACCCGGGTCTGGGCGTAGTGGTAGCCGAGCAGGTGGGCGATCGAGGTGTCGCCGCGGGCGATCCGCCGGGTGACCTGGGAGGCCTGGGCAAAGTTCAGCCCGGATCCGCCGTATTTGGCCGGCTCTTGGATCTGCAGCAGATCGTTGGATCGCAGCAGCTCGATCTCGGCGCGCGGGGTCGCATTCGCCTTGTCGCGCTCGGCCGCGGTCTGGCGCAGCTTTTCGGCGACCCGGTCGGCGGTGGCAAGCACATGAGCGAGGGTCTGGCCGCTGGCGGCCGGCCGCTCGGTGACGACGGTCATGGGGGACTCCTCGGGGAACTAAGTGGCACAACGGATGTGTGGCGTTGACATGAGATACAACGCGGAGGACCCGTTCCCGAACAACACCGGTGCCGGCCGAGCTCGCGGGCTGAACCGATGCTGAGCTGCCCCTATAGCGGTCTGACGCGCTAAAAAACAAGCTGAGCCGAATCCGGTGGGGCTCCGAGGGACCGCCGCACGGTTGGCCGGGTTGCCGAAAGTCAAGCCGATGCGCCAGGTTTCGCTCGGACTGGAGCTTATTGGCATCACGCGCTAAGCCGCTGACCACAGCTCTGTGACCTGTGTGCACCAGTCGGCAGCCTGTTGCGTATCGGCGTTGGCTGAAATTTCATTCCGTCTTGAATCGCCGTCCGGCGTGCGGCGGTCTCACGCCTCCGTGCGTACCAGCGGTTACAGCGTCCAAACAGGAAGAGCCAATGAGGTTTTCGATGAATCGTCAAGACTTGTCCAGCGTGACCCTTCGGCGGCGGACGCGCAGCGACTGCAGCGCTGCGGAGTCAGCGGTCAGGGCGGGGACGCGACGGCGATCGAGGGCCCAGGTGGCAACGGCGGTGGTCGCCGTCCTGGTGGCCGTCGGTTCGCTGGCCCTGGCGGCTGACCCGGTGGCGAACGCCGACGACGTCAAGTACGAAGCGTTCTATACGCCGCCGGCACCGCTTCCGGCCGGGAAGCCGGGGGATCTGATCCGGACCGAACCGCTGCGGCTGGTGCTGGAACCGTCGGGGCAGTTGGGCGCCTTCGTCGGGACCGGAACGCGAATCATGTACCGCGGCACGGATGCTCAGGCGCATCCGGTTGCCGTCACCGGGGCCTACATCGAGCCCGACGTGCCGTGGCCGGGGAGCGGACCGCGTCCTCTGATCGCGTATGCGACCGGCCCGTACGGAGTCGGTGAGCAGTGCGCCCCGTCGCGGCTGTTGGACCAGGGTATCCACTTCTCCCAGGGTTTCGACCTGACCTTCAACTACGAAGAAGGCTTCATCGCGACACTGCTGGCGCGCGGGTTCGCCATCGTGGTGACCGACGGGGTGGGACTGGGTACGCACGGACCGCAGTCGCCTCAGTTCTTGAACCGGGTTGCGGCCGGAACGGCGCTGATCGACGCCGCCCGCGCGGCTCAGAAGTTGCCCGGCACATCCCTGGATCCACATGGACCGGTCGCGTTCTGGGGCTGGGCGTCCGGCGGGCAGGCGTCGTTGTCGGCTGCCGAGTTGGCACCGACCTATGCGCCCGAACTCAACGTCGTGGGCAGCTACGCCAACGCGCCGCTGACCAACGTGGTCGAGGCGATCCCCTCGGTCGACGGTAACTTCTTGGCGGTGATGGCCGGTTATCTGCTGCGCGGCATCCAGGCGTCGTATCCGGAGACCGAGCAAGCGATTTGGGATGCGCTGACCCCGCGGGGAGTTCAGATGCTGGACTGGAGCGGTCACACCTGCCTGGTGCAGGGCGGCGTCGACTACGCGTTCCGTCACCTGCGGTTCTGGTTCAAGGACGACTTGAATGAGGTCGCCTCCGCCGAGCCGCTCAAGACGATCTTCGCCTCGCAGCGGGTCGGAAACATCAAACCCAAAGGGCCGGTGTATATCTCGCACAACCGTTGGGACCCGTTGGCGCCCTACACGTCGGCTCGTGACACCGCGCGCGACTGGTGCAGGTTGGGCGCTGACGTCGAACTGTGGACCAACGAGCAGCCTCCGTTCCTGAACAAGATGGACATCAACATCCTGCTGCTGCAGTTCGTCGATGGTGAGCGGAGCATGGCGTGGGTCAGCGATCGCTTCAACGGTCTGCCGACCCACTCCAACTGCGCGGCAATCCAGGCCGAGTGAGGTTCGCCGGGGATCAGGGCGAATGCGCACCCCGCGGTCGCGGTGGTGTTATCGCCGGGATCGCAGGGTCCGGATGATCTGTGCCGAGAGGTCCGGGTCGGACAGCAGCTGGTCGATCAGCGCCGTCATCACTTCCTGCCCGGTGATCCGGGCGCACCCCACGCGGTCGGCGGCCTCACGCTGCCACATATCCAGCCCGCGGTGTTGGGCCGGCGACAGATCGACGGTGCGGCGGGTCCGGGTTTGACGCAGCGGGATCGGCTCCGTCGGCTTCATCCCTGGCTCGCGCGCCGGCGCCCAGCCGGTGGGCGCGCCGCGGACACTGCGGTTCTCGAGGGGATCGCTGGCGGTGCTCATCGTGTGGACCTTCGGTAGCGGTGGTACCTCGCCCTGGTACTCACGCCAGAGTAGCCCGTCAACGGACGCAGGTGAGCGCCAGAGCAGCGGATGGTGGGCTCAGCTTGCTGTCCGGGTCGCTCAAGCCGGATACCGGGTGCCGACATAGCGGCGCGTCCCGGGCCTCGAATCGAAATACCGTCGAAGTTAATTTACCGCCCGTTATCAGTGCGCCTGAAAATAGGCATGATGGGACTGGATTGGTCCATGATTTCATGAAATACGGATACCCGTAAATCAGTGATTCAGTAGATCAGTAAATAGCTTCTGACCTGCTATAACCGCTTCCTTCCGCATTATTTGTGGCGTTCCGTCTGCGAAATCGTACGAAGCCGTAAAACTGTCGGACAAACCATTGTTGAGCCAGGTCATGAGTGCTACTCTGCAAGAATATCAAGAGAATTCGGGAATCTTGACGAGGAGGAAATCATGGTGATTTCACGGAATTCGTGCCGGCGCGTGGCGGCCGGGGCGATCGGAGCCGGCGTGTTCGCCGGTGCGCTGTTGTCGGGTGCTGCGGGGCCGGCGCAGGCCGCCCCGGAGGGCTTCCCGGCATCCCCGCCGGCCACGGTTCAGGTCGCCGACGCGCCGCCTGCACTGGTCGGTCAGCCGCAATCCGCGGGTCCGGGCGTGCTGGCCACCGGCTGGCAGTCCGGGCCGATGCCGCAGTGGGGGCATCACTGGTGGCGTCATCATCATCACCACTTCTGGCACCACTGGTGGTGGTGGTGGTGACCGCGATGGCGGTCACACCGAAACCTGATGGCGGGCGCCGAACGGCCGCCCGCCACGGGCTGCTGCTACTGGCCGCACTCGGTGTCGGGGCAACGCTCGCCGGGTGCGGTACCGGTACCGAGGGGGCTCCGGCGGGCTCGGTTGTGTCGCCGCCGCCCGCCGCTGAGCCCAGCCCGGCACCGTACGACATCTCCCGGGTGGACGCCGTCAAGGACGGCTTCCCGGCGGGCTTCACCGCGCAGGCGCACCCGGCCAAGACGCTGGGGGAGCAGGACATCGCCGGGTCGGCGGTCGCCGCGTTCACCGACGCCCAGGTCGAGCCGCCCCAGTGCCGGTCGGTGGTCATCCCGCCCTACGTCGATCCGAAGGCCGGCACCGAAGCCGCCGGCGTGATCGGGCAGGGAGACCAGGGAAACGTGTATGTCGTCGCCCTGCGGTCACCGAATCCGATTGCGGCCGGGCATGGTCCGGCGGGCTGCGACCGGATCTCGCTGTCCGGTTCGCCGGAGGCGACCGGGACCGTGGAGCGGATACCGGCACCCGCCATCGCCGGCGCCACCACAACCGGCGTCAGGCTGTCCGTCGCGGATCCCCAGGAAGATCCCGACTACCTCTACACCGCGGCACTCGACGACCGGACGTCGATCGTCGTGATGGGCAGCGCGGACGCCCAGTTGGATCCGCAGCGGCTGATGTCGGACCTACTGGTCAAGGCCGTCGCGGCGGTCCGCGGGCAGCAGCAATCGTGACCGGCCGAACGGCAGCGTGTGCAGCGCCGGTTGCACCCGGGTGGCGCTGATCGGCGCTTCGCCGGTGCCCGGGTTCGCCGCGTAGCGGGGGTGGTTGCCGCCGCCGATCAGCACCCGGATTCGGGAGCCGGCGGGGAAACGGCGCGCCAGGGCGTCCAACTCGATGCGCACCGGCCCGGTGCGCTGCCGCAGCCGTCGGTAGCCGTCGGCGACGTTGACCGAGCGGCCGCGCGTGTCGACCTCGCTGACCCGGACGAACAGGTCGACGTGGCCGGTGTCGGAGCTGTGGTCCAACTCCAGCACCGGGACACCGAACACGTCCAGATCTTCGGTCAACGTGGCGCTGGTGAAGCTGAGCATGTCGGCGCGCCGGTGCAGCCGGCTGTCGTTGCGGTACCCGGCGGCCGCGGACAGCAGTCGCCCGCCGATCGTCGGGGGCGGATCGCTGGGATCGAAGCGGAAAGTGGCCGGCGTGGCGGCCGCATCGGGTGCGGTGGTCGCAAGTGTGCCACCGGGCTGCAGGTACCACGCCTGCCAGGCGTCGGCCGGCGCCCAATCCGACCGGTCTTCCCAACCCCGACCGGCCGTGAAGATCCGGACCCGGCTCGGCCGCGGCGTCGTGGTCGAGCCGCGCAGATGGGTGTCCAGCCACTGCAAAGACTCGGCGGTGACCAATCCCAGGCCGGCGGTCAGCATCTGGGTGTGCGTCCAGGGCCCGATGGTCATCGCGACCTCGGCGCCCCGGTCGCGCAACGCCCGGTACTGGGCCAGCGTCTGATCCAGGAACAGGTCCTGCCAGCCGCCGAGCAGCAGCACCGGAACCCGTGACTGCTCCAGCGCCGCGGGGTGGCGCAGCACATCCCAGAACGGGTCGTCGGCGTCGGGGTGTTCGACCCACGACTCATACCAGGCTGAGCCGTCGCCCAGCAGTTTCCGGCCGGCCGTACCCAACGGCCGACCGGCCGCGGCGCGCTTCACCTTGCGCTGGGCGGTCAGCTGGTGCACACCGGCCCGGATCCGCGGGCGGTCTTCCTGGTGGGCCATCAAGTGGCTCCAGCCCAGGAAGTCATTGAGCGCGAACGACCCGGCGCCCCAAGTGGACTGGTAGAGATCGTGCGGCCCGACGGTGATGACCGAGGCCGCCAGCTCCGGCGGCGGATCGGCCAGCAATGCCCACTGGGTGAAGCCGAGATACGACAGTCCGATGGTGCCGAACGAACCGGTGAACCACGGCTGGGTACGCAGCCACGCCACGGTGTCTGCGCCGTCGGCGGCTTCGTTGACCATGGGTTCGAACACGCCCGCCGACCCGAAGGTGCCGCGGACACTCTGCAGGATCACCCGGTAGCCGCGGGCGGCGTACATCCGCCCGAACACCAGCGCGAACGGAAAGCCCCGGCCGTACGGGCAGCGAACCAGCAGGGTGCCGCCCACCTCGCCGGTCGGTTGGTAGTGGTCGGCCGTCAGGGCGACACCGTCGCGCATTTCGATGCGTTCCCGGCGCACGGTGTAGCCGGTGGTGGGCGCGGGCAGCCGCCGTAGCGCCCGGTTCAAGACGACATCGGCGAGACGCGGGGCGGTCCTCACCAAGGGATCAGTATTTGTAGTGCGGCGCCAGCTGGTGGGCGCGCATCAGGTTCTCGGCGGGGCAGTCCACCTGCGGGTTGGAGTAGACCGGTGAGTAGTACAGCGATTGCTGGATCACCCCGTAGCTGGTCTTGAACGCCACCATGCACGAGACCCACCACCGGTTGTTCCACTCCGTGGGCTTCATCACCCAGAACTGCGCCGCACGGTGCCCACCGACGTCCGTCTCGATCGCGTCGGCCGGCAACGTCTCGTCGTAGCTGCGCCACACGAACGTCTCGACGGCCATTTGGTAGTTCCCGGCATCGAACTCGCAGCGCACCCCCTCGACCGGCTTGGGCGGCGTGAAGGCCAGCCCCAGTTGGGCGATCACGTCGAAGGGAATGTCCTCGCAGGCGTCGAACGGCCGCGGGTTGGTGAGGTTGACCGGTTTGCTCGAGGTGGGCGGTGGCGCCAGCGGCATCGCGGTGGAGCGCAGCTGCACCCCGCCCTCACCCGAGACGCCGCTCCCGGACTGCTGCCCGACCATGACGACGGCCATCACCAGTGCGCTGACCGCGGTGATCAGCCGCAGTTTGGTGAGCATGACACTCCTCGCTTCCGCCCGGTGTTCTGCCGGGAGTGTACAAGTTGTGGCGCGGGCCACTCCCACGAAGGCGAGAACACGTTCCAGTTCGCCGGACCCGTTAGGCTCGAACCCCGTGACCACCCGTGAGCCGACGGCCTCGCACGGCCCGACCCTGTGGGCGATCTCCGACCTACACACCGGCCACATGGGCAACAAGCCGGTCACCGAGTCGCTGCATCCGGCGACCGGTGACGACTGGCTGATCGTCGCCGGTGATGTCGCCGAGCGCACCGACGAGATCCGTTGGTCGCTGGACCTGTTGCGCAAGCGCTTCGCCAAGGTGATCTGGGTGCCCGGCAACCACGAGCTGTGGACCACGACCAAGGACCCGATGCAGATCTTCGGGCGCTCCCGCTATGACTACCTGGTCGACATGTGCGACCAGATGGGCGTCATCACCCCGGAGCACCCCTTCCCGGTCTGGACCGAGGAGGGCGGCCCGGCCACCATCGTGCCGATGTTCCTGCTCTACGACTACACGTTCCTGCCCGTCGGGGCGACCAGCAAGGCCGCGGGTCTGGCACTGGCCCGGGAGAACAACGTGGTGTGCACCGACGAGTTCTTGTTGTCCCCCGAGCCGTACGGCACCCGCGACGCGTGGTGCCGTGACCGGGTGGCCGTCACCCGCAAGCGGCTCGAAGGCCTGGACTGGATGACGCCGACCGTATTGGTCAACCACTTCCCGATGGTGCGCGAGCCCTGCGACGCGCTGTTCTACCCGGAGTTCTCGCTGTGGTGCGGCACCACCGAGACCGCCGACTGGCACACCCGCTACAACGCCACCTGCTCGGTCTACGGCCATCTGCACATCCCGCGCACCACCTTCTATGACGGGGTGCGCTTCGAAGAGGTTTCGGTGGGCTACCCACGGGAGTGGAAGCGACGCCCGCCGCACCGCTGGCTGCGGCAGGTACTGCCCGACCCGCAGTACCCGCCCGGCTATCTCAACGAGTTCGGCGGCCACTTCGCCATCACCGACGAGATGCGTGCGGCCAGCGCACAGTTCGCCGAACGCCTGCGGCAGCGGCAGTCCCGATGAGCAAGCTGCTGGACACGGTGCTGGATCCGGTGCCGGGGCATTCGCTGGCCTGGGCCGAACGCTACGACGACCCTCCAGGGTTGGCCCCGCTTCCCGAGGAGGAGCCGCTGGTTGCGCGGTCGGTCGCCAAGCGCCGCAACGAATTCATCACGGTGCGCTACTGCGCCCGGCTGGCGCTCGAGGAGCTCGGTCGGCCGCCGGTGCCGATCCTCAAGGGGGAGAAGGGCGAACCGACCTGGCCCGACGGCGTGGTCGGCAGCCTTACCCATTGCGCGGGTTTCCGCGGCGCGGTGGTGGGTCGCAGCGCTGACGTGCGGTCGGTAGGCATCGACGCCGAGCCGCACGACGTGCTGCCCGACGGAGTGCTGAACGCGGTCAGCCTGCCGGCCGAGCGCGCCGAGCTGGCCGCGCTCCCGCGCGAGCCGCACTGGGACCGGATCCTGTTCTGCGCCAAGGAAGCTACCTACAAAGCATGGTTTCCGCTGACCAGGAGGTGGCTCGGCTTCGAGGACGCCCACATCAGTTTCACTCTGACCGGCGAGGCGTCCGGGACATTCGTGTCTCGCATCCTGATCGACCCCGCAGCCCTGGCCGGGCCGCCACTGACCGAGCTGCGTGGGCGGTGGTCGGTCACCGGCGGGCTGGTGCTGACGGCGATCGTGCTGTGAGCGTGCAGCCCGGCTTGGTGATCGTCGACAAGCCAGCCGGAATCACCAGCCACGATGTGGTTTCGCGGTGCCGCCGATTCTTCTCCACCCGCAAGGTCGGCCACGCCGGCACTCTCGACCCGATGGCCACCGGCGTGCTGGTGATCGGCATCGAACGAGCCACC
Organism: Mycolicibacter sinensis; assembly: GCF_001667375.1. Taxonomy (GTDB): domain Bacteria; phylum Actinomycetota; class Actinomycetes; order Mycobacteriales; family Mycobacteriaceae; genus Mycobacterium; species Mycobacterium sinense_A. The sequence goes on along the minus strand of NZ_LZIN01000079.1, from coordinate 37,168 downwards.
AAGATTCTCGGCCTGCTCACCACCTCGGTGAAATCCTATGCCGCCACCATCCGGCTGGGTCAGACCACCTCCACCGAGGACGCCGACGGCGAAGTGCTGCAGACTGTTTCAGCCACGCACCTCAGCGACTCCCAGATCGTCGACGCGGTTTCGAACCTGCGTGGCGATATCTTGCAGGTGCCCTCGGCGGTCAGCGCGATCAAAGTCGCCGGCAAGCGATCTTACCAGCTGGCCCGGGAGGGCCGCGCCGTCGAACTGCCGGCCCGCCCGGTGCGCATCGATCGCTTCGAAGTCCTCGCGGTGCGCCGCACCGGGCAGTTCGTCGATCTGGACGTCGAGGTGGATTGTTCGGCGGGCACCTACATCCGGGCGCTGGCCCGCGATCTCGGCGGCGAGCTGGGGGTGGGCGGGCACTTGACCGCGCTGCGGCGCACCCGGGCCGGCAGCTTCGGCCTGGATCAAGCCCGCACCCTGGAAGAGCTGGGAGACGCCCCGCGGCTGAGCTACAGCCTGGATGACGCCTGCCTGCAGACCTTTCCGCGCCGCGGCCTGACCGCCGACGAGGCACTCGACGCCAGCCACGGCCGGCCGCTGGCGCCCGCGGGCCTCGACGGCGTCTATGCGGCTACCGCCCCGGATGGGCGGGTGATCGCGCTGCTGGAGGATTCCGGGCGGCGGACCAGATCGGTGGTCGTCATCCGGCCGGCGACGCTGTGAGCAGGCGCCGGCGCTACGCCACCGCGGCGACGGCTTGGGCCCCATGGACACCGGAGGACAGCAGGTCGTTGGGCAGTGACAGCCGGATCACATTGCGCCACGCCGAGGCGACCTGTTCGGCGACCTTCGGCGCGATCTCGCAGAAGCGATTGCTGGCCAGGTCCGGAAATAAGTGGTGCTCGATCTGTAATGACAAGTTGCCGCTCATCAGATGGCTCAGGCTGCCGCCGCTGATGTTGGCCGAACCGAGCATCTGCCGCAGGTACCACTGGCCGCGGGTCTCGCCGTCGATCGACTGGTCCTCGGGTTCCACCCCCGTAGTCGACGGGCCGGCGCGAGGCGTCGACGGGTTGGCATCTTTATGTATACCGGTGACGCTAAGATGCTGATATGCGCACCACGATCCGGATTGATGACGACCTCTACCGGGAGGTGAAGGCGCTGGCGGCCCGGTCCGGACGAACCGTCGCCGCGGTGCTCGAAGACGCCGTGCGGCGTGGGCTGCGCCCGCAGACCCGGGAGCCGAAGGCCCGCTATACGGTCCGGCCGCTCGGTAGCGGGGGGCTTCGGCCCGGCGTGGACCTGTCGTCCAACGCTGCGGTCGCCGAGGTGATGGACGACCACGGCTCGCTCGATGCGCTGCGTTGACGTCAACGTCCTGGTCTACGCGCACCGCACGGACCTGCCCGAACATGACGACTACCGCGGCCTGCTCGAACGGCTTGCCAATGACGACGAGCCGCTTGGTCTGCCGGATCTGGCGCTCAGCGGGTTCGTGCGGGTGATGACCAATCGCAGGGTTTTCACCGAGCCGGCAAGTTTGGCCGATACGACTGCCGCGGTCGACGAACTGCTGGCCGCCCGCAGCGCCATGAGGCTGTGGGCCGGGGAACGGCACTGGACCCTGTTCCGGCAACTTGCCGCCGAAATCGATGCCCGCGGAAACGATGTCGCCGACGCATATCTGGCCGCCTACGCGGTCGAGAACAACGCGACCTGGCTGAGTGCCGACCGCGGCTTCGCTCGTTTCAGTCGGCTGCGCTGGCGGCATCCGCTCGACCTCTGAAGCTGCGGGTGAGTCCGGCTGAGCCTCAAACCCCGGATCGCGGACGCATCCCGCGCCAGAACAGGTCGAGCACCGCGTCGGCCGTCGCGTCGGTCTTGGCACGATCGGTCGGCGGGGCGGCGAGCGTTTCGGCGACCCGTTCGGCGGCGCCGACGATCGCGCGGGCGTGGATCACGGTCTGGGCGCTGTCTGTGGCGTATCCGAGCTCGTGGAGCAGATCGACGACCAGGGCGTCCATGTTCCGGCGGATCGACTCGGCTTGGTGACCCGCCTTCGTCCCGGTCAGGGCACCGTCGGCGAGCAGGGCGCGACACAGCGGTCCACCGTGGGAAATGAACGCCATCGCCTTGCGCACGATCGTCTGCAGGCGGCGGTAGATATCATCACCGGTAGCGGTGGCTTCGTCGATGATCCGGTGCAGTTTGAGCAATGATCCGGACAGTGACGCGGCGGCGAGTTCGTCATTGGATGAATAATGCTGGTACAGCACAGTTCTGGTCACCCCGGCATGCCGGGCGATATCGTCCATGGTTGCGGCGTGGAACCCGCGTTCGGCGAACACCTCCTCGGCGCTGCGCAACAGTTGACGGGCTCGGTCGGCGGGCGCCATTCGGCGACGGACGCGACCGCTGGCCTAGGGCATGGGTCCTGTCTACCGCAGCAGGTCACGTGCTCATCGCGGGGGGTGCGGCTCGGCGGTCTCCGACGGCGCGGTCCGGACGATGAAATCGGCCGGGTCCAACTGGGCGAGCCGGCGGCGGAATTCCTCCAGCGGCCACGGCCAGAGCAGCGAAACGCCGTCCGGGCCGAGATACCAACTGTCGCAGCCGCTGACCCATACGGTGCCGCCCATCGCGTCGCCCACCTCGTCGTAGAAGCGGTTGGTCGCGGACGCCGTCGGCTCGATCTCGACAATTCCGCGCTCACGCATCCGGCGCAGCCACGCCACCACGTAGTCGGCTTGGATCTCGGCGATCGGCACAAGTGAGGAGTTGCCGATCGGAGAGTTGGGACCCATCAGCAGGAACAGGTTCGGCAGGCCGGGGATCGTCGTGGTGTTGTGATCGACGAATTCATTGACCGCGCCGTGGAACACACCAAACGGGTGCGGCTGGGCACCGGTTATTCGTTCGACTACGACATGGGATCGATCACCACCCGGGCCAACTTCGAGCGGTTCGCCGGCTACCTGGATCAGGCCACCGCATCCGGCGCCTCGGTACTCACCGGTGGTAGGCCGCGTACCGATATCGGCCCGCAGTGCTACGAGCCCACCATCCTGGTCGACGTGGCGGCATCCGCGTGCCTGCACGCCGAGGAGGTCTTCGGCCCGGTCGCCGCGATCTATCCGTTCGCCACCGTCGAGGAGGCGATCACGTTGGCCAATGACACCGCCTACGGGTTGTCGGCCGGCATCTGGACCCGGGACACCAAAGAAGGCCTGCGGCTCGGGCAGCGGATCCGGGCCGGCGGGGTCAACATCAACGACGGCTACGCCGCGGCGTTCGGGGCGCATTCCGCACCCGCCGGGGGGATGAAGGCGTCCGGTGTGGGGCGGCGCCACGGCGCCTCAGGCTTGCTGCGTTACACCGAGGCGCAGACGATCGCCGTTCAGCGGTTGATCTCGATCGAGTCGCGGTTCGGGTTGCCCCGGCGTATCCATGGGGAGGTGCTGAGCCGCGCGGTCAGATTCCTGAAGTACCTGCGTTGACGTCCGCGTCCTTGATCCGAGCCACGCCTCATCCCTGAAACAATCCGCCGTGTATGTATGTAAGATGCATACACGGCGGCAGGTATCGTTAATCCGTCGAGGCGTGGCGGAAGGGGATGGCGATGGCGACGGGCGTCGATGACGGGCAGCGCGCCCGGCGCACCCAGGCCGAGCGCAGTGCCGCCATGCGGGAACGCTTACTGGATGCCACCGTGGAATGTCTGGTGTCCTACGGCTACGCCGGGACGACCACGCCGCGCATCGCCGAGGTGGCCGGGGTTACCCGTGGCGCCCAGATCCACCACTTCCGCTCGAAGGAAGATCTGGTCGTAGCGGCCATCGAGCACCTGGCCCAACAACGTGCGCAGGCCGCGATCCGCGAACTCGGCCGGCTCAAGAACAGCCCGGACCCGGTTTCGACGGTTCTGGACTTCATGTGGGAGGTCCATCAGGGGCCGCTCTTCGTTGCGACCATTGAACTTTGGATCGCCGCGCGTACCGACCCTGTGCTGGCAGAAGAGATCCAGCGGGTCGAGCCGGTGGTCAACGGTGCGCTGATCGCGGCGATCGCCCAGCTGCTGCCCGAGCACCCGGCGCAGCGGGAACTTCGCAATATCGCCTACACGGCGATGGATGCCTTGCGCGGGATCTTGGTCGCGAGCTTCGTCGACCAGGACGCCGGGCGGGCTCGCCGGCGCTGGGAGCGCGCGTGCGGGGATCTGCGTGCGGTGCTGGCCGGCGCATTGCCGGACTTGCGCTAGCCGCCAGCGGTATCTCCCGCCGAGCGTGCAGCTGGGTCACGCTCGCGCTCGACGGTGAACTCAACTCCGCGCTCGGTGCCTTCCGTGTCCTGCCACCGGTCCTAGCCAAGCGCTTGCAAAGATACAATCACGTGTGTATGTTTTGATCCACGGTGAACAACCCGATGAAGGGAATGTGATGGCAGACAAGGTCGCCAACAAGGTCTACGTCGTCGGCGTCGGCATGACGAAGTTCGAGAAGCCCGGCCGGCGACTCAACGAGGACGGCTCGGCGTGGGATTACCCGGACATGGCCCGCGAGTCCGGCACCAAGGCGCTGGCCGATGCCGGCATCGACTACCGCGAGGTGCAGCAGGGCTACGTCGGCTACGTCTATGGGGAGTCGACATCGGGGCAGCGGGCGCTCTACGAGCTGGGCCTGACCGGCATCCCGATCGTCAACGTCAACAACAACTGCTCGACAGGGTCGACGGCGCTGTACCTGGCCGCGCAGGCGATCCGGGGAGGGCTGGCCGACTGCACCATCGCCCTGGGCTTCGAGAAGATGAAGCCCGGCTCGCTGGAGGCGTCCTACGATGACCGCGCGCAGCCGATGGAGCGCCACATCCTGGCCCTGGCCGAGATCTCTGAGGTGCTGTTCCCGCCCGCGCCGTGGATGTTCGGTGCCGCCGGCCGCGAGCACATCAAGCAATATGGTTCTACCGCGGAACATTTCGCCAAGATCGGGTACAAGAACCACAAGCATTCGGTGAACAATCCCTACGCGCAGTTCCAGGACGAGTACTCCCTCGAGGACATCCTGGGCTCGCGGATGATCTATGACCCGCTGACCAAGCTGCAGTGCTCACCGACTTCAGACGGCTCGGGCGCGGCGATCCTGGCCTCCGAGGCCTTCGTCGACAAGCACGGGCTGGCCGGCCAGGCGGTCGAGATCGTGGGGCAGGCGATGACCACTGACTTCGACTCGACGTTCAACGAGACAGCCAAGAACCTGATCGGCTACGACATGAATGTGCAGGCCGCCAGGCAGGTCTATGACCAGGCCGGCCTGGGCCCGCAGGACTTCCAGGTGATCGAGTTGCACGACTGCTTCTCGGCCAACGAGTTGCTGCTCTATGAGGCCCTCGGCCTGTGCGGTGAGGGCGAGGCGCACAAGCTGATCGACAACGGCGACACCACCTACGGCGGACGCTGGGTGGTCAATCCGTCCGGCGGCCTGATCTCCAAGGGCCACCCGCTGGGTGCCACCGGGTTGGCCCAGTGTGCCGAGCTGACCTGGCAGCTGCGCGGGGCCGCCGACAAGCGCCAGGTGGACAACGTCACCGCCGCTTTGCAGCACAACATCGGCCTCGGCGGTGCCGCCGTGGTCACCGCCTACCAGCGCGCCGAGCGCTGAGCATCCAACCAATCACCACCGAATCAAGGAGAAATCATCATGGGAAGCATTGAAGCCACCAAACAACTGTCGGTCAGCCCGGACGCGTTGTGGAAGACCGTCTCCGACCCGTCGACCTGGGACCAGTGGTTCACCATCCACGAGAAGTGGCTGCAGGAGCCGCCGTCCACCCTCACCGAGGGCGCGACGATGACCGCCAAGATCGTGATGCTCGGCATGGCCAACAAACTGGAATGGACGGTCGATAAGGTCGACGCCCCGACGAGTTTGACGATGTCCGGGACCGGTATGGCCGGGGTGAAATGCCAGTTCGACTTCTCGATCACACCGTCCGGTGACGGCTCGGAATTCAAGGTGGCCGGCAGTTTTGAGGGTGCGCTGGTCAAGGGCGCGCTGGCCAAGGCGGTGGAGAAAGACGGCGCTAAACAGCTCGAGAAGACGCTCGCGCAACTCGAAGCGCTGGCCGCGGCGGCAGCCTGACATGGCCGGTCAGGTCACCGAATTCGACGATTCGGGATTGAACGTCTGGGCAGATCCGGAGACCTTCGAGGTCACCCGCGAGCGGATCGCCGAGTACGCGGCGGCGACCAACGACCCGATCGAGGCGCACCGCAGCGGCGACGTCGCCCCGCCGGTGTTCGCGATCGTGCCGGCCTTCGACGCACTGATGGCGCCCGTGCTCGATGTCGTCCCGATCGAGATCTTCGGCCGAATCGTGCACGGCGAACAGGATTTCCACTTTCATCGACCGATCCGCCCGGGGGACAAGCTGACCTCGCGGGCACGGGTGATCGGCTATGACACGGTGGAGTCCGGCGCCCGGGTCTCGATTCACCTGGAGACCCGCGCGCAGGACGACGAACTGGTCAACGAGCAGTACCTGATCGGGTTCTTCCGCGGCATCGACGCCGGCGACGCGGTGGGGGAGCAGGTGCCCAACCACAAGTTCGATGCCGCGCTGCGGGGGTCCGCGCCGGTGGCCAAGCTGGTGCAGCACGTCGATCTTGATCAGACGTTCCGCTACTCACCGGCTTCCGGTGACCCGATGCCGATCCACCTCGACGAGGAGGTCGCCCGCGACGCCGGACTGCCCGGCATCATCGCCCACGGACTGTGCACCATGGCGTTCACCTCGTGGGCGGTACTCACCGAGGTCGGCGGATCGGATGTGCACCGGCTCAAGCGGTTCGCGGTCCGCTTCTCCAAGATGGTGCGGCCCGGCGACGACCTGGAGACCAGGATCTGGCAGACCGGACGTAGCGGCGACGCCACGACGTACGCGTTCGAGACCGCCCGCAACGGGGACGCCGGCGAGGAATTCGCCATCACCGACGGCCTGGCCGTCATCGCAGACTGATCAAGGGAGCAATACCAATGGGAGCTTTGGAGGGACGGGTCACCGTCATCACCGGCGCCGGACGCGGCATCGGCCGCGAGCACGCGCTGCTGTTCGCCGCCGAGGGCGCCAGCATCGTCGTCAATGACCTGGGCGGCAGCAATGCCGGCGAGGGTGCGGACGCCGGGCCGGCGCAGCAGGTCGTCGATGAGATCATCGCCGCCGGCGGCAAGGCGGTGGCCAACACCGAGAACATCTCCAGCTGGGATGGAGCCAAAGGCCTGGTGCAGCAGGCGATCGACGAGTTCGGCCGGCTCGATGTGCTGGTCAACAACGCGGGCATCCTGCGGGACGCCTTCATCCCCGGGATGGAGGAATCCCAGTGGGACGCGGTGATCAATGTGCACCTTAAGGGCCACTTCGCGATGCTGCACCACGCCGCGGCCTACTGGAAGGCGCAGAGCAAGGCCGGGGATCAGCCCAACGCCGCAGTGATCAACACCGCGTCCGGATCCGGGGTGACCCTGCCCAACGCCGGGCAGGCCAACTACGGCGCGGCCAAGGCCGGGATCGCCGCACTGACCCTGATCGCCGCCGAGGAACTGGACCGCTACGGGGTGCGGGTCAACGCGATCGCGCCGATCGCCCGCACCCGGCTCACCTTGGCCACCCCGGGCATGGGTGCGTTGATGGCCGAACCGGATGAGGGGGAGGTCGACCTGTTCAGCCCGGCCAACATCTCCCCGTTGGTCGCCTACTTGGCAACCGAGAAGTGTCCGATCACCGGCGTGGTGTATGCGGTGCAGGGCGGCGCGATATCGCGGCTATCCGGCTGGCACGACACCGAGACCATCGAGACCGACGGGGTGTGGCAGATCGACGACATCGCAGGGAGGCTGCCGTCATGATCGAATGGTCCGAAACCGATCTGCTCATCCGTGACAGCGTCCGTGAGTTCATCGACAAAGAGGTCCGGCCCAACCTCGATGCGCTGGAGAGTGGCGAGCTGCCGCCGTATCCGATCCTGCGGAAGCTGTTCGCCGACTTCGGCCTTGACGTGTTGGCCGCCGAAGCCGTCAAAGCCATGTTGGACAAGAAGCGTGCCAAACAGGAGGCCGGTGCGATCGAGCAATCCAAGACCTCCGGTGGCGGTCTGGGTGATATCGGCGCTCAGGCCTCGATGGGTTTGATTCTGGTCAGCGAACTGTCCGGAGTCAGTTTGGGGCTGGTCGCCGCGGTCGGGGTGAGCCTGGGGCTGGGAGCGGCCACGATCATGAGCCGCGGCACACTGGCGCAGCAGGAGCGTTGGCTGCCGGAGCTGGTCACACTGGAGAAGATCGCGGCGTGGGCGATCACCGAACCCGACGCCGGATCTGATGCGTTCGGCGGGATGAAGACCTATGTGCGCCGCGACGGCGATGACTACATCCTCAACGGGCAGAAGACGTTCATCACCAACGGGCCCTATGCGGACACCATCATCGTCTACGCCAAACTCGACGAGCGCGATGGTGCAGATCCGCGCAAGCGCAAGGTGCTGACCTTTGTGCTCGATGCCGGCATGGAGGGCCTGACGCTGGGCAAGCCGTTCAAGAAAATGGGCATGAACTCCTCGCCGACCGGGGAACTGTTCTTCGACAACGTTCGGTTGGGCGCTGACCGGCTGCTGGGGGAGACCGAGGAACACGAGGGGGGCGACGGCCGCGACAGTGCCCGGGCGAACTTCGTAGCCGAGCGGGTCGGGGTCGCCGCGCTCGCGCTGGGCATCATCAACGAATGTCACCGGCTCTGCCTGGATTACGCCAAGACCCGCACGCTGTGGGGTCAGAACATCGGACAGTTCCAACTGATCCAGCTCAAGCTGGCCAAGATGGAGGTGGCCCGGATCAACGTGCAGAACATGGTGTTCCAGACTCTGGAGAAGGCCAGGGCCGGCAAGATACCGTCGCTGGCCGAGGCGTCGGCGATCAAGCTGTACTCCTCGGAGGCGGCCACCGAGGTGGCGATGGAGGCGGTGCAACTGTTCGGCGGCAACGGCTACATGGCCGAGTACCGGGTGGAACAGTTGGCGCGGGATGCCAAGTCGCTGATGATCTACGCCGGCAGCAACGAGGTTCAGGTGACCCACATCGCCAAGGGCCTGTTGGCCGGATGATCACCACAGCCCGGGTGAGCTACGGCGCTGTCGAAACCCGGGTGCTCTCGGTGCCGGGTGCCGGCCTGCCGGTGGTGTTGTTGCACGGCTACGCCGACAGCGCCGACACCTGGCGGCCGGTGCTCACCCGGCTGATGGCTGGTGGGCAACGTGCGGTAGCGGTCGACCTGCCCGGTTTCGGGCAGGCCGATCCGCGCCGGCCCGGGGCGATGGTGCCGCAGTTCGACGGTTTCGTCGACGCGGTGCTCGCCGACACCGGTCCTGCGGTGCTGGTGGGAAATTCGCTGGGGGCGGCGACGGCGGTGCGGGCGGCGGCGCGCAATCCATCGGTGCGGGCTCTGGTCGCCCTGGACGATCCGCTGGCGGCCAACCACTGGCTGGCGCGCCGTGCTCGATCGCGACCACTGCCCGGGGCGTTCTGGGGACGCGTCGGCCGTCTCCCGGTGCCGCCGCGGGCACTGCGCTTCGCCACCCGGCATGCGGTCCCGAAGATCCTCTACGGGCCGGGGGTGCGTCCCGAACCGGAGGTGGTGGCGTACTGGACCCGGGCAGCATCGCGGATGTCGGAGGTGGCCACCCTGGGCCGCTATGCCTTCCAGTACGCCTACGAGTCCGCCGCCGGACACGCCGGCGTGCACATCGACTGCCCCACGGTGATCGTGCACGGCGCCCGGGACCGGATCATCCCGGTGCATTCCAGCCGCACGCTGCACCAACAGATTCCGGGCAGTGAGTTGGTCGTGCTGCCGCGCTCGGGGCACTGCCCCCAGCTGGACAACCCGGATGCGGTGGTGCGGACCATCACCGGACTGTGCAAGCAGGTCGACAACTACTGAGAGGACCGGGTAAATGCTGACCGATCGCCTGCGTGCCGTGCGGGTCCTGGCCCGGCGCGGCATGATCGAGCCACTGCGGCCCGACCGCGCCGTACACGCGTTCCTGGCCATCCGGCGCTACGGCCCGTTCGGCGGTCTGATCGCCCACGCGGCCGCCCGTTACGGGGATTCGCCGGCGGTCACCGATGAGCGCGACACGCTGAGCTTCCGCCAACTGGAGGCGGCATCGAATGCGACGGCCCGGGGAATGCAGGCGGCCGGCGTCGGAGCGGGCTCGGTGATCGCGGTGCTGTACCGCAACCACCGGGGCATGCTGTTGGCACTGAGCGCGGCGAACCGGGTCGGGGCCCGGGTGGTGTTGATGAACACCGGATTCGCCGGCCCGCAGCTGGCGGATGTCTGCGTGCGGGAGAAGGTCACCGCGGTGCTGGCCGACGACGAGTTCAACGCGTTGCTCGAGCCCCTGCCGTCAACCGTGGCACGGCTGAATCTCGACGAGCTGGCCGCCGGCCGGGCGACGTCTCCGGTCCCCGCCCCGGCGCAGCCGGGCGGCATGGTGTTGCTGACCAGCGGCACCACCGGCACCCCGAAAGGCGCGCCCCGCAACAAGATCGACCCGCTGCAGTCGGCGCAGCTACTGGACCGCATCCCCTGGTCGGCGCGGGGCGCCTACTGTGTGCCAGCGCCCTTGTTCCACGCGACCGGATTGGCGACGTGCGCGCTCGGGTTGGCGCTGGGTAACCGGATGGTGCTGACGCGCCGCTTCGACCCGGAAGCCACGCTGGCCGCGATTGCCCAGCACCGGGCCGGGGTGCTGATCGTGGTCCCGACCATGCTGCAGCGCATCCTCGATCTGGGGCCGCAAGTGCTCGGCCGTTATGACACCTCATCGCTGGAAGTGGTGTTCGCCGCCGGGTCGGCGCTGTCGCCGGACCTGTGCCGGCGCACCGCGGAGGCATTCGGCGAGGTGCTCTACAACCTGTACGGGTCCACCGAGGTGGCGGCCGCCGCTATCGCGACACCGGCTGAACTGCGGCAGGCGCCCGGTACCGTGGGCCGGCCGCCGCTGGGCTGCCAGCTGGCCTGCTACGACGAGCAGCGGCGCCGGATCACCGAGCCGGGCCGGGTCGGCACCCTGTTCGTCGCCAGCGGACTGTCCTTCACCGGCTACACCGACGGCAACCACAAGGAGATCGTCGACGGCATGCTGTCCAGCGGCGACACCGGGCATTTCGACGCCGACGGGCTCTGGTTCGTCGACGGCCGCGACGACGACATGATCGTCTCGGGCGGTGAGAACGTCTTCCCGCTGGAGGTGGAGAACCTGCTCAGCGACCACCCCGACGTCATTGAGGCCGCGGTCATCGGAGTGGACGACGTCGAGTTCGGAAAGCGATTGTGTGCCTTCGTGGTAGCCACCCCGGACGGCCGATGCGATGCCGACGAGATCAAGGATTTTGTCCGCTCTCATCTGGCCCGGCACAAGGTGCCGCGCGATGTGCTGTTCGTCGATGCGTTGCCGCGCAACGAGACCGGCAAGCTGCTGCGCAATGAGCTGTCTGAAAGTGTCAAATAACTGTCCGTCTTGGGCATTACGCGCCACGGCAGCCGGCCCTAATGTCGTTGGTATGACTACGAATCTCCTGCGGCCCCCGCCCAGGGCGATCGCCGCGGCCGCGCGCGCCGCGATCTTCGATTTGGGCGGTCCACTGGCCCTCGGCACCTATCGTGACTGGCGCCGGCCGCGGGCACGCCGAGCGCCAACCTCGTTGCCGCGCAACACCTTCGATCCAACCCTGCCGGACAGTATCGCCAACCCCTACCCGGATTTCGCGCGAATCCGGGAGCACCCGGTGGTGGTCAACGAACGCCTCGACGTGTGGATGCTGGGACGCCACCACGATGTGCACGCCGCGGCCCGGGATACCCAGATGTTCTCCTCGGCGTCCGGGATCATGCTGCGCTCCACGCCCGGGCCCTCGATGATCACCTCGGATCCACCCCATCACGAGCGCCTGCGCACGATCACCCAGCCGATGTTCAGCAAGAAATCGGTCGCCTCGCTGACCGACGAGATTCGGGCGCTGGCCGCCGACGGGGTGGCCCGGTTGCACCGCGGTGCGGTCGTTGACATGGTGCCCGCGCTGACCATCCCGTTGCCGATCAACGTGATCGCCCAACTATTGGGGGTGCCCCGCGACCAATGGGCACAATTTCGGGCGGTCTCCGAAACCTGGGCGCAAATCTTCAGCCCCAGATCCCTTCCCGAGATTCTGCGGTTGCTGGCCGACGGTATCGCCGCCTATTTTCAGTTGCGTAGTTTTGTCGCCGGTGAGCTGGGCCGCCGGGTGGGACGCTCCGGCACGGAGGTCCTGGATCGGTTGCGCGCCGCCATCGACGAGGGCCAGCTGACCGAGCAGGAGGCGTTCTACTACACCCTGTTGATCCTGGTGGCCGGTAACGAGACCACCACCAACCTGCTTGGGATGACGCTGATCCGCCTCGCCCGGGATCCCGAGCTGTTCGCCGAGCTGCAAGCTGACCGCAGCCTGCTGCCCGCGACAGTGGAAGAGACCGCACGCTGGGGATCCCCGGTGCAGTGGGTCACGCGGATGACCACCGCGCCCTACGAGATCGGGCACACCGTGATTCCCCAGGGTGCCCGGGTAGTGCTGTTCTACGCTTCGGCAAACCGTGACCCGGCCAAGTTCACCGACCCCGACCGTTTCGACATTCACCGCACCACGGCGGGGCATCTGGCGTTCGGCCACGGCATCCACTTCTGCCTCGGGGCGCATCTGGCCCGGCTGGAGGTGGTGACCGCCATCGACCACCTGCTCGACGAGGTCGACGGCCTGGAGTTGGCCGGCCCGGTGCGGTGGGGGACCACCCCGTCGCTGCAGGGGCCGGTGTCGGTGCCGGTGCGGGTCAGGAGGGCGGCATGAGGGGCGCGAAACGACTTGCCGGCAAGGCGGTGCTGATAACCGGCGGCGCGCAAGGTATCGGCGGCCAGGTTGCCCGCCAGTTGGTCGGTCACGGCACCCGGGTCGCGATCGTCGACCGCGACGGCGCCGCCGCGCAGCGACTGGCCGCCGAACTCGGGCCGCGCGCCACGGCGATCGAAGCCGACGTGACCTCCGCGGAGGCGATGGTCGCCGCCTGTGACGCCGCCGCCGAACAGTTCGGCGGGCTGGACGTGGTGGTGGCCAACGCCGGGATCGCGGGGCCGGCGGCGACCGTCGCGGCGGAGTGGCGCCGTGTCATCGACGTCAACCTGGTCGGGGTCTTTCACACCGCCGCCGCCGCGCTGCCGTATCTTCGGCAGCGCCGGGGCTATCTGCTGGCGGTCGCCTCGATCGGCGCGGTGATCCCGGGTCCGACGGTCAGCGCCTACATGGCCGCCAAGGCTGGAGTGGAATCGCTGACCCGCTCATTGCGAATCGAGTTGGGCGGGACCGGTGTCGGGGTGGGCGTCGGCTACTTCGGGCTGGTCGACACCGGTTTGGCGCAACAGATGCTGACCGGCTCCGGGGTGGGCGCGATGCTGTCGGGCCTGCCTGTGCTCAGCCGGGCCATCCCCGCCGCCAACGCCGCCACCGCGATCATCACCGGTATCGCCCGTCGGTCCCGCCGGGTCTACGCACCCGGCTGGGTTGCACCGGTGCTGGATTTGCGGGTGCCGCTGATGGTGATCGACCGGCTACTGGCGGTCTGGCCGAGTATGCGCCGCACCGTGCGCGACGCCGACGAGGCGGAAGTCCGGGCATGAAGCGACAGCCCTCGGTCGGGATCATCGGCGCGGGCATGTCCGGGCTGTGCCAGGCCATCATGCTGCGGCAGGCCGGTATCACCGACGTCACGATCTATGAGAAGTCGCATGAGGTCGGCGGAACCTGGCGTGACAACACCTATCCCGGACTGGCCTGCGATGTCCCCTCGCGGTTCTATCAGTTCACGTTCGCGATCAACCCGGACTGGACCAGGCTGTTCTCGCCGGGGGATGAGATCTTCGACTACTTCCGCTGGACGACCGACGAATACGGCATACGGGAGTCGATCCGGTTCGGCATCGAGGTCACCGACGCCACCTTCGACGGGCGGGGCTGGCTGCTGACCACCGATGCGGGGGAGACGGTTTCGCACGATTTCCTCATCTCGGCCACCGGGGTGTTGCGCGAACTGCGGCTGCCCGACATCGACGGGCTTGCCGACTTCGACGGCCCGGTCATGCATTCGGCACGCTTCGACCACAGCGCGGACCTGACCGGGAAGCGGGTCGCGGTGATCGGCACCGGCTCCACCGGCGTACAGCTGGTCTGCGGGCTGGCCGATTCGGTCAGTCGCCTGGAGCTGTATCAGCGCAGCGCCCAGTGGGTGCTGCCGCTGCCGAATCCGGGCTATCGGCGCTGGACGGGCCCGTTGCATCGCAGGTTTCCCATTCTCGACCGCATCGCCTACCGCGGCTACCACGAAACGTTCGAATTCCTCGCCGGCGGTCTGGTGCGGCCGGGCTGGCGACGCACCATGCTCGGCGCAGCGTGCCGCGCCAATCTGCGCACCGTGCGGGATCCGGAGTTGCGTCGGCGTCTCACCCCGGACTACCAGCCGATGTGCCGGCGGCTGGTGATCTCGGCCGGTTTCTACCGGACCATGAAGCGGCCCAATGTGTCTCTGGTCGATACCGCAATCGACCGGGTGGAGGCGCGCGGCATCGTCACCGCCGACGGCACCCTGCACGAACTCGACGTCATCGTGCTGGCCACCGGGTTCGACGCACATGCGTTCATGCGGCCGATGACGCTGACGGGTGCCCAGGGGCGCACTGTCGAACAACTCTGGGATGCCGGGCCCAAAGCCCACCTGGGTGTCGCGTTGCCCGGCTTCCCGAACTTCTTCATGCTGATGGGACCGCACAGCCCGGTCGGCAACTATTCGTTGACCGCGATCGCCGAAGCCCAAGCCGGACACATCACCGGCTGGATTCAGCGCTGGCGCGGCCGGGAATTCGACAGCGTTGCACCCACTGAGCAGGCCACCGACAAGTTCAACGCGAGTATGCATGCGGCGATGCCGAACACGGTGTGGGCGACCGGTTGCACCAGTTGGTATCTGGGCATCAACGGCACACCGGAGTTGTGGCCGTGGACGCCGAACGCCTATCGGCAGCGGCTCGCACAGGCACCCGACGTAGGCGACTACGAACTGCACACCGCACTGGAAGGAACACGAACACGATGAAGCAGGATCTGACCGGACGGGTGGTCGCGATCACCGGCGGTGCGCGCGGCATCGGGCTGGCCACGGCGAAGGAGTTCGTGGCCGCCGGCGCGAAGGTGGCCATCGGGGACCTCGACGTCGGCCTGGCCAAGAAAGTCGCGGACGGGATCACCGGTGAGGTCGTCGCATTACCTCTGGATGTCACGTCACCGCAGTCGTTTTCGGAGTTCCTTGATGACACGGAAGCCGCGCTGGGGTCGCTGGATATCCTGGTGAACAATGCCGGCGTCATGCTCACCGGTGAGTTCCTGGTCGAATCGGCGGCCACCGAGGACAAGATGATCGACATCAACCTGCGCGGTGTGATCCTGGGCTGCAAGCTGGCCGCGACCCGCTTCACCGGGCAGGGTAGTGGAGCGATCATCAACATCGCGTCGATGGCCGGTGTCGCCGGTTTCCCCGGTGTGGCCACCTACTGCGCTACTAAATTCGGGGTGGTCGGTCTGACCGCCGCGCTGCGAGAGGAACTGCGGCCACACGGGATATCGGTGTCGGCGATCCTGCCGGGCATCGTGCACACCGAACTGTCCGCCGGCGTCCAACTGCCGGGTGTCGTGGAGGATTTCGTGTCGGTCGAACCGGCAGACATCGCCGCGGCCGTCGTCGCGGTCGCACGAACCCGGCGTGCCCAGTCGTATGCCCCGCGCAGGTTGAGCCTGGTGTTGCGGATCGCCGAGGTCATACCGGAACGCCCGCGCAGGTTCCTGTACCGCATCACCCGCACCGAGCAGGTGTACCTGGCCGTCGACCAGGCCACCCGGGACGCCTACCACGCCCGGGCAGGTGGTTGACGCCTCAGCAGTACAGCGTCTGGAATCGCTTGATCGAGCCCTCGATATCGCCCTTGACGGCGCGGGCGGCCGCCGCGCCGATCGGGCCGAACAGTGGCCGTCCGCCCATATCCAGCCGCAAGGTGAAACGGGAACCGGCGGCGGCGGGCGCGATGGCCAGGGACAGACCGTATTTGGTGCCGCCCACTCCGTCGCCGGCGATCTCCAGCAGCGCCGGCGGGTCAAACTTGCGGACCGTCCAGGTGACCCGGTTGCGCATACCCTTGGCGCCGGCCACCCCGACTAGTGTTGTCCCGACCGTGAGTTCCTCCGGCAGCTCGCAGCGCCACCCCTGATGCATGGACAGCCAGTCGCCCAGCTCGGCCAGGTTCGAGGCGTGCTCCCACGCCTGCTCCGGGGGAAGCGACAGTTCGCGGGACAGTTCGAGTTTGGCCATCCGTCGATGCTAGGCGATGCGGTGCGTATCGAGTTCGGTCCGCAGCCGTTTCGCGAAGCGGTCGATCGCCCGGTTGGCCTCGCCGATCAGCCCGGCCATGATGTGAAACACGTGCGCCTGGCCGGGATGCTCGGTGTAGGCCACCACCTCGACACCGTCGCCGCGAGCCCGTTGTGCCAGTGCGCGGGCGTCGTCGACCAGCAGATCGTGGCCGGCCGCTTCGATGACCATCGGCGGAAGCCCGGCGAGACTGCGCAGCGGCAGGTCCAGGCTGGTGGTGTCGGTGCTGTCCCAGGTGTAGGTGCCCACGAAGCGGCGCATCAGCTCGGCGGTGAGGATCGGGTCGCGGGCGTCCCTGGCGGCGACGACGTCGGGGTCGTATTCGACCGGCGGGCAGATACAGCACCACTGCGTCGCCGGCGGCCCCGCGGGGGACGTGGACCTCGGTGGGCAATCCGGCCAGAAGCTGACGGCGCAACGTCACCGCCGACGGGCGGGGCGAATACCGGGTGGTCAGATCGACTCGTCGGCGCACCCGCGACCAGTCCGCCGGAGCGAACGTCCAGGATGCGGCCCGGCACAGCAGCGGGCGCAATGCCCATGCGGGCAGCGGTAGATCCATGTTTTCCCTTGCGGCTCAGAGTTGTTCGGGTTCGTTCAATTGGTGCGGTCGAACCCGTAGTCGGATAGATCGAACCGGCTGCTGCGCCAGAACGTCTCGATGGTGGTGGTTGGTTTCAGCGGCACGTCGCCGTGCGGGCTGAAGTAGTAACTGTTGGCCAGGCTGCAGCTGTCCTGCCAGAACACCTGCCGGCCCCGCCGCGACAGCATCTCGGCGAAGTACCGGTCGTTGGCGGCGGCGGTCACCTCCACCCGGTTCGCTCCGGTCGCCCGGGCGTGGCGCAGACAGCGCAGGATGTGGGCGGTCTGCGCCTCGATCAGGGTGAAGTACGACGCGCCGTTGTAGCCGTACGGGCCGAAAACCGAGAAGTGGTTGGGAAAACCCGGGACGCTGATGCCGTGGTAGGCCTGGTAGCGGTTCTCCTGCCACCACCGGCCCTGTTCCACACCGTCGCGCCCGGTCAGCCGGTAGGTGGGCAGGTTGTCGGGATCGAACACCTTGAATCCGGTCGCCAGGATCAACACGTCGATCTCGTGGGCGGTGCCGTCGGTGGTGTGCACAGCAGAAGCGCTGATGTGGCTGATCGGGGTGGTCTGCAGCGCCACGTTGGCACGGTTGAAGGCCGCGTAGTAGCCGTTGTGGAAACTGGGGCGTTTGCAGCCGGGCGCGTAGCGCGGGGTGAGCTGCTCGGCCAGCTTCGGGTCGTTGAGCTGGCTGCGCAGGTAGCGGGTGAACCAGGATTCCCACCGGTGCGAGCCGGGGATTGCGGTGAAGTAGTGCCGCGATGGGGAACGTCACCTCGACGAAGGCGTGGCTGGCCAGCCGCAGCGCGTGCCGTACCCCGGGCAGCCGGGCCATCAGCTTTTGCACCGGGCGGGGCAACGTGAAATCGGGTTTGGGCAGACACCAGATTGCGGTGCGCTGAAACACGGTGAGTGACTCGACGTCGGGCGCGATCGCCGGGATGATCTGCACCGCCGAGGCTCCGGTGCCGATGATCGCGACCCGTTTGCCGGCCAGGTCCACGTCGTGATTCCAGCGGGCGGTGTGCAGGGTGTCACCGGCGAAGTCGGTGACGCCGGGGATGTCGGGATAGTTGGGGGTGACCAGCACGCCGGAGGCGTTGACGACGTAGCGGGCGGTGAGCTCGTCGCCGGCGGCGGTGGTCAGCCGCCACAGGTTGCGCGTGTCGTCGTAGGTTGCGGAGGTGATCGTGACGCCGAACCGGATGTGGCCGCGGATGCCGTACTTGTCGACGCAGTGCTCGGCGTAGCCCTTCAATTCCCGGCCCGGCGCATAGCTGCGTGACCAGTTCGGGCGCTGTTCGAACGAGAACTGGTAGGAGAACGACGGAATATCCACCGCCACACCAGGATAGGTGTTCCAGTACCAGGTGCCGCCGGCCTCGTCGCCGGCCTCGATGATCACGAAGTCGTCGAAGCCGGATTGCCGCAGCTTGATGGCGACCCCGATACCGGAGAAACCGGCTCCGATGACGATGATCTCGTGGTCGGGGGAAACGGGCATGACCGCCACGCTATGAATCGCCCGGATGCGACGGAATGACCGTTGCAGACCTCGATTTGATATCTTCGGACACATGGTGGTCGGGGAAGCGCACGCTCATGGGGCCGACTGGGACGTTCCGCGGCCGGTGGCGACCACTCGGCACCTGATCGAGGCGGCCCGCCTGCACGGGGTGGCTACGGCCGACTGCCTGGCCGGCACCGATGTGTCGCCGGCCGACATCGAGAACAGCGCCACCGAGGTTCAAGCCGGCCAGGAATTGGCGATCTTGCGCAACATCCTTGCCCGCGTTGCCGATCCGCACGAGTTCGCCCGCGACGTCGGGCTGCAGTACAACTTCGCCAACATGGGGATTCTCGGCTATGCGCTGCTGGCCAGCCCGACCTGGGGCGACGCCGTCAACATCGCCTGCCGCTTTGCGGCGCTGTCGTCGACTTTCCTTCGGATCACCCGCTGCGACACCGCCGCCGGCGCCGTCATCGAGTTCGACGACAGTCAGGTTCCCGCCGACGTGCGGGAGTTCATGCTCGAACGCGATCTGTTCGCCGTGATCAACCTGGCGCCGCTACTGATCGGGCAATTGGAATCGCCGACGCCGCTCAAGGTCGAACTGCCCGGCATCGAGATACCGACGGATCGCCTTGTTTTCCCCGGACTGGTCATCGAGATCGACACGACGTCCACCCGCAGTGCGATCATGATCCCCAACGAGGTGCTGGGGCAGGCGATGCCGGCCGCCGACGCCGCGACCGCACAACTGTGTGTGCAGCAGTGTGAGGACCTGTTGGAGGCCCGGCGACAGCGCCGCGGGATCGCCGCGTTGGTGCGGACCCGCCTGGTCCGCGACCCCGGCCAGCTGCCGTCGATGGCCGACATCGCCGCCGAACTGTGCATCGCCGAGCGCACCCTGCATCGCCGGTTGGCGGCCGAGCGCACCAGCTACCGTGCCCTGGTCGACGAGGTGCGGGCGACGCTGGCGGCGGCGCTGCTCGAATCGGGGTTAACTGTCGAGGAGACCGCCCGGCAACTGGGCTATTCGGAGACCGCCGCGTTCACCCGCGCCTTCATCCGCTGGACTGGTACACCGCCGAGCAGACACCGCGGTCGCTGACCAGGGACCGCCGAGCCGATTGTGGCCGTGGACCCGACCCGCTATCGCGCCCGCCTCGGCGAACCACCGGTGCGGGCCGACTTCGACCTGCGGTCCGCGAAGGCCGCTCCAACATCCGAGGTGTCCGGATCCATCAAATAGCTGTCCGGTTCGCGCATTACATCGATCGGCCCGCCGGGTCAGAGTGAGACCATGACTGCATCTCACGACGTGGCCTACCCGGCGGTGCGCCGGATGAGCTTCGGGTTCGGCGTGGCCGGCACCGACAAGTACTTCGCCGACGGCAATATGGTGTTCAGCCACCTGATCGCGATTCTGTCGGCGATCTTCCCGCCGGGCGAAGAGATCTTCGTGCGGTCGGTAGGCCGCTACAAAGACCAGATCGCCGACCCGGACCTGCGCAAGCGGGTGGCCGGATTCATCGGGCAGGAGAAAACTCACGGGCGCGGGCACCGTGAGCTCAACGAGCAGCTCACCGCGATGGGGTATCCCACCGCCTGGTTCGAGTATCTGTTGGAGAGCACCGAGCGGATGGAGAAGTTCCTCGACAAGCAGTACCCGAGCCCGGATCGGCTGCCCCGGCTCCGGCACTTCTTCCTCGGCTTCACCGTGGCCGCCGAGCACTTCACCGCGGTGTGGGCGGAGAACATCCTCAAAAGCCCCGAGATTCAGGCGATGATGTACGACCCCGAGATTCGCAACCTGCTCAACTGGCATGCGTTGGAAGAACTGGAACACAAGTCGGTCGCCTTCGACGTGTATCGGGCTGTCGGCGTGCCGGAATCGACGCGCATCCGCTGGATGCGGTTCGCGCAGAACTGCGGCATCCCGATCCTGGTGCTGTTCGCCTGGCTCTCGATCGCCACCACCGACCGCGAGGGGCGCCGGCGGCCGCTCCGGATCCTGCGGGAGACCGTGCAGATGCTGCGCACGCCGATGTGGACGGGCTTCTACTCCGCGATGGGCCCGTTCAAGAAGGCCGGATTCCACCCGTCCCAGATCGACACCACGGAGCTGGAAGCCGCATGGCGTCACAAGCTTTTCGGAGAGCAAGGACAGCTCGTCGGCCACCTGAGGTGATCCGGCAGGCCGACGATCACACCACCCAGATCGCCTGTGCCGCAGGGCTTCCCAGGTCTATGGTCGCCTGCTCGCCGGCGGGCGACTCCAGGGCCACCGAGATGATCCCGGCGAACTCGCGGCGGGTCAGCACCTGGACGCGAGCATCGAGGCTGATGCCCACTCCGTCGAAGTAGCGCAGCATCTCCGGGTCGGCATCGGAGATCCGGGCCACCGTGCCGGAGTCGCCGTCGGCGCACTCCCACAACTGACGGGCCGGGGGGGTGGGCACCTGCCCGTCGGCCGCCGGGATCGGGTCGCCGTGGGGGTCGCGCTGCGGAAATCCCAATTTGGCGTCGATGCGGTCCACCAGCGCATCGGAGACCGCGTGCTCGAGCACCTCGGCCTCGTCGTGCACCTCGTCCCAGCTGTAGCCCAGCTCGCGCACCAGAAACGTCTCGATCAACCGGTGCCGGCGCACCATGCCCAGCGCAGCGCGCCGTCCCTCGTCGGTGAGGGTTACCGCGCCGTACTTCTCGTGGTCCACCAGGCCGGCTTCGGCGAGTTTGCGGATCGATTCCGATGCGGTGCTGGCCGATACACCGATCTTCTCCGCCAGCATCTTGGTGCTGACCTTGTCGGGTGACCACTCCTGGGCGGTCCAGATGACCTTCAGGTAGTCCTGGGCGACGCTAGTCAGCCCGTCCGACTGCTCCCAAGGGCTCACGGCACACAGTTTAGGCTTGCGGATGTGCAGCGGTGGCGGGGGCAGGACGAGATCCCCACAGACTGGGGCAGGTGCGTGCTCACCATCGGCGTGTTCGACGGTGTGCACCGCGGCCATGCCGAACTGATCGCCCATGCGGTGAAGACCGGTAGAGCCCGCGGTGTGCCGACGGTGCTGATGACCTTCGACCCGCACCCGATGGAAGTGGTCTACCCCGGCAACCATCCCGCGCAACTCACCACGTTGGCGCGCCGCGCCGAGCTCGTCGAAGAGGCCGGCGTAGACGTGTTCCTGGTGATCCCGTTCACCCACGACTTCATGAAGCTCACCCCGGACCGCTACATCCACGAACTTCTGGTCGAGCGCCTGCACGTGGTGGACGTGGTGGTGGGGGAGAACTTCACCTTCGGCCGCAAGGCGGCGGGCAACGTCGAGACGTTGCGCCGCGCCGGTGAGCAGTTCGGTTTCGGGGTGAAGTCGGTGTCGCTGGTGGCCGAGCGCGCCGACACCGACCCGGCCCAGTCGGTCACCTTCTCCTCGACCTACATCCGGTCCTGCGTGGACGCCGGCGACGTCGTCGCCGCGGCCGAGGCCCTGGGCCGGCCGCACCGGGTCGAGGGCTTGGTGGTGCGCGGGGATGGCCGCGGGAAGGACCTGGGCTTCCCGACCGCCAACGTGGCACCGTCGGCGTATGCGGCCATTCCGGCCGACGGGGTGTACGCGGCGTGGTTCACCGTGCTGGGGCACGGCCCGGTGCCCGGCACCGTCATCGCCGGTCAGCGCTGCCGGGCGGCGGTGTCGGTCGGCACCAACCCGACCTTCTCCGGGCGGGCCCGCACCGTCGAGGCGTTCGTACTGGACCAAACCGCCGACCTGTACGGCCAGCGGGTCGCCGTCGATTTCGTCAGCCGGATCCGGGGTCAGGAGAAGTTCAACTCGGTGGCGGATCTGGTGGCGGCGATGAACACCGACGTGGACAAGACCCGCGCTCTGTTGGCCGAAGACTGACCGCCCGCACGATTGGGAAAGGTGCGGGAGGCGCTGCTAGACTCGCCCCTCGGCGTGCTGCAGTCCGCGGTGGCCGCCGTAATGACATTCGCGGGACCGATTGATGGAGATGTTTTCGTGGCACTGACAGTCGAGCAGAAAAAAGAGATCCTGGGTAACTACGGTCTGCACGAGACCGACACCGGTTCTCCGGAGGCGCAGGTCGCGCTGCTCACCAAGCGGATCATCGACCTCACCGAGCACCTCAAGACCCACAAGCACGACCACCACTCCCGGCGCGGCCTGCTGCTGCTGGTCGGCCGGCGGCGTCGTCTGCTCAAGTACCTCGCCCAGATCGATGTGGCGCGGTACCGCTCGCTCATTGAGCGCCTGGGCCTGCGTCGCTGACCAACCGGCGGCAAACGCCGCCGTGTAGAGTGAGACCGTTCCGGGCCCCGCCCGGAGATCGGTGTGGCCCACGCAGTCCGCGCGCGTCACTCCGGCACGTCACGACGGGACACGTTCGGGGCGATCAGCCCAGACCTGAGTCGGGCGGTCTTCGGTAGTGGCAGCCGGGTCGAGGAGTTCTACAGATCCGGCCGCTTCGATCGACGACCGTAGCCGCATCCAGGTCCTGCACAGGTCCACGTCTGGCGTTGCGAAACAGCTGAACGAACCAGGAAGGCCGCACGGGCGTCCATGTCTGCAATTGAAATAGAAGAAGGCGTTTTCGAGTCCACCGCCACCATCGACAACGGGAGCTTCGGCACCCGCACCATCCGCTTCGAGACCGGCCGGTTGGCCCAGCAGGCGGCCGGCAGTGTCGTCGCTTACCTCGACGACGAAACCATGCTGCTGTCGGCGACCACCGCCAGCAAGGCTCCCAAGGAGCACTTCGACTTCTTCCCGCTCACCGTCGACGTCGAGGAGCGGATGTATGCCGCCGGGCGCATCCCCGGCTCGTTCTTCCGCCGCGAGGGCCGGCCGTCCACCGACGCGATCCTGACCTGCCGGCTCACCGACCGCCCGCTGCGCCCGTCGTTCGTCGAGGGCCTGCGCAACGAGATCCAGGTCGTGGTCACGGTGCTGAGCCTCGACCCCAAGGACCTCTACGACGTGGTGGCGATCAACGCCGCGTCGGCCTCCACGCAGTTGGCCGGCCTGCCGTTCTCCGGGCCGGTCGGCGCGGCGCGGGTGGCGCTGATCGACGGCAGCTGGGTGGCTTTCCCCACCGTCGAGCAGCTCGAGCGCGCGGTGTTCGACATGGTGCTGGCCGGGCGTGTCCTGGAAGACGGCGATGTCGCGATCATGATGGTCGAGGCGGAGGCCACCGAGAACGTCATCGAGCTGATCGAAGCCGGTGCGCAGGCGCCGACCGAGACGGTGGTCGCCGACGGCCTGGAAGCGGCGAAGCCGTTCATCGCGGCGCTGTGCAAGGCCCAGCAGGAGCTGTCCGACGCCGCCGCGAAACCGACCGCCGACTACCCGCTGTTCCCCTCCTACGGTGAGGACGTCTACTACTCGGTGGCCTCGGTGGCCACCGATGAGCTGGCCAAGGCGCTGACCATCGCCGGCAAGGCCGAGCGCGACGATCGCACCGAGGAGATCAAGGCGGAGGTGGTCGCGCGGCTCGCCGAAACCTACGAGGGACGCGAGAAGGAGATCAGCGCGGCCTACCGCAGCCTGACCAAACAGCTGGTGCGCCAGCGCATTCTGACCGACCACTTCCGCATCGACGGTCGCGGCATCACCGACATTCGGGCGCTGAGCGCGGAGGTCGCCGTGGTGCCCCGGGCGCACGGTAGCGCGCTGTTCGAGCGCGGCGAGACCCAGATCATGGGTGTGACCACGCTGGACATGATGAAGATGGCCCAGCAGATCGACTCGCTGGGGCCGGAGACGTCCAAGCGCTACATGCACCACTACAACTTCCCGCCGTACTCCACCGGTGAGACCGGCCGGGTCGGTTCGCCCAAGCGCCGCGAAATCGGCCATGGCGCATTGGCCGAGCGGGCCCTGATTCCGGTGCTGCCCAGCGTCGAGGAGTTCCCCTACGCCATCCGGCAGGTCTCGGAAGCCCTGAGCTCCAACGGATCCACCTCGATGGGCTCGGTCTGCGCCTCCACGCTGGCACTGCTCAACGCCGGAGTGCCGCTGAAGGCTCCGGTCGCCGGCATCGCGATGGGCCTGGTCTCCGACGACGTAGAAGTCGACGGCAAGACCGAGCGCCGGTTCGTTGCGCTCACCGACATCCTGGGCGCCGAGGACGCGTTCGGCGACATGGACTTCAAGGTCGCCGGCACCAAGGACTTCGTCACCGCGCTGCAGCTGGACACCAAGCTCGACGGCATTCCGTCCAAGGTGCTCGCGGGCGCGCTGTCGCAGGCCAAGGACGCGCGGCTGACCATCCTGGAGGTGATGGCCGAGGCCATCGACGCCCCCGACGAGATGAGCCCGTACGCGCCGCGGGTCACCACCATCAAGGTTCCGGTGGACAAGATCGGCGAGGTGATCGGGCCCAAGGGCAAGATGATCAACTCGATCACCGAGGAGACCGGCGCCCAGATCTCCATCGAGGACGACGGCACCGTGTTCGTCGGAGCCACCGACGGCCCGTCGGCGCAGGCCGCGATCGACAAGATCAATGCGATCGCCAACCCGCAGCTGCCCAAGATCGGTGAGCGGTTCCTGGGCACCGTCGTCAAGACCACCGACTTCGGCGCGTTCATCTCGCTGCTGCCGGGCCGCGACGGGCTGGTGCATATCTCCAAGCTGGGCAAGGGCAAGCGCGTCGCCAAGGTCGAGGACGTCGTCAAGGTCGGCGACAAGCTGCGAGTGGAGATCGCCGACATCGACAACCGCGGCAAGATCTCGCTGGTGCCGGTGGAGGACGCCGCCGAGTCGGCCCCAGAGGCGGGGTCCACCGAGCCTGCCGATGCCGCCGCCACCGAGAGCTGACATCGCGCGCGCCACACTGCGACGTACCACCCTGCCGGGCGGGCTGCGGGTGGTCACCGAGTACCTCCCTGCGGTCCGTTCGGCGTCGGTGGGCGTCTGGGTGGGCGTCGGATCACGTGATGAGGGCGCCACGGTGGCCGGGGCGGCGCACTTCCTGGAGCACTTGCTGTTCAAGGCCACCCCGACCCGCACGGCGGCCGGCATCGCCCAGGCCATGGACGCCGTCGGCGGTGAGCTCAACGCCTTCACCGGCAAAGAGCACACCTGCTACTACGCCCACGTGCTCGACAGCGATCTGGAGCTGGCCGTCGCGCTGGTGAGCGACGTGGTGCTCAACGGGTCCTGCGCGGCCGCCGACGTCGACCTCGAGCGCGACGTGGTCCTCGAAGAACTCGCGATGCGCGACGATGATCCCGAGGACGCGCTGGGCGACGTGTTCTTGTCGACGCTGTTCGGCGACCATCCGATCGGACGGCCGGTGATCGGCAATGTCGAGTCGGTGTCGGCGATGACGGCTAAGCAGCTGCGCTCGTTTCACCAGCGTCGCTACACCCCGGAGCGCATGGTGGTGGCGGTGGCCGGCAATGTCGATCACGACACCGTGGTGGCGCTGGTTCGAGAACACTTCGGGCATCGCCTGATTCGAGGCGAGAAGCCCGCCGAGCCGCGGCGCGGGACTTCCCGGGTGCCGGGCACGCCCGGGCTGACCGTGGTCAACCGGGACGCCGACCAGACCCACATGTCGCTGGGGGTGCGCGCTCCGGGGAGGTACTGGCCGCACCGTCAGGCGCTGGCGGTGCTCAACACCGCCCTCGGCGGGGGGTTGAGTTCGCGGTTGTTCCAACAGGTTCGGGAATCGCGCGGGCTGGCGTACTCGATCTACTCGTCGGTGGACACCTTCGCCGACGCGGGTGCACTGTCGGTCTACACCGCCTGCCAGCCGGAGCGGTTCGCCGAAGTGGCGGCAGTGACCACCGAGGTGCTCGACGCGGTTGCGCGCGACGGCATCACCGCCGAGGAGTGCCGGATCGCCAAGGGATCCTTGCGCGGCGGACTGGTTCTGGGACTGGAGGATTCGAGTTCGCGGATGAACCGGCTCGGCCGTACCGAACTGAACTACGGACGGCACCGCCCCATCTCCCGTACCCTGCGGGAGCTGTCCGCGGTCACCGTCGACGAGGTCAACGCGGTGGCCCGTCAACTGTTGCGCCAGCCCTACGGTGTCGCTGTTCTGGGTCCGTACCGCTCGAAAGGGGCTCTTCCGCGGCGTTTGCGGTTAATGGCAGGCTAGGGGGATGGCTTTCAGCTTCTCCGAACTCGCGGTCCCACTGCTCGGTGCGCCGATGGCCGGCGGTCCCAGCACACCGGAGCTGGCGGCCGCCGTGTCGCAGGCGGGCGGGCTGGGTTTTGTCGCCGGCGGTTACCGAACCCCGCAACAGTTGGCCGACGACATCACCGCCGCACGCAGCGCCACGGCCGGCCCGATCGGGGCCAATCTGTTTGTGCCGCAACCCAGTGGTGCCGATATGGTGCTGCTCGACGAGTATGCCGATCTGCTGGAACCACTGGCCGAGCATTACGGCGTCGAACTGGGCCGGCCCCGCTCCGGTGACGACGACTGCTGGCCGGAGAAGCTCGAGGTGATCGCCGACCTACGGCCCACGGTGGTCTCGTTCACGTTCGGGACACCGGCGCCGGAGGACCTGGCGAGGCTGCGGGCGCTGCGCATCATGACCCTGGTCACGGTGACCTCGGCGTACGAGGCCGGTATCGCGGTGGCGCACGGCGCCGACGCGTTGGTGGTGCAGGGCCCTGGCGCCGGCGGGCACCGTGGCAGCTTCGCGCCCGACGTGCGGCCGGGAAGCGAGCCGCTCGAGGATCTGCTGGCCGAGATCGGCCACG
Organism: Mycolicibacter sinensis; assembly: GCF_001667375.1. Lineage (GTDB taxonomy): Bacteria > Actinomycetota > Actinomycetes > Mycobacteriales > Mycobacteriaceae > Mycobacterium > Mycobacterium sinense_A. The sequence continues at coordinate 9,793 of NZ_LZIN01000079.1, read as the reverse complement.
CCCACGGTGACGTCCCGCTGGTGGCGGCCGGTGGTCTGGGCACCGCGGGCGATGTGGCCGGGGTGCTGGGACGCGGTGCGGTGGCCGCCCAGATCGGTACCGCACTGCTGCTGGCGGACGAGGCGGGTACCAACCCGACGCACCGTGCGGCGCTGACGAACCCGGAGTTCATCAACACCACGGTGACGTGTGCGTTCTCCGGCCGCTACGCGCGCGGACTGGAGAACGACTTCACCCGGACCTTCGACTATGTGGCGCCGGTGGGATATCCGGAGATCAACCACATGACCAGGCCGATCCGGGCGGCGGCAGTGGCGATGGATGACCCGCACGGGACCAGCCTGTGGGCTGGGACCGCCTACCGGACGGTCCGCGGGGCGAAGGCCGCCGACATCGTGGCGGCATTGACGCCGGGTTGATCCGGTCCGGACCCGGTTGCCCCGGCCCGCCACGCTCATTCATCGATCCGGCGCATTCAATGTAGGCAGTACCGGTGGTATCGTTGTACCCTAGCTGATCATCTGTCCAAGTCAAAGACAAAACATGCGTCTTTGTAAACGTGATAGGGGTTGACATGCTCAAGGTCGACGACAGTGCCGCGGGCCCGCATGACGGCTCACTGGACCACGAGCGGATCGTCCTACAAGCCCGTGACGTCGGATTCGACTGGTCGGACCTGCCGGTGCACTACCTGCCCGGGGAACCCTTCGCCACCCACTTCTGCAACGTGCTGCACCTACTGCTGCCCGCCGGCGAGGAGTTCTTCGTCGAGGTGTTCAAGCAGGCGCTGCCCTTGATCAAAGACGACCAACTGCGCCTCGACGTCCAGGGGTTCATCGGGCAGGAGGCCACCCACGCGCAGGCGCACACAGGCGTCGTCGAGGCGCTGGCCGCCCGCGGCATCGACATGTCGCCGTTCACCGCCCAGATCAAGTGGCTGTTCGCTCACCTGCTCGGCGACCGGCCGCACTGGAGCCAGCGCCGCCAGCAGCGCTGGTTGCTGGAACGGGTGGCGCTGGTCGCCGCCGTCGAGCACTACACGGCGATCCTGGGGGAGTGGGTGCTCGACAGCCCGGCGCTGGATGCGATCGGCGCCCATCCGGCGATGCTGGACATGCTGCGCTGGCACGGTGCCGAAGAGGTCGAGCACAAGGCCGTCGCCTTCGACGTGATGAAACACCTGCGGGCCGGGTACTTCCGGCAGGTGCGCACCCAGTTGATCGTCACGCCGATGATGCTGTGGCTATGGGTGCGCGGCCTGCGGTTCATGTACAAGGTGGACCCGCAATTGCCGGCCGGAACCAAGCCGCGCTGGCGGGACTGGTTCACAGTGTCGCGCCGTGGGCTGGTACCCGCTCCGTTCGAATTCATGCCCGCCATCGCCTCCTACTACCGGCCGGGCTTTCACCCCGCTCAACTCGGCGGGATCGAGAAAGCGGTCAACTATCTGGCCATTTCGCCCGCCGCCCGCGCCACGCACTGACCACCGACAACAGGGACCACATGAGCACTCTCACCGCATCCGACGGCGTCACGCTGGCGGTGCACGCCTACACCGACCTGGCCCCGGGACGGCCGACGATCCTGGCCGTTCACGGCTACCCGGACAACCACCACGTGTGGGATCCGGTGGCCGAGGAGCTCGTCGAGACGGGCCGCTACAACGTCGTCGCCTACGACGTGCGCGGTGCGGGCGCGTCCTCGGCGCCGACGGACAGGTCCGGCTACCGGCTGCCTCAGCTGGTCGACGACATCGGTGCGGTGATCGAGCACCTGGGTGTCGAACAGGTCCATCTGCTGGCCCACGACTGGGGTTCCATTCAGGGCTGGGCGGCGGTGACCGACCCCTCGGTGGCGTCCAAAATCGGTTCCTACACGTCGATTTCCGGGCCGCACCTGGATTACGCCGGACAGTTCCTGCGCTCGCCCCGTAACCTGCGGACCCTCGTCGACGTCGTCCGGCAATTCCTGGAGTCCGGCTACATCTGGCTGTTCTTGACCCCATGGCTGCCCGAGGCGCTGTTCCGGTCCGGTTTCGGCGGCAGACTCATCGAAACCCTGGAGCGGATCGGTCAGTCCGGCGGCCCGCGGCGGGCCGGCCACCGTGCGGAGAACGACTACGTCAACGGACTGAACCTGTATCGGGCGAACATGCCCAGACCGCTGCTGAAACCGTCCGTGCCGCTGCCCTCCACCGAGGTGCCCGTACAGGTGCTCGCACCGCGCCTGGACCTGTTCGTCAGCCCCGCCCTGCAACGCTTCACCGGTGCGATCCCGCCCCGCAACCGGGTGCTCGACATCGACGGTGGGCACTGGGTGGTGACCGACCGCCCCGAGATGATCGCCCGGCTCACCGGCGAATGGGTGGATCAGCATGTGGCCGACAGCGCAGACCCTGCCGTCACCGATATCCCTGATACGCGGCAAAGCTGATATGCCGCAAGACATCTGGCGTTCTCGGCCCCCGGACCTCTACGGCCGGCGTAAGCATGACCGGTTCTTCAGCCTGCTCTGGGGATCGGTGACGATCTTCGGCGGCATCTCGGGGCTGTCGAGGTGGACGCCGTCGCGGGTGGCGCCGGTCTCGCGGACCATCGCCGCGGTCGTCACCAAGCGGGAGATGCTGACCCCGGACGTCGTGGCGCTGACGATCGCCGACCCGCAAGGCCTGCTGCCGTCCTGGACCCCAGGCGGTCATATCGACGTGCAGCTGCCGTCGGGTCGTCGCCGGCAGTACTCGCTGTGCGGGGTGCCCGGCCGACGCACCGACTACCGCATCGCGGTGCGGCGGCTCGACGACGGTGGCGGCGGGTCGGTGGAGATGCACGAGTCCTACGCCGTGGGCGACACCTTGGTGTTCGAGGGCCCGCGCAACGCGTTCTATCTCGGCACCGATGAGAGCGACGTGCTGTTCGTCATCGGCGGGATCGGGGTAACCCCGATGCTGCCGATGCTGCGCGAGGCAGCGCAGCGCGGAATCAATTGGCGCGCTGTGTATGCCGGCCGCAACCGGGCCGATATGCCGCTGCTCGACGAGGTGCTGGCGGTGGATTCCGGGCGCGTCACGGTATGGGCCGACGACGAACACGGGCGGTTCGCCTGCACCGACGAACTGCTGGCCGATGCCGGTCCGCAGACCGCGGTGTATGTGTGCGGGCCGACCGCGATGCTCGAAGCGGTGCGCGCCACCCGTAACGAACACGCCGATGCGCCGCTGCACTACGAGCGGTTCAGCCCGCCGCCGGTCGTCGACGGCGTGCCCTTCGAACTCGAGCTGGCCCGCTCGCGGCGATTGCTGCTGATCCCGGCGGACCGTTCGGCGCTGGATGTGATGCTCGACGCCGACCCGACCACCGCCTGCTCGTGTCGGCAGGGGTTCTGCGGCACCTGCAAGGTCAAGGTGGTCTCCGGTGATGTCGACCGGCGAGGACGCACCGCGGAGGAGTGCGACGAGATGCTGGTCTGCGTCTCTCGGGCCCGCGGCGGCCGGATCGTCATCGACGCCTGAGCGAATTGGCGTCAACTTCCAGGCGGTTTCGGCAAATCACGGCCTCCGCTATCGGCCGGCCCCTACACTGCCCGGATGCCCCCAACCCTTCCGATCCATCCGGCCAGCCTGCCCGCCAAGCTGATCTACGGGCTCGCCAACGCCGTCACCCCGCGCCTGGTGCGGCGCCTGGTGCTGCACGCCGGTAGCGGGACGGTCGCCAGCCGGATCACAAAGGTAGGCCGCCGGGTCAACACCGTCGCCAAGCTGCAACGCGTCAGGCCGTTCTTCGGGGTGGGCTTTACCCGTAGCCAGGGCCCCGGCGTCCCGGTCGAAGTGGTCCGAGTGGCCGATCGGGGCCGGCCGCTCGGTGATGCCTTCGTCGATGGCGTCATCCTGTATTTCCACGGCGGCGGCTTCGTCACCGGAGGCTTGGACACCCACCTGCATGTGGTGGCCAAACTCGCCCGACGCACCCGACTGCCGGTTGTTCATGTCGATTACCGGCAATACCCCCAAGTTACGGTGGACGGTTCGGTGGACGATTGCATCGGCGCGTACCGCTGGCTGCTCGGACTCGGCGCCGACCCGGACAAAACGGTGCTCGCCGGGGACTCCGCCGGTGGGTTCTTGGCATTCGCGACCGCGCTGACCAGCCAGCAGCGCGGCCTGCCCGCCCCGGCCGGGGTGATCGGGATCTCGCCGGTGCTGGAGTTGGACGGCGTCGCCCGCAGCACCCACTCGAACAGGACCGCCGACGCATTCGGCATCCCGGCGGTGCTGCCCGACATCATCGATCTGGTGTGCCCCTCGGCGCGGCTGCGCCACGAGCTGTCCCCGATCAATGGCCGGCTGGAGACTCTGCCGCCGGCCCTGCTGATCGCGGCCGAGTCGGAGATCCTGCGCTGCGATGCCGAACGGCTGCACGCCGCGCTGCAGCAGCTGGGCCGGCCCAGCCTCCTGGAGCTATGGGCGCGCCAACTGCACGCATTCCCGGCGTTGTTCCCCTTCCTGCCGGACAGTCGGGCGGCGTTCGCTCTCATCTGCCGGTTCGTGGCCGAGCGCCTGGCCGAGGCCGACCGATCCGGGGAGGCCCGCCGAGAGGTGTCCTGACGCTTGGGCCCACACCGCCCGGCTTCGCCGCGCTCGCAGTCCCCGCTAGGGTGGCAGCCATGCGGGTAGCAGTGCTGGGCGCCAAGGGCAAAGTCGGTGCCACCATGGTTGCGGCGGTGCGCGCCGCCGATGATCTGACCCTGTCCGCCGAGGTCGACGCCGGTGACGAGCTGAGCCTGCTGACCGCCGGCGACACCGAGGTCGTGATCGACTTCACCCACCCCGACGTCGTGATGGACAATCTGAAGTTCTTGATCGACAACGGGATTCACGCGGTGGTCGGCACCACCGGATTCACCGCCGAGCGGCTCGATCAGGTCCGCTCCTGGCTGGCGGCCAAACCCGGTGCGTCGGTGCTGATCGCACCCAACTTCGCGATCGGCGCCGTGCTGTCAATGCACTTCGCGGTGCAGGCCGCCAGGTTCTTCGAATCGGCGGAGGTCATCGAGCTGCACCACCCGCAGAAGGCCGATGCGCCGTCGGGCACCGCCACCCGCACCGCCGCGCTGATCGCCGAGGCCCGAAAAGACCTGCCGCCCAACCCCGATGCCACCAGCACCGGCCTGCCGGGAGCGCGCGGCGCCGACGTGGACGGCGTTCCGGTGCATTCGGTACGCCTGGCCGGGCTGGTCGCCCACCAGGAGGTGCTCTTCGGCACCCTGGGCGAGACGCTCACCATCCGCCACGACAGCATCGACCGGACATCGTTCGTTCCCGGGGTGCTGTTGGCGGTGCGGCGCGTCGCCGAATTCCCGGGCCTGACGATCGGCATCGAACCCCTCCTCGACCTGCAATAGGCGTGGTCACAGTGTCGGCGGCAGCCCGAATGAAGGCACTCATCGCCTTCATGTGCCTGGCACTGTTGATGTACCTGGTGTTCTTGGGCCGGATCGCGGTGCTGCTGATCACGTCCGGCTCGGCGCCCGCGGTCGGGTTGGGGCTGGCACTGCTGGTCATGCCGGTCATCGGCCTGTGGGCGATGATCGCCACCCTGCGCGACGGCTTCGCCCATCAGCGGCTGTCCCGGCTGATCGCCGATGACGGGATGGAACTCGATGCCAGCGCGTTGCCGCGACGGCCGTCGGGTCGTATCGAACGCGACGCCGCTGATGCCCTGTTCCACACGGTGCGTGCGGAACTCGACGCCGACCCCGATGATTGGCGACGCTGGTACCGGCTGGCCCGCGCCTACGAGTACGCCGGGGACCGTCGCCGCGCGCGGGAGACCATGAAGATCGCGGTCCGGCTGCAGGAGAGCCGATGAGCAAGACCTTGTTGATCGTTCACCACACGCCGTCGCCGTACTGCCAGGCCATGTTCGAGGCGGTGCTGTCCGGGGCGACCGACCCCGAGATCGAGGGGGTCGAGGTGGTGCGCCGCGCGGCGTTGGCGGTGTCGCCGGGCGACATGCTGTCCGCCGACGGCTACCTGCTGGGCAGCCCGGCCAACCTGGGCTATCTGAGCGGCGCCCTCAAGCACGCCTTCGACGTGTGTTATTACCCGATCCTGGATTCGACCCGCGGCCGGCCCTTCGGGCTGTATCTGCACGGCAACGAAGGCACCGAGGGAGCCGAACGCGCCGTCGACTCCATCACGACCGGCCTGGGCTGGGTGAAGGCCGCCGACTACGTCGTGGTGTCCGGCAAGCCCACCAACGCCGACATCGAGGCGTGCTGGAACCTCGGCGCAACGGTTGCGGCGCAATTGATGGGGTAGCCGTGCTAGGCGTTGCCACGCGGTGGCGGCTGCACCTCGACACCACCGTATTCGTGCTCCGGCCCGGCATCAGGGTGTTCGGCGGGTAGCCGGTCACGGAATCGGCTGGCCTCACTGGGACCTCCGGGGCCGGTTCTCCGCTCGGGGCTGCGGTATGGCCCCGGCTTCGGCCGAGGTTTCCCGCCCGGGAATGCCAACCGGAAGATAGTGCGGTGCACCGTAAACCACTGCTTGGAGAACCGCCCGGAGTTGTAGGGCAACTCATAGCGCTCGCAGATGTCCTTGATCTTGGGGGCGATCTCGGAGTACCGGCTACTGGGCATGTCCGGATACAGATGGTGTTCGACTTGGTAGCCCAAATTGCCGCTGATGACGTGGAACAGCGGACTGCCGTCGATGTTGGCCGCGCCGATCAACTGGCGGACGTACCACCCGCCGCGGGTTTCGTTCTCCACTTCCTCTTCACTGAATGTGTACGTCTGGTCGGGGAAATGCCCGCAGAAAATGATGGCGTGAGCCCACACATTGCGGATGAGATTAGCCAGTGCGTCGGCGGCCAGGGTGCGCAAATAGGTACTTTCGACCCCCGACAGCAACCGGTCCAGCATATTCGCCGTGGCGCCGATCCGGCCCTTGCTCGAGACCTTCCGAAGCCGCCGGCCGACACGCGACTCCGCCGGCTGATCAATCCGGCCACGAAGGGCCAGCTGTGCCAAGGCGAACGCGCCGGCGCTGATTGCCGGCCAGCCGAGGTAGTCCTTGACAATCTGCGCCCGCGCCTTACCTCGGATTCCCTTGAGCTCTTGGCGCACCTCCGACCACGGCTTCTCGCCGCGCTGTGCGGCGCGAAAGTCGATATCGTGAACCGCCACGCCCCATTCGAACAAAATCGTCAGCAAAAAGTTGAACAGTGGTTGGGCGAGCCAGACCGGATGCCACGGCTGATTGGGGTCGATCCGCATTATCTCGTAGCCGAGATCGCGATCCTTGCCCCGGATGTTGGTGTAGGTGTGATGGATGTAGTTATGCGAGTGCTTCCACGCTTTCGCCGTTGAGGCGGTGTCCCAGTCCCACACCGAGGAATGGACGTCGGGGTCGTTCATCCAATCCCATTGGCCGTGCATGATGTTATGACCGAGTTCCATGTTCTCCAAGATTTTGGCCATACTCAGACATGCCGTGCCGAGCACCCACGCAGTTCTCGACCGCGATGCCAGCAACAGCACACGTCCGACCACCACGATCTGGCGCTGTACCGAGATCACCGTCTTGATGTAGTGGCGGTCGCGATCGCCGAGTTCGGCGAATACCTCGTCGTGGATCGCGTCGAATTCTTTCGCGAGTTTTTCCAGCTCCTGCTCGCTCAGACGGGCGAGCGGGCTCTCCGCGGTAGTAGTCATGTGGCTCCCTTCGATCACAGTTCGAGTTCGACGTCACCTTCGGCGGTGTGGATACAGATCCGCACGTCTTGTCCGATCGGCTCGGTGACCTCCCCGGAACGTAGATCGCGCAGCTTGCCGGACTTCAACGTCCCAACACAGGTGTGGCAGATACCGATTCGGCAGCCGTACGCGAGGTTCAGACCGGCCTGCTCGCCGGCTTCCAAAATGGGGGTGCCTCCATCGCATTCGACAGCAGTCTCACTTTCGAGGAAGGCAACCTGACCCCCTTCGCCTGCGCCGGCGTTACCGCCGATCTTCGGCTGGAACCGCTCATAGTGCAGCCGATCCGGGTCGCCGTTGTCCTCCCAGTGCTGGATCATCGCATCGAGCAAGTCGCCCGGACCCGAACAGAACGCTTCGCGATCGCGCCAGTCCGGACACAACTCGTCCAAGTCGCTCGGCGACAACCGGCCGCGTTCGGCCGTGAGCCGCACATCCAGCCGCAGGTGTTCGTGGCGGCGGTCGAGGTCTTCCAGTACCGGCAAGAACATCACCTGCTCGCGGGTGCGGGCGGAATGAAACACCACCACGTCGCCCAGCTCGCCGCGGTGATCAAGGCTGCGCAGCATGCTGATGATCGGCGTGATGCCGCTGCCGGCGCTGATGAACAGCATTTTCGCGGGCAGCGGCTCGGGCAGGGTGAAGACGCCCTCTATTTCGCCGAGCCGTACCAGCTCTCCGGGCTGTATTTTCCGCACCAGGTACGGCGACACCACGCCGCTGTCCACCGCCTTGGGCGTGACGCTGATCAGCCCGTCCTTTGGCTGCGGATCCGAAGTCAGCGAGTATGCGCGCCAGTGGTACCGGCCGTCGATGACCAAACCAAGCCGTACGTACTGGCCCGGCTTGTGGCCCGGCCACTCGTACCCCGGGCGAATCAGTACGCTGGCCGCTTCGGAGCCTTGCGGCTCGACCCGCTCGACCTTGCCGCGCAACTCTTTGGTCGTCCACAGCGGGTTGACCATCTCGAGGTAGTCGTCGGGGCGTAACGGACTGAACAGATGCCGCACCGCTCGCAAAAACAGGCGACGGCCGCGTGGGACGTGGGGTTCAGCACCGCGTTCGGCCATATCCCGTCTCCCTCCGGGCTGGCCGTGCAAACCGCCCTTGAACTTGGCAGACCCAAGACCTGCTTAGCGGTAGGTAACCCGGTCTGGGACGTGTTGAAACCCGACTACGTGTAGATGCATGGCGCCGCGTTGGCGGTGGCGCCGGCCGTCATGCCGCCCGCCGACGGCTACCTGCTGGGCAGCCCGGCCAACCTGGGCTATCTGAGCGCTCGGAAGCGTGCTGGGGTCGGCTGAGCACCGCTAGGGGGCGATGCGGGTCTCCGGTTGATAGAACGAGTGGAACGGATACTGTCGGCCCAGCGGACCCATCTGGTGGCAGTCCTGCTGCGACGGCGGGGATTTCGGCGGCTCGTAGTAGTAGATTACGCAGCGCTGCCAGCTACCGTCGGGCTGAAGGGGCCCGTCGCACTTCTGGGCGGTGGCGAAGAACAGCAGCGGATTGTCCTGGCACCCGGCATTGGCCGCCGGCGCCGCGCCGAGCCACCCGGCCATCAGCGCCGCGGCTCCCAACAAGGCGGTCAGCCCACCCGTGATGTAGCGCTTCACGGCCATTCCCTTCCCGTCCCAGTGTGTTGCCGAGAGACTAGGCCGGACGTCGCCGGGGTTTGGCCGATTTGCGCTCGCCGTTTCCGCCCAGTTCCCAGAGTGAGGCGATAGGCTGCGATGCCGTGACGCAAGCAAACGACACCCAGGCCACCGGCGACCTGCTCGCGCGCACGCTGGAATCGGTGCGTGCCGCCCACCAGGACCTCGCGGAGCTGGTCAAGCACAAGGACGGCATCCATGCCGTGGCGCACACCGCCAGGGGCACCGCACTGATCCACGACCTGCGCAAGGAACTCGACCAGCTCAACAAGATCCTGCCCTTCAAGAGCTAGTTGCCCGCCTGCGACGTCAGGGTGGGGCTTTGTTGAGGGCGCGTTCGGTGTTGATGCGGTGGGTGCGGTCTTGGGTGCGGGTGCGTT
>NZ_LZIN01000078.1 GCF_001667375.1 Mycolicibacter sinensis | reverse complement strand
AACACCAGGTACATGACGTGCTCGTAGAACAAACCGAGCTCAGAGGTGGACGTGGGGTCGGTGACCGGATCTCCGGGGATCGTGTAATCGGTTACCGCGAACCAGTTGTTCGGGGTCTGGACACCCGACAGCAGAGCAGTGTCGAAGAAGTCGGAGGAGGAAACCCCGCCCATACCCTCCGACGCGGTGTCGGCACCGACCGGATTGCCGATGAACACGAAATGCAGCAACTGCGGGTCGACGCCGTCGTGTTCCAGCTGGGCCATGGCGATCGAACCGGCCGTGGCGCCCTGCGACCAGCCGAACACCCACAGCGGGTTGTCGGCATCGTAGGCGTCGGGGTTGGCGTTGAGTTCGGCGTGCACCGCCCGCACGATCTCGGCCGCCCCGACGAAACTGCTGTGGCCCTGCTGGACCAGCGCCGGGGTGGACAGGATCCGCAGCGGCGCGTCGCAGTCGCCGACACCGACCACGCACGCGGCTGGATCGTCGCCGACGTCGAAACCGAGCGGGTGAAGGAACAGGTCGGCCGCGGTTTGGGCGAAGGTCGGCGACGGAGTGGACAAAATCGTCGGGCCGACGAAGAACGCGGTGTCGGCCAACAGGGCCACTTCGGCGAGCGTCGTCTGGATGACCGGGGTTCCAGCGACGCCGGCGGCGATGACGCCCGCGACGGCGACCGGAGCGAAAACTTTGGTTACGTTCATTGCGACACACCTTGAACTTATGTAAGAGCTCGCCGACGGGACACGCTGATAATGGCATTCTCGCGCGACGAGAGTCAACGGACGCGGGGACTATGCCTGGCCAGCCCGCTGGCGGCGTTGACTTCCGCCAAGCGGCCCTGCCATGATCGCCCTCAGGCAATCTTTAGCTTCTGCGGTGAAGGGACGGGCCCGGATGCTCAACAAGGTCTTCGCGCCGATCGCGATTGCCGGCACCGTGGCAGGCGGTGTGCTTGCCGCCGCGCCGGTCCACGCCACCAATGCCGCCGTCAAACTGCTCGCTGACACCGCGTTCTTCGTCGGCCCGACGATTTTGTCCACTCCGTCGCCGACCTTCGCCCAAACCGCGGCCGACCTGTT
>NZ_LZIN01000077.1 GCF_001667375.1 Mycolicibacter sinensis | reverse complement strand
GTCGTGGGGGGGGGGGGGGGGGGGGGGGGGGGGGGGGGGGGGGGGGGGGGGGGGGGGGGGGGCGCCCCCCGCCCCCCCGGGGGGGGGGGGGGGGCCCCCTCTTCACTGTCGGGGGGAACGTCAGCCCAGGATCAGCGACTCGCCATCCACGCCGACATTGACCGGCACGACGTCGCCGTCGTGCACCTCCCCGGCCAGCAGCAACTTGGCCAGCTGGTCTCCGATGGCCTGCTGGATCAGCCGGCGCAGCGGACGCGCCCCGTAGACCGGGTCGAACCCGCGGTGCGCCAGCCACTTCTTGGCCTCCAGGGAGACCTCCAGTTGCAGCCGGCGCTGCGCCAGCCGCTTGGCCAGCTGCTGTAGCTGGATGTCGACGATCTGTACCAGCTCCTCGGGGTTGAGGCCCTCGAAGATCAGCACGTCGTCGAGCCGGTTGATGAACTCGGGCTTGAACGCGGCCCGCACCGCGGCCATCACCTGCTCGTCGGTGCCCCCCGACCCCAGGTTGGAGGTCAGGATCAGGATGGTGTTTCGGAAGTCGACGGTGCGGCCCTGGCCGTCGGTGAGCCGGCCCTCGTCGAGCACCTGCAGCAACACGTCGAACACATCCGGGTGCGCCTTCTCCACCTCGTCGAACAGCACCACCGTGTAGGGCCGGCGGCGCACCGCCTCGGTCAGCTGACCGCCCTGGTCGTAGCCGATGTAGCCGGGGGGCGCCCCGACCAGCCGCGCCACCGAGTGCTTCTCGCCGTACTCGCTCATGTCGATGCGCACCATCGCCCGTTCGTCGTCGAACAGGAAGTCCGCCAGCGCCTTGGCCAGTTCGGTCTTGCCCACGCCGGTGGGGCCGAGGAACAGGAACGATCCGGTCGGCCGGTTGGGGTCGGCGACCCCGGCCCGGCTGCGCCGCACCGCGTCGGAGACCGCCTGCACCGGCTTGCGCTGCCCGACGACGCGCTTGGCGAGCTCGTCTTCCATCCGCAGCAGCTTGGCTGTCTCGCCCTCCAAGAGCCGCCCGGCCGGAATGCCGGTCCAGGCGCTCACCACGTCGGCGATGTCGTCGGGCCCGACCTCTTCCTTGAGCATCAGGTCTTGTTGAGCCTGCGCGTTCGGCAATGCCGCCTCGAGCTTCTTCTCCACCTCGGGGATGCGCCCGTAGCGCAGCTCGGCGGCCTTGGCCAGGTCGCCGTCGCGTTCGGCCCGGTCGGACTCACCGCGCAGCGTTTCCAGCTGCTCCTTGAGTTCACGCACGATGTCGATGGCGTTCTTCTCGTTGTGCCACCGGGTGGTCAGCTCCGCCAGCTTCTCCTTGTGGTCGGCCAACTCGGCGCGCAGCTTTTCCAGGCGATCCTTCGACGCCGCGTCTTCTTCTTTGCTCAGCGCCATCTCTTCGATCTCCAGCCGGCGCACCAGCCGTTCGACCTCGTCGATCTCGACGGGCCGGGAGTCGATCTCCATCCGCAGCCGGCTGGCGGCCTCGTCCACTAGGTCGATGGCCTTATCCGGCAGGAACCGCGCGGTGATGTAGCGGTCGGATAGCGTGGCCGCGGCGACCAGCGCGGAGTCGGTGATCCGCACCCCGTGGTGTACCTCGTAGCGCTCCTTGAGGCCGCGCAGGATGCCGATGGTGTCCTCGGCCGACGGCTCGCCGACGTAAACCTGTTGGAAGCGGCGTTCTAGCGCGGCGTCCTTCTCGATGTACTTGCGGTACTCCTCCAGCGTGGTCGCGCCGACCAGCCGCAGCTCGCCGCGGGCCAGCATCGGCTTGATCATGTTGCCGGCGTCCATCGCACCTTCGCCGGTGGCACCGGCGCCGACGATGGTGTGCATCTCGTCGATGAAGGTGATGATCTGCCCGGCGGCGTTCTTGATCTCGTCGAGGACGGCCTTGAGGCGCTCCTCGAACTCACCGCGGTATTTGGCGCCGGCCACCATCGAGCCCAAATCCAGCGAGACGACGGTCTTGTCGCGCAGGCTTTCCGGGACGTCGCCGGCGACGATGCGCTGGGCCAGGCCCTCCACGATCGCGGTCTTGCCGACGCCGGGCTCACCGATGAGCACCGGGTTGTTCTTGGTGCGCCGGCTCAGCACTTGCACCACCCGGCGGATCTCGGTGTCACGCCCGATCACCGGGTCGAGCTTGCCCTCGCGGGCGCGGGCGGTCAGGTCGGTGGAGTACTTCTCCAGCGCCTGGTAGCTGGCCTCCGGGTCGGGGTTGGTGACCCGGGCGCTGCCGCGCACCTTGACGAAGGCTTCCCGCAGCGTCTGCGGCGAAGCGCCGTGGCCGGTGAGCAGCTTGGCGACATCGGAGTCGCCGGTGGCCAACCCGACCATCAGATGCTCGGTGGAGACGTACTCGTCGTCCATCTCGGTGGCCAGCTGCTGAGCGACCGTGATCGCCGCCAGCGACTCGCGGGACAGCTGCGGTTGCGCGCTGGCGCCACTGGCCTGCGGCAGCCGGTCCAGCAGGTGCTGGTTCTCAGCGCGGATCGTCGCCGGGACCACACCGACCGCCTCCAGCAGTGGCGCGGCGATCCCGTCGTTCTGAGTCAGTAAGGCCTGCAGCAGGTGTGCGGGCCGGATTTCGGGGTTGCCGGCGGCGGTGGCCGCCTGCAATGCCGCGGTCAAAGCCGCCTGCGTCTTGGTGGTCGGGTTGAACGAGTCCACGACAACTCCATTCGGGGTCAGAGGGGGCCTGAGGGGGCCCGATAAAAATGCTTGTCGGCTTGTTCAACGCCGTCAAGGTTGAGTCTGTTCCGCTCAACCCTATCTTTCTTCGGCCGATCGTGCGGTTTCATACCCAACACGCCGTCGCAGGCGTATCAAACGGCACAGTCACGCGAGTCGCCGCTGCTCCCCGGCCGCGTCCAGAGGTAGAGGCCGAGCCACACCCCGTAGCCGAGCGCCATCCCGGCGTACATGATGACCGGTTCGGTCTGGCCGTGCACGCTGAGGTAGAGCACGACGCCGGCCGCCAGTGCCGGCAGCGCCGCCGCGCGACGCCGCATACCGAGCGCTGCGGCGACGAGCACGATCGACACGAGCAGCAGAACCGGACTGATCCGATGCAGCACGTCGAGCATTTCCGGCAACCAGCCCCCGGCCTCCCTGGCGCCGTGCGCGGCGTGTCCCATCCCAGCCGCAGCCGACGCTCCGACGCCGAGTGCCACCAGGATCGCCGGCAGACAGCAGCCCAGCGTGCAGACCAACGCCGCGATCACTCCGGTGACGCCAAACCGACGCCCCAACCTATCCGCCTTGCGCACGCCGCCGAACCTATACCCCGTACGGGTATCTAGCAAGGTCAGTGGTGAGGTATCGCGCCCGGCCGGTCGGCTACCGTGCTGCCATGACGTCCGGCTTGGGTTCGGTGTGGACCGCGTTGATTCCGCTCGCACTGGTGGTGGCGCTCTCCCCGATCACCGTCATCCCGGCGGTGCTGGTGCTGCACACCTCGCGCCCGCGGGAGACCGGGCTGGCATTTCTCCTCGGCTGGCTGACGGGTCTGGCCGCACTCACCGCGGCCTTCGTGGCCGCATCCGGACTGCTGGGCGGCTTGCGTACCACACCGCCGGCGTGGGCCGCGTGGCTGCGGATTGTGGTCGGGGTGGCGCTGATCGCATTCGGCATCTACCGCTGGACCGCCCGACACGGACACGGCGAGATGCCCGGCTGGATGCGCTCATTCACCGCGATGACCCCGCTGCGCGCCGGCCTGATGGCCGCAGTACTGGCGGTGGTCCGGCCCGAGGTCCTGTTCATGGGCGCGGCGGCGGGGCTGGCCATCGGCAGCGCCGGGCTAGCCGGCGCGGGCGCCTGGCAGGCGGCCGCGTTCTTCGTCGCCATCGCCGCATCCACGGTGGTCTTCCCGATCCTGGGCTACCTTGCGGCCAGCCACCGCCTCGATCCGGCGCTGGAGCGGCTCAAGGACTGGATGGAACAACAGCACGCCGCGCTGCTCGCCGTCATCCTCGTCCTCATCGGTGCCATGGTGACCTACAACGGGATTCACGCGCTGTAGCCGGTATCGCCGCCGGCCAGCATAAAATCGCGGCCGTGGGCCTAGACGACCGTGACGCACTGCAGGTGCTGCGCGGCGCGTTCGCCGCCCCGGACGCCAACGACAGCACCGACGGCTTTGTGGCCCGCTTGTTCTCCCGCTGGTTCGGCACCGACCCGTCGGCCCGCGATCTGTTCCCGGCCGACCTTTCCGGTATCCGCACGGCGTTCACCCAGGCTTTGAGCTGGGTGTACGGCGAGCTGGTGGCACAGCGCGCGCAGGAGCCGATCTCGTTCATCGCACAGCTCGGCCGAGATCACCGTAAATACGGTGTGACGCAACACCATTACGACACCATGGGACGCGTGCTCTACACCGCCCTTCGCGACGAGCTGGCCGAGGACTGGACCCCCGCGGTCGAGGACGCCGCCCGCGAGTCGCTGAATCTGATCATCGGGGTGATGGGCGGCGCCGCCGACGCCGAAGAGGGCCCGGCCTGGTGGGACGGCAGCGTCGTCGAGCACCTGCGGGTCTCGCGGGACCTGGCCGTCGTCCGGATCCAGCTCGACCACCCGCTGCCCTACTACCCGGGCCAGTACGTCAAAGTCGAGGTGCCGCAGTGCCCGCGCTCGTGGCGTTACCTCTCGCCTGCCATGCCCGCCGACGAGACCGGCGCCATCGAGTTCCACGTCCGCGGGGTGCCGGGCGGGCTGGTCAGCACCGCGATCGTCAACGAAACCCGGCCCGGCGACCGCTGGCGCCTGTCCAGTCCGCACGGCGGCCTGCACGTCGACCGCGACGCCGGTGACGTGCTGATGGTGGCCGGCAGCACCGGCCTGGCGCCGCTGCGGGCGATCATCATGGACCTGACCCGGTGGGGAGTGAACCCGCGCGTGCACCTGTTCTTCGGGGGCCGATACCCCTGCGAGCTCTACGACCTGCCCACCCTGTGGCAGATTGCGGCGCACAACCCGTGGCTGTCGGTGACCCCGGTGTCGGAGTACGCCCGCGACCCGAGCTGGGCCGCCGACTACCCCGACGTAACGCCGCCGCGGGGCCTGCACGTGCGGCAAACCGGGCAGCTGCCGGATGTGGTCACGCGCTATGGCAACTGGAGCGACCGGCAGATCCTGGTCTGCGGCGGGCCCGAGATGACCCGTGCCACCGCGGCCGCTCTGATCACTAAAGGTGCTCCTGCGCAATGTATTCAACACGACCCACTGTCGGAGTGAGCATGAGCGAATTCGAACCCTGCACATTGGTTGATCCGTCGTCGGATCTGACGGCGACGTTCGTCCCGAGCGCCGGCATGATCGGCACCTCGCTGTCCGACGGCGGTGTGGAGTTGCTCGGTCAGCGCAAAGGCCTGCAGGCCTACGTCTCCGACCACAAGACCATGGGCATCCCACTGCTGTATCCGTGGGCGAATCGGTTGAGCGGCAAGGACTACCGCGTCGGCGATACCGAGGTCACACTGACACCCGGAACCGGCGGGGTACACACCGACGAGCACGGCGCCCCGATCCACGGCACCCTGGCCGGGGACCCCGGTTGGCGGATGACCGAGCAGTCGGCATCGACGGTGACCGCTGAACTCGACTTCGGCTCACGGCCGGAGTTGTTGGCGTCCTTCCCGTTCCCGCACCTGCTGAGCCTTGAGGTCACACTTAGCAACCGCACGCTGACGGTGCGCACCACGGTCACCGCCACCACCGGCGCGGGAGTGCCGCTGTGCTTCGGTTTCCACCCCTATCTGCAGCTGCCCGGAGTCCCGAGAGATCAATGGCGCATCGAGACGCCGCCGATGCGCGCTCGGCTCGTCGACGCCCACGGCATCCCCACCGGTGAGACGTCGGAATTGCCGAAGACATCGGAGGTCTTGGGCGAGCAGGTGTTTGACGATGGTTTCGACGAAGTGCCGGCCGGAGCGGCGTTCGCGGTCAGCGGCGGTGGGCGACGCGTCGAGGTGCACTTCGACCACGGGTATCCGGCGGCGCAGATTTTCGCCCCGGCCACCGAGGAGGTCATCTGCTTCGAACCGATGGCCGCACCCACCGACGCATTGCGCCGCGGGGGCTACCGGATGGCCCGCCCGGGCGAACCCGGCGTGGCCCAGTTCTCCATCCGGGTCCGCTGAAGTCCAGCGAGCAGTCCCCCGCAAGCGGGAGGTGCCCCCAGCGAAAACCCCCATCTGGCACCCAAATAAGGGGCTTTCATGTCTGCTCGCGCAGGAAGAAAGCTATTACTTACGCGGCCGCCAGACCACCACGGCGGTGCTCTTGGGCACCACCGCGATCTCGCGACGCTGGTTGGAGCGCAACATCTCCAGCTCGGCCGACATCTCCTTGACCCGCGACTGCAGCGCCTCGACCTGGTTGGTCAGCTCGATGATCCGCTTGATGCCGGCGAGGTTGACGCCCTCGTCGTGGGAAAGCCGCTGAACCTCGCGCAGCATGTCGACGTCCCGCTCGGAGTAGCGCCGTCCGCCGCCGGAGCTGCGGCGCGGGCTGACCAGACCGATCCGGTCATAGGTTCGCAACGTCTGCGCGTGCATACCGGCCAGCTCGGCGGCCACCGAGATCAGGAAGGTGCGCGAACTCTCCGACGATTTACTCATGACCGGTTGCCCGCCCATCCGGCGCGCGGGTCGAACCCGGCGGCCCGCTCCGCTGCCGCATACGCCTCGAGTGCCTCCTGCGCTTGACCCTCCAGGTTCGGCGGCACCGCGACCTTCACTTTGACCAGCAGGTCGCCGTTGCCGCCGCCGCGCTTGGGTACCCCGCGTCCGCGCACCCGCAGGATCCGCCCGTCGGCGGTTCCCTTGGGCACTCGCACACCGACCTTGCCCTCCAGCGTCGGTACCGAAAGCGTTGTGCCCAAAGCGAGTTCGGAGAAACTGACCGGGATGGTGACGGTCAGGTCGTCGCCGTCACGGCCGAAGACCTTGTCCGGACGCACCCGGACCGTCACATACAGGTCGCCCGACGGCGCCCCCCGCAATCCCGCCTCGCCTTGGCCGGCCAGCCGAATCCGTTGACCGTCTTCGACTCCCGGCGGAATCCGCACGTTGATGGTGCGTGTGCGGGCCGCCCGCCCGGTTCCCCGGCACTCCGAGCACGGATGCTCGATGATCGAACCGCTGCCACGGCAGTCGGTGCACGGCTCGGAGAACCCGAAGGCGCCCTGGTTGCTGCTGATCACCCCGGATCCGTTGCAGGCGACGCAGACTTTCGGGCTGGTGCCCGGCCTGGCGCCACTGCCATGGCAGTTGGTGCACGGCGCGGCGCTGGTCAGCCGCAAGGGCATCTCCACGCCCTTGGTGGCCTCCAGGAAACTCAGCTCGGAGTCGGTCTCGAGGTCATTTCCGCGCCGGGGCCGGCTGGGCCGCTGCTGCGCGCCGCGGCCGAACAGGCCTCCGAAAAGGTCACCGATGTTCGCACCGCCGGTCTGCCCGGCCGCACCGAACAGGTCGTTGAGGTTGAACTCGCTGCCGTCGCCGCCGGTGGAGAACCGATCGAAGTTGCCGCCGCCGAAACCGCCGCCGCCGTTGAAGCGCCGCCCGAAACCGCCACCGGCAAACAGCCGGCGGGTCTCGTCGTATTCCTTGCGCTTGGCCTCATCGGACAACACGCTGTAGGCCTCGGACACCGCCTTGAAACGCTCCGCGGCAGCCGGGTTGTTCGGGTTCTTGTCCGGATGCAGTTCGGAGGCCAGCTTGCGGTAGGCGCTCTTGATCTCTTTCTCGCTGGCGTCGGAGGAGACGCCCAACTCCTTGTAGAAGTCCTTTTCGACCCATTCACGCTGAGCCATGATGCGTCACCTCCTTACCTGATCAATTCTCGTCAGCAGTGTCACCGTCGACGACGGCGTCGTCGGTCTCGTCGTCCGGGACGGTGTCCACCACGCCGACCATCGCGTGGCGCAGCACCTGCTCACCGAGTTTGTAGCCCTGCCGCATGACGGTGCCGATCACCGAATGGGTTCCATCACCTTCATGCTGCACGGCCTCGTGCAAGATCGGGTCGAATTCTTCGCCTTCGGCACCGAAC
>NZ_LZIN01000076.1 GCF_001667375.1 Mycolicibacter sinensis | reverse complement strand
ACCGCGATCTTCGTCGGCGGGACGATGTTGCCGACGCCCTCGGCGGCGTTCGCCCAAACCGCGGCCGACCTGTTCCTCAACCCGCTAGGCTTCGACGCCGGCGACGATCCGACGGTCTGCGTGATCGGTGCCGGCATCTGCGATTCCCCGCTGCAGGTGCTGACCACCCCGCAGCTGATCCTGCAGGGGCACAGCAGTTTCGTCGGCGCGGCCGAGATCGTGCGGGCGGTGCACGCCCAGCTCGACGCCAACCCGGGCGCCTACGATGCCGACAACCCGCTGTGGATATTCGGCTACTCGCAGGGCGCCACGGCCGGTTCGATCGCCATGGCCCAGCTGGAACACGACGGCGTCGACCCGCAGTTGCTGCATTTCGTGTTCATCGGCAATCCGGTCGGTGCCGACACCGCGTCGGAGGGTATGGGCGGGGTTTCCTCCTCCGACTTCTTCGACACTGCTCTGCTGTCGGGTGTCCAGACCCCGAACAACTGGTTCGCGGTAACCGATTACACGATCCCCGGAGATCCGGTCACCGACCCCACGTCCACCTCTGAGCTCGGTTTGTTCTACGAGCACATGATGTATCTGGGGCTCACGCCCGATCAGGTGGCCAACCACCTGGCCACCACCGACGGCGCGATCACCGACATCGACATCTCCGGTGACTTCGACCAGTTCGGCGCCTGGATCAATGCGTGGAGCCACGGGCTGGTCGACAGCGGTTGGTGGGAAGGCTTGTTCTACTCAGTTGTGGCGTTCTTCTACAGCGCCTTCGGCAACATCGAGGGCTTCTTCACCGAATGGATGGGCATCGACTGGGGCGGGGTGGAAGACACGCTCGACT